>PLFE01000053.1:0-33583 GCA_003136675.1 Bryobacterales bacterium
CGATGATTTCGGCATTCCGGCGGGTACTCAGTGTGGGCGTGTTATTGGGGGCAGCGGGTTCTGCTCTGACCCAGGTCGGTCAGGCCCAGATCGGCGTTGTGGGTTCCACCGTTCCCGCTAACGGCGACGTAAATCCCTACGGCATCGCGCTGGTCCCCAAAGGTTTCCCCGCGGGAGTGCTTACCACAGGGAACATCCTGGTGAGTAACTTCAATAACTCGGCCAACCTTCAGGGCACAGGCAGCACAATCGTCCAGATCACTCCGGATGGAACGCAGACGACGTTTGGAAGCGCGGCTTCGAGTGACGCGAATTGTACCGGCGGAGTCGGTCTCACTACCGCTCTCGCGATCCTCCCGTCCGGCTGGGTGATTGTCGGCAGTCTCCCGACAACCGATGGAACGGCGGCCACCGCGCAGGCTGGTTGCCTGTTGATCTTCAACGCCGGGGGCTACCTTGTTGCGGGCGACTCCATCAACGGTCTCGGGATTAACGGGCCGTGGGATATGGCGGCGATTCAGATCGGCGACAAAGCTTACCTGTTTGTCACCAACGTTCTAAACGGCACGGTAGCCGCGGGAGGCAACATCGTCAACCAGGGAACCGTGGTCCGGCTGGTCCTGTCTGTCGCGCCCGGCTATGATCCGGCAGTCGAATCCTCCACCGTCATTGGTTCCGGCTTTGCCGAGCGGACCGATCCCGCGGCTCTGGTGATTGGCCCCACCGGCGTTGCTCTGGGCGCGAACGGAACGCTCTACGTCGCCGACAGCGTGAACAACCGGATCGCCGCCATTCCCGACGCGCTCACGCGGACCAACACCGCCGGAACCGGGACCACGGTCTTCTCCGGCAGCCCGCTGAACGATCCACTGGGGCTCATCGTCACCAGCGAGGGGGAGATTCTTACTACCAACGGGAACAACGGCCTTCTCCTGGGAACGCTTGCCACAGGCTCGCCCAAAGGCAAAATTCTCCTGGACGATAGCGGAAACCCTCCGGGAGCCGGCGCGCTCTTCGGTCTCACCTTCGGACCCGCCGGTTTGTACTATGTGGACGACGCCACTAACACCTTGAATCTCCTCAAGTAAGTTGACGTCTTCTCAACCAACTTGACAAATTCCCCGCTTTTACGGTTTGATACTTAGGCTGCAATCAAATTCGCGGTCTGAGAGGAAATTCATCGTGTCATTAACGAAGCGGGCTCTTGCGGAAGTACTAGGGACATTCTGGTTGGTGTTTGGCGGCTGCGGCGCGGCCGTTCTGGACGCCGCGTTTCCGAATCTTGGGATCGGCTTCGTGGGCGTGGCTCTGGCCTTCGGACTCACGGTCCTCACCATGGCGTACGCCATCGGCCATATCTCCGGCTGCCACCTGAATCCCGCCATATCCGTGGGGCTCGCAGTGGGCAAACGGTTTCCAGCTTCCGAGGTCGTGCCGTATGTCGTCGCGCAGGTGGTGGGCGGCTTAATGGGCGCGGGCGTTCTTTTCCTGATCGCTTCCGGAAAACCCGGCTTTGATGTTTCCGCCGGCTTCGCCTCCAACGGTTATGGCGCGCACTCGCCCGGCGGATACAATCTCACCGCCTGCCTCATCGCGGAAGTAGTGCTGACGTTCATGTTCCTCATGATCATTCTTGGTTCCACCGACAAGCGCGCGCCGAAGGGCTTCGCGCCCATCGCCATCGGCCTCGGATTAACGCTCATCCATCTCATCGGCATTCCCGTAACGAATCTCTCGGTGAACCCCGCGCGCAGCACGGGTCCCGCGGTTTTCGTAGGTGGCTGGGCCATTCAGCAGCTTTGGCTGTTCTGGCTGGCGCCCATCGTCGGAGGCGCTATCGCCGGCGTGGTTTACTCCACCCTGCTGGAAGAGAAAGTACCACAAGGCCGCGCGGCCGCCGCCCGGGCGTGACCACATCCGCAACCATGATATAGGGTAGATAAAGACAGAATTCGTTCTGTACTCTACGTGGAGAGTTTTCTTCGTTGAAACTCGCTTTTGTCGACTACCTGATCCTCGCTCTCTATTTCGTTTTCGTCATTGGTATCGGCTGGACGCTTCGCAAGCGCAACAAGTCCGCCGGTGAATTCCTCACCGCGGGGCGGTCGGTGCCGGTCTGGATCACGAGCCTGGCCTTCCTGGCCGCCAACCTGGGCGCGCAGGAAGTGGTCGGCATGGCCGCGTCGGGCGCCAAGTATGGCATCATGACCGCCCACTTCTACTGGCTGGGCGCGGTGCCCGCCATGATCTTCGTCGGCGTGTTCATGATGCCTTTTTACTACGGCAGCAAGGCGCGCTCGGTGCCCGAATATCTCAAACTGCGTTTCGATGAAAAAACGCGCGGCCTGAACGCCATCACGTTTGCCGTGATGACCATCTTTTCGAGCGGCATTTCCATGTACGCGCTCGGGCTCCTGCTGCAACTGGTGCTGGGCTGGAGCTTCACGGCATCGGTGCTCGTTTCCGCCGCCATTGTGCTCGCGTACACCTATCTGGGCGGCCTCACCAGCGCAATCTACAACGAGGTTCTGCAGTTCTTCCTGATCGTCCTGGGCTTCGCTCCGCTCTCCATTTTGGCCATTATGCAGGCCGGCGGATGGTCCGGTATCCAGCATCGCTTGCCGACTGTTTTCACGCACACCTGGACTTACGTGGGCCACGCCTCCGAAAACCCCATGGGTGTCGAGGTCTTCGGCCTCGTCGCCGGTCTTGGATTCGTTCTCTCGTTCGGATACTGGTGCACGGACTTTCTCGTCATTCAGCGGGCCATGGCCGCCGACTCCATGAACGCCGCGCGCCGTACTCCCCTGATGGCCGCTTTCCCGAAGATGCTGATGCCGTTCATTGTCATTGTTCCCGGCATTGCCGCCATCGCGCTCACCAAGACCATAGGCTCCGGCTACTCCCTGCCCTTAAAGGCCGGCGGCGGATACAACTACGATCTCGCGCTCACTACCCTGATGAGCCAGTTCTACCCCAGTGGCATGCTCGGCGTTGGCTTGACCGCGCTCATGGCCTCGTTCATGAGCGGCATGGCCGGCAACGTCACCGCCTTCAATACCGTGTTTACCTTCGACATCTACCAGAGCTACATCCGCCGCAATCAATCGGACGCGCATTACCTGATGGTGGGCAAAATGACCACCATCGTGGGAACTTTACTCTCGGTGGGAACCGCTTACCTCGCTGCGCAGTTCAATAACATCATGGATTTTCTGCAGTTGATTTTCAGCTTCGTGAACGCCCCGCTATTCGCGACATTCCTCTTGGGTATGTTCTGGAAGCGAACCACCGGCAACGGCGCATTCTCGGGGCTGCTGGCCGGAACCGTGGCAGCCTTCACCACCTGGTCGGTTACCGTGGCGGAGAACAAAGGCGGATGGCTCGCCAACCTGCATCAGTTCCCTTCTACGATGGCGCAGAATTTCTGGATCGCCATCGTCGCCTGGAGCACGTGTTTCCTGGTCACAGTTCTCGTGAGCTTCACTTCCGCGCCGAAAAGCCACAAGGAACTGGCGGGGCTGGTCTACGGGCTAACGGACGTGCCCCGCGACCGGAACACTCCCTGGTATGAACGTCCTGTTACTCTCGCGGTGATTGTGGGCGCCGCATTGGTTATCCTGAATCTAGCGTTTCGCTAAATCTATGCTCGATCTGCGCATTCCGACGGGGTTGTTTTTCGCGGCGACGGGGATCATCCTCTCAGCGATGGGCGTGTTCGCATCGAGCGCGCGCGCCGCACTCTCCGACGCCAACGTGAATCTCTATAGCGGCCTGTCCATGCTCCTGTTCGGGGCATTCCTGCTACTGCTGGCATATCGCAAACGTTCATGATCGAGCAGTTCCGGAGTCTGTACGGGGAAGATCGCCAGCCGCGCTTCTATCGCGCTCCGGGTCGGGTGAACCTCATCGGCGAGCACACCGATTACAACCTTGGGTTTGTCTTGCCGATTGCGCTCGATATGGCCTGCTACGTCGCCTGCGCCCCTTCCTCGGATGGCCGCATTCACGTGCATTCCCTCGACCGTCGCGAGGGTTTTGACTTCGATGTGGATCTGCGGAACGCCATCCCCCGAAAGAACTGGACCGATTACGTAATCGGCGTCGCGCAAGGTCTTGCCCGGCGCGGCGTGGAGATCCGGCCCATGAACCTTGCGCTCCACAGCGACGTCCCGGAAGGGTCCGGATTGAGTTCATCGGCGGCGCTTGAGGTATCGAGCGCGTTCGCTTTCCTCGATGGCCGCGACTTCGACAAACTCGAGATCGCCAAGCTCTGCCAGCAGGCCGAAATTGAATTTGTCGGCATGCCCTGCGGCATTATGGACCAGTACATTTCTGTATTCGGACGAAAGAACCGGGCCATTGAGATCGATTGCCGGAGCCTCCAGCATCGCGCGGTACCGTTGCCGGAGAACGTCGCCATCCTTGCCGTGAACTCGATGGTGAAGCACGAACTGGCCTCCTCCGCCTATGCCGACCGCGTCAACGAATGCCGCGCCGCGGTGGACCAGATTCGACGCGTCCATCCTCAGGTTGCGAGCCTGCGCGACGCCAAGGTGGAATATCTGGACGAGGCCGGCCTCACCGGGACATTGAAGAAGCGCGCGCGCCACATCATCACGGAAAATGAGCGCGTTGAGCAGTTCCTCGTGGCCTCGGAGCGCGGCGACCTAGCGGAGATGGGCAAGCTGTTCGTGGGCTCGCACAGGAGCATGCAATTCGATTACGAGATCACCTGCGAGGAGATTGATTTCCTGGTGGACGCCGCCCTCTCCATCGATGGCGTTTTTGGCGCGCGCATGACCGGCGGCGGATTCGGCGGCTGTACTGTGAATCTGGTCGAACCCGAAAAGGCGCCCGCGTTCGAGCGTGCCATCAAACAGGCCTACCAGGCAAGGTGGGGTGTTGACCCGCCCGTATTCCGGTGCCTACCATCGGAAGGCGCTGGTCAATTGCCCGGGCGAGAATAGGTCGTGCCAACCAATTGCGCGAACTGCGGAAAGCCCATCGATTGTAACCCCGAGGGCGATTGCTGGTGTTTCCGTTTGCCTCCCGTTCCACTGTCGGGCGATGCCACGAATTGCCTGTGTGAGGCTTGTCTTGCTCAACTCCCTGCCGCCACCCCAATCGGCAACTCACGTATCGATTCGTAAACTCCGTTTCCTAGTCCTTTTTCCTGCACAATCTACCGTCAAACCCTTTGCCGGAAGGGGGTAACCGTGCTAATCTCTCCAAATCCGCTTAGTTTATCTTCAGCGAATCAGGCGTGCCATCCGAGCCCGATTGCAACGCGTTCGCAAACGATCGAACTGAGACTCCAGGGGGAACGGCAACATTGAAATCGCTTCTACTTTGCATGGGATGTTTCGGGCTCTCGTGTTCGCTTGGAGCCCAAACTCTAATCGTCTCGGTGCAGACTTCCCTGCCGTCGCCGCAGCCCATCGAGACGCCGATCACGCTCACGATGAGTGCGACAGATACAAATGTAAACCCGGGTATTCTCAACTACAAGGTCGAGGTAAGTGCGCCATCGAGCAGCACATTCCGAACGGTTCATGACTTCGCCGAGGGGAACACCTTTATCTGGGGCCGCAACATTGTCGTGGGAACTTATCAGATTCGCGTCACGGCTCGCGATAGCAATTACCTCACGCAAACGGCTGACCTGGTGATTCCGTTCACCATGAAAACGCGATTGACCGGAAGCCAGCCAGTGGTCAACTCCACCAGTCATCCCCTGGTTGCCCTTTATAGCGCGCCGGCTTGCCCCAGCGGCGAATCCATGCGCGTCTCGTTTGCGGCATCGGGCAGCGCCGCGCAACCCTACACCACGAATTACCAATCCTGCAGTGGCAAGGGCGCTATGAATTTCCTGGTGGCGGGTATGATCGCGTCCACCACTTACGTGTTCACGGGGCAGGTAAAAACGCCCTCCGGTAGCATCACGAATCTCCCCGCCGTGAACTGGACTACCGGGGTCGTCAATCCCTCCGTGGTTCTGGCCGCGGTAACGAACCCCGTACCGTTCGGAACGGAGGCATCGCAGAAGGAAAGAATTCTTCTGATTAGCGACGTCGTGCAGGCCACGCCCGACGCGGTAGATACGAAAGGACGCGTCGTTTGGTACTACGCGGGAAACGGTTATCCTTCGGCCCCCGGAGTGGCCGAGGCTCAAATCGTTCGGCTCATCAGCGGTGGAACCGTGCTGGTCCTCACCGGCTACACTGGCGGCTACACGGGAACCGGCGTGTATGGAAACCAGGTGGACCATCAGGTCGTGCAGGAGATGGATATGACGGGAGCCGTGGTCGGCGAGACGAATGTCGACCGGGTGAATGAGCAACTGATCGCATTGGGCGCAGACCCGATTTCCACTTTCAACCATGATGCGCGCCGGCTAGCCAATGGCGACACCATGGTAGTGGCGCTGGTGCAGAAGATCTTTCCCGCCGGCACGCAGGGTTCCACCGCGCCGATCGACATTCTGGGAACCACGCTGGTGGAATTGGACCAGAATTACCAGTTGGTCTGGTATTGGGAATGCTTCGATCATCTGACGCCCGACGGCTTGAATATCAACCGGCCCGCGGTCCTGGGCGAACAATGCGGCACGGCCGACGTGTCCGAGGGATGCCCCCCCGTACTCCTGTCAACGCCGGCCAACGACTGGCTGCACACCAACACCGCGCAGATCGAAGAAGATGGATCGGTCCTCATCTCCATGCGCAATCAGGATTGGCTCGCCAAAATCGATTTCGGAAACGGATTCGGATCGGGCAATGTTCTCTGGACTCTCGGGGCAGAAGGAGAGTTTGCACTGGTCAACACCACGAACGATCCCTACCCATGGTTTTCGCATCAGCACGACTCCGAGATCGTAGACGAGCAGGAAACATTGATCATGTTCGATAACGGCAACACCCGGGTCGTTCAAAATGGCGGAGACAGCAGAGGGTATGTGATGAACCTCAATGAATTTACGATGGTCGCCACAACCCTTGACCTGTACGACATGGGATACTACTCCGTCGCCCAGGGCAGCGCGCAGTTGCTCTCCAACGAAGACTATTTCTTTATGGGCGGCCAGATCGCCGGAGCCAAGCAGCAATTCCAGTATGGGGCGGAATTCGGGTCGGCGGGAAGCGTCGTCTATTCCGAGCAGACCACTCATTCCGAGGGCTACCGCGCCTGGCGCGTCGCGAACCTGTCGGCCATGGCGCCCAACTAAACCGCGTCTCGTTTCCGCTGAGAATTTTCCCGCCACGCCGCCACTGAGAATGTCAGCGTGGCATTTCCGTTCCAATTCCCGCGGCGAACGATGCACGTTCTCGCCGCCTTGCTGCTGGGTGCGGCAGCCGCCCGGTCCGCTTCGGTAACCCTGGCGTCCTCTACCAACCCCGCGACATACGGTCAGAGCATCACGTTGACGGCCGCCATCAGCCCCTCCTCCGCCACGGGCAAGGTAACCTTCTATGACGGGACCAACATCCTTGGAATCGTCCCGGTATCGGGCGGCTTGGCCACTTTCACAACCGCGCAAATCGGTTTCGGAAACCGCACCTTGCAGGCATTCTACTCGGGTGATGGACAAAATGCAGCGGGGTTGTCCGCGCCGCTCTCGGAACAGGTCCCGTCGATCTCCGATTCCGGCTTCCCAACCTTCACTCCCAACGCCACTCCAGAGAACGTGAACTTCATCGCCACCGGCGACTTCAATGGCGACGGCCGTCTCGACCTGGCATTGACCATGGTGGACCAGGTAATCATCCTCCTTGGAAACGGCAACGGAACCTTCGCGCTGGGCCAGCCTTTTTCCGCGGGCAACGTCACATCCGTAACCTCGGTAGCCGTGGGTGACTTCAACGGCGACGGCATTCCCGACCTCGCTGTGACGGACTACGCGGATGTCGTTCCCGGTTCCCCCAATCTGGTCTGGATCCTGCTCGGAGAAGGCAACGGGCAATTCGGCGCGCCGGTCAACTTCCCGGTGGATTGCGCGCCGCTCCAGGTGGTGGTGGCCGACTTCAACCAGGATGGCGTCGCGGATCTCGCCGTCGTGGGCACGCCCGTTGGCGCCGCGGTTGGTGCGGCCGACATCTCCATTCTTCTCGGCAATGGAGACGGCACGTTCGCGAGTCCGCTTGACTACGCCACCGTGAACGCCAGCCAGGGCGCGGTCGCTCTCGCCGTAGGCGATTTCAACGGCGATGGCATCGCGGATCTTGCCGTGCTCGACACGGACTTGAGCGTCCTGCTCGGCCACGGCGACGGCACGTTTGGTCCGCCACTTTTCAATGCAACCGGCAACGGCCCCATCGGCATCGCCACCGGAGATTTCAACGAGGATGGAGTCGCCGACCTCGCGGTGGCCAACAACGACGACGGCACGGTCAGCATCCTTCTGGGTCTCGGCAATGGACAGTTTCAGCAGCAGACTCCTTACGCCGTTCAACCCAGCGCCACGTACTCCTACCCATCCTCGGTGACCGTGGGGGATTTCAACGGCGATAATATTCCGGATATCGCCGTCGCCAACTTCGAGAACGGCGAGACCAGCCTCGTCAGCGTCCTTTTCGGGACCGGGAACGGCCTATTCGCTTCCGGAGTCACTTACCCCGGCGGCGCCGGCGCACAAATCATGGTGCAGGGGGATTTCAACAACGATGGCGCCATCGATCTTGCCGTGGCCGACGGCAACGGTTCCAACACCTTCGGCGATGTGGGCGTGCTCACCGCGTCCCGCTGCTATTTCGGACTTTCCGCCCCGCCTTTGAACTACGACGCGAACGGCGGCTCCGCCCTCTTGAGCATTGTCGCCACCGAAGAAACCTGCGGATGGAGCGCGTCTTTGACCTCCCAGGGGACCTCGCCCGACTGGGCCTCCTTGAGTGCAACCAGCGGCATCGGCAGTGGCCAGTTACTCATGACGATTCCTCAAAACTCTACCGGAATCGAGCGTACCGCCTCCGTCAATGTTGGGGGACTGGCGCTCGCCGTCACGGAATGGTCCACTGTGCAGCAGTTCGCCGACGTCACCCCAGCCGACTACGAATTCGATGCCGTAAACCTGCTGAAGGCCAAAAACATCACCGGGGGCTGCACCACCACAGACTATTGTCCTTCCACCTCCATCACTCGCGCCCAAATGGCGGTCTTCATCGTGCGCGCCATTTACAACGGCAGCGACGACTTTCCCTACTCCACGACGCCTTATTTCTCCGACGTTGGCCCAACGGATTTCGGCTTCGCCTGGATCCAGCACATGTATGAATTGGGCATTACGGCGGGTTGCAGCGCCGGCATCTTCTGCCCGAATGACACTGTGACGCGCGCGGAAATGGCCGTGTTCCTCATTCGGGCGCGCTACGGCTCCGCCACACTCTTCACGTCACCCACCGTCCCTTATTTCGCGGACGTGCCCAGCGGCTCATTCGGCTTCTCCTGGATTCAACGCCTCAAAGAGGACAACATCACCAGTGGATGTTCCGCCACGGACTATTGCCCTTCGAATTCAGTCACGCGCGGAGACATGGCCATCTTCGTCATGCGGGGCGCGTTCAACCAGCTCTTGCCCGCCGGCGAACCCGTTCTTACTTCCATCACCCCCGCAACCTTGGCGCGAGGGGCCACCGGCTCATTCACCATCAACGCCGCAGGTACGACCTTCGTTCCGGGTAGCACGGTAGTGGTCCCCGTGGGTGGCGTAACAGCGACCGGCCTCACCGTGACCAGCCCGACATCCTTCACCGTAACCCTCACCGCCGCTCAGGACGCGCCGCAGCAGCCGGTCTCGATCTATGTCCAGACGGCTGGCCAGGAAGCCGTGCTCCCGAACGGGCTGCTCCTGCAATAGGTTGCCTTGTCAGGAGTCCCGCGCGTCAGTGGGATCATCTATGAATAGCTATGGAAAAGCCCGCGGCGAAATCTGTAAACTTTAAAGCCCTGTTGCCCGAGGTCTGGGCGTTGATGAAGCCGCGGCGCGGCATTCTGGCGTTGGGCGCGGTGTTGATGGTCATTAACCGCCTTTGCGGGCTCGCGCTGCCGGTCAGCACCAAGTACCTGATCAACACCGTCATGCTCAAGCATGAGATGAAGCTGCTTGTGCCCATCGTGCTCACCGTCGCCGGAGCCACGCTGATTCAAGGCGTCACGTCTTTCTCGTTGACCCAGTTGCTCTCAAAAGCCGGCCAGCGCCTCATCACCGAGATGCGCATCAGGGTTCAGGAGCACATCGGGCGCTTGTCCGTCCGCTTTTATGACGCCAACAAGACCGGCACGCTGGTCTCCCGCATCATGAGCGACGTCGAAGGCATCCGCAACCTTATGGGCACCGGACTTGTAGAACTCACAGGCGGCCTCCTCACCGCTGTCATTTCCACCATCCTGCTATTTCGCATCAGCGCCATGATGACGTCGGTCACTCTCATCGTTCTCATCCTTTTCGGCCTGCTGCTGCAGCGCGCGTTCAAAACCGTCCGCCCCATATTCCGCGAGCGCGGCAAAATTTCGGCCGAAGTTACCGGACGCCTGACGGAAACCCTGGGCGGCGTGCGCGTGATCAAGGGTTATCACGCCGAGGCGCGCGAGGCGGCCGTCTTCGCAAAAGGCGCTCACCGGCTCCTCGACAACGTCTTCTCGTCCCTCACCACCATCTCTTTGATGACGCTCGGGTCTACCGTGCTAATGGGCCTGGTGGGCGCCATGATCTGGTATATGGGCGCAACCCAGGTGTCTGCCGGAAAAATGCAGGTTGGCGACTTTTCGGAATACACCCTTTTGCTGGCGTTCATGGTGGCGCCGGTGGTGCAAATCGTGAACATCGGGACCCAGGTTTCCGAAGCCCTGGCGGGCCTCGAGCGCACCCGTGAGATTCTGCGCGAAGTGCCGGAGGATGAAGACCCGCACCGCATCGCGCCCATCCCCAAGATCCAGGGCCACGTCCAGTTTGATCACGTCAACTTCTCCTATGAGCCCGGCAAGCCGGTGCTGAACGACGTCTCGTTTGACTCGCCTCCAGGAACTGTGACGGCGCTGGTAGGGTCTTCCGGCTCCGGCAAATCCACCATGATTGGACTCATTACGGCGTTCCACGCGCCCGATTCGGGAACGGTGTGGGTGGATCGCGTGGATCTATCCACCGTCAAGCTCGCCGGCTACCGCGAACAGTTGGGAGTGGTCCTGCAGGAGTCGTTTCTGTTTGACGGATCTATCCGCGACAACGTCGGCTTCTCGAGGCCGGACGCCTCGGAAGAGCAGATTCTCGAAGCCTGCCGCATTGCGCGTGTCGACGAATTCGCGCTCAACTTCCCGGAAGGTTACGGTACGGTGGTGGGCGAGCGCGGCGTCAAGTTGAGCGGCGGGCAGAAGCAGCGCGTCTCTATCGCTCGCGCCATTCTGGCCGATCCGCGAATTCTGATTCTCGACGAAGCCACATCCAGCCTCGATTCCGAATCCGAGGCGCTGATTCAAGCGGGCCTGAATCACTTGATGCGCGGCCGCACCACCTTTGTGATCGCCCACCGCCTTTCGACCATACGGCGCGCGGATCAGATTCTTGTGGTGGAAGGCGGTCAGATTATCGAACGCGGCAACCACCAGCAGCTTTATGCGCTCGGAGGCAGATATTACGATCTGTACACCCGGCAGCACGGCGTAGAGGCCAATATGTTCCTGGCGCCCGGCGAGGGTGACAAAGTGGAATCTACTTCGTCTCTGGTTTAGCCGTCTCGGCCTTTGGCGGCGCGTCGGTCCCCACCTGGCCGCGTCCGGAGCCAACCTTCGGATCCCCGGTGCCTTCTTTCGACGCCGTCACGCTCCCTGGAATGCCGTCGCCCGCTTCGGCGTCTGGACGGCCAGCCGTGGCGTTGGCCATGTGACAGCCGGAGGTTGCGAGGAAGGTTGCGAAAAGAAGGGCGGCGAAGCAGATCTTTTTTCTCATGTACCTTTCGGATTTTAGCGCACTGCTGGTATTGATATACTGGCCTCGTCCGGCCGACGGAAAATGCTAATCTCGGACGGTTCCAGGACACGCGGTTCTAGGACACCAGAATCGGCGCCTCTGGTAGGCGCCAGCATGGTCATGTTCGCGGTATACAACGCCACGGCGGCCAGGCGTGAAGCCACAAAACACGCATTTGATTCGATGTTTCCTAGGGGTTCCCTCAGTTCACCGTTTACACGCAACCCGGTCGTAAAGTTTGCGTTAACCAAACCTATCGCTCGGGTCGTAGGGAACCCCAGACTCTCGGCCGCGGCACTAACCTACATTCTATTGGTTAACATGGGTAAGAGTATCCGGGAAAGCATTGAACTTGGCGAACAGAGTCCGGACGCATCCAGTTGGTTGCGGGAGAGCAACCGGGAGATGACCAACTCGGGGCGTTATTTGGCCTGGCTACAGTCGATTGAGTCAACAAAGGGCCGATAGGTCGTGGCTGGCTGCAGCTACACGCGCCATGAACGGGAGGAGAACCGAGAAGGTCCGTTGATTGAGTTGTCCAGTCGGCGCAACGGCTCCCATTTGCCGGTCTGGCTAACTCGCCACTGGGTGTGTGGCGCTGACGTCTCCCCGGCGCCCTCGCGGAGTTTCGCTGGCGGACGAGGGCCGGCCCTGTAAGTTGTCGAGCGATCACGCGGGAAGAAATAAATCTGAACGGCATCTCTAAAGGGTTTGGCGTCCACCGCCGCGCTGAACCTCCCGAACTCGTGGGAGAATTAGCTCAGGAAGTGGCGCGGGGCGAATCTATGAAGCAGTGAACTGGGTTCGTTCCGCAATCGGGATTCGCAAGCAGAATCGGGCGCTGGGTTCGTTCCGCACAATTCGGAGTCGCGGGACTGGGTTCGTCCCACCATTCGGTTCGGCGGGGCGAAAAACCCCAGTCGCGGCCTCCGACCGCCGTGTAACTGGCACAGGATCAACGTGTTGCAGACAAGCTTGTTTTGCAAAAACAGCTCTTGAGCGATCCTAACCGACCTGACTTTTTTCCATTTTCAGTAGTTCGGCCAAGTCAAGCCGGCCCGTGTAAATTGCCATTCCAACCGCAGCATGGATATGCATTTCCCGAAGCGCTGCGATGTCCTCGATAGTAGTAACACCCCCGGCGGCGGTCATTTCGTGATTAGTGGCGGCGCGCAGCCGGCGAAACCAATCAAGGTTCGTTCCCTGCATCATGCCTTCCTTATCCACATAAGTGCAGAGGAACCCTGAGCAGTAAGGTTCCAATGATCGAATGACTTCTTCGGCTGTGAAGGTAGTGGCCTTCTGCCACCCTTCCGTCACGATGTGGTCGGCTTTCGAATCGAGCGCAATGATAAGTCGCTCTTGGCCAACGGCCTCGACCAGGGTTCTTAGAAACTCGCGGTGAATGCCGTTCGCGTCGAACGCCGCAGTGCCGACAATCACCCGATGGGCGCCCTGTGCGACCAGGGTTTGGGCGCGCTGAGTGGAACGAACGCCGCCGCCGACGCGCGTTATCGCTCTTGCCGCGAGTTCGCGAACCAGTTCGTCGTTCGAGCCGCGACCCAGAGCGGCGTCGAGGTCAATGACCTGTATTTCGGGGAAGCCGGCAAAGCGTTCGAGGACGGCCATCACGGAATCTTCTTCGAGCGCTTTGTCGCGGCCCTGAATCAATTGCACGGCTTTGCCGCCCATCAGGTCAATGCACGGGATGATCATGGGTGGTCCGGATGGGAATGCCTTTCTTCATCAAGTACTCCTTCAAGTCCTGAATCCGCAGGGTGCCGAAGTGGAAGACGGACGCGGCCAGCGCGGCATCGGCCAGGCCTTCGGTGAGCACGCGCTCGAAATCCTCGAACTTCCCCGCCCCGCCGGAGGCGATGATCGGAATCCCGGTGGCGCGGGAAACGGCGCGGGTCAGGTCGCAATCGAATCCGCCCTGCACGCCATCGGTGTCCATCGACGTCAGCAGGATCTCGCCCGCGCCGAGTTCGTTGCCGCGCGCAGCCCAGCGGACGGCGTCAATGCCTTCGTCGTCACGGCCGCCGCGCGTGAAAACGTTCCACCGGCCCGGTTCCATCCGGCGCGCATCGATGGCCAGCACCGCGGCCTGCGCGCCGAACTCGCGGCTCAGTTCGCGAATGAGCTCGGGGCGCCGAACAGCAGCGGTATTGATACAAACCTTGTCGGCCCCGGAGAGAAGAATCGCCCGCGCATCCGCGATGGAGCGTATCCCGCCGCCCACCGCCAAGGGAATGAAAACTTCGCGCGCCGTGCGGGCCACGACGTTGGCCATAATGGCGCGGGCATCGCTGGAGGCGGTGATATCGAGGAAAACCAATTCGTCGGCGCCCTCGCGATTGTAGCGACCGGCGAGTTCCACCGGGTCGCCGGCGTCGCGCAAGCCCACGAAGTTCACGCCTTTGACGACCCGGCCGCCCGTAACATCGAGACAGGGGATGATGCGGCGAGCCAGCATCAGCGTGCCAGAAACCCTTTCAGAAGTAGCTGGCCGGAGTCGGCGGATTTCTCGGGGTGAAACTGCACGCCAAAGATATTTTCGCGTTCGATAGCCGCGCTGTAGGGCAAGGCGTATTCGCACACAGCGGCCGTCGCGTCGTTTTGCGGGACGTAAAAGCTATGCGCGAAATAAAACCAGGGATCTTCCTGGAACATCGCCATCAGCTTCGAACTCTGTTGACGGGAGACTTGGTTCCAGCCCATGTGCGGGACGCGAACGCTGTTTGGAAAACGCGCGCTCCGTCCAGGGAAGATACCCAAACCCTTAACCTCGGGGGCCTCGTCGCTCCCTTCAAATAAAGCCTGCATGCCGAGGCAGATGCCGAGGAACGGCACTCCAGCCTCGATCTTATCGATGAGGATGCCGCGTAAGTTCAGGTCGTCCAGCGCGCGCATCATTTGGCCAAAATGACCGACTCCGGGCAGGATGATCTGAGAAGCATTAGCCAGCGATTCGGGTGTTGCGGCAAGAGCGTAGGTTACCGCGGCGGCATCCAGCGCATTCGCGACCGATCGCAGATTGCCCGCGCCGTAGTCAATCACCGCGATCATAGAAGACCTTTTGTGGAGGGGAGTTGATCGCGCAGCCTCTCATCATAGGAGCATGCATAGCGCATCGCCCGCGCCCAGCATTTGAAAATNNTGCTGCACGAATCCACCGAAGAAATCGGGCAGTAGCTCGGTTTGCAGTTCGCCGACATGAGTTACAGAAACCTGGTCTTCATAGACAAGCGCGGAGCGGCCTCCCAAATCCACCGCGACTACGGCCAGGGTTTCATCCATGGGCAGCACGAAGTAACCCGCGCGGTTGATGCCCTTGCGGTCTCCCAGGGCTTTGGCGAATAGCTGGCCCATGGCGATGCCGGCGTCCTCGACCGTGTGGTGTTGATCGACATCGAGATCGCCTTTGACTTCGAGAGTCAGGTCGAATGCGCCGTGCCTGGTGAACAGTTCGAGCATGTGATCCAGAAACCCGATGCCGGTCGAAACTTGATAGACACCCGTCCCGTCGATATTCAGCGCGGCGCGAATTTTGGTTTCGTTGGTATTGCGTTCTAAGTCCGCCCGGCGGGTCATCGAAGATGCTCCTCCATCTGATTGATGCTTTCGAGCACCACCGCTGCGCCGTTCGTGCGCAATGCGGCCACGGACTCCTCGCGCCGCGGCGTTTCCGGACCAACGATTCCGATGAAAGGAACTCCGGCGGCGCGCGCGCTGCGGGCGTCGTCCACCGTGTCGCCTAAGTAGAACACGCGGGTATGCGGGATCGCTGCGCGGATTTTGAAGATCCCTTCCGGATCTGGTTTGGTGGCGTTTACGTCGTCCGACCCCACCACCATCTCAAACACATGAGGCGCAAATCGATCGAGAGTCACGCGTGCTTCCTCCCGCAGTCGTCCGGTGAACACTGCCAGGCGATGACGCTGCTGGAGGCGTTCGAAAAGGCCGGCCTGCGCGGTCCAGCGTTCGCGTTCGATCAGCCCAGGCTGGCTGGCTGTACCCCGAAAAATGGACTGAAATTGAGCGACTACGGTATCGAACCCAACCTCCACGCCGGCATCGCGAATGAGTGCATGGGAAAGAGCCCAATCGTCATTCCAACCGCCCTGAATCTTCTTACCCTGCAGCTCTTCGTTCGAAACCGCGATACCCGTGAAGAACTCGACTGTGCGGCGAATCGATTCCCGGTAGGAGTCGCCAACCTCCACCAGAACCCCGTCCATATCAAAAATGAGAAGATCCCTCACCAGATGCACTCCAGTTCTTGAAGGATGCGCGCGGCTTGTTCGCGCGTACCAACGGTGATTCGCACCGCGCCGGGAATTTCATAACTGCGATCGCGAACCAATATGGCCCGATCGAAAAGCGCATCTCGAATTTCGCGCGCGCGATTTCCTGCATAGATGAGGACGAAATTGGCGACGCTGGGGACGGATGAGATACCCAATTTGCCCAAGCCATCGCAGAGCAGAGTGCGGGCCTCGAGCACTTCGGCAACGGTGGCGCGGATGTAATCCTGATCCGCGGTTGCTTCCGCCGCAGCCATTGCGGCCAGCATATTCACGCTGTACGGGGACTGAGCCTTGTGCAGGTATTCGATGTTACTCGCCTGCGAGAAGAGCGCTCCGATGCGCATGGCGGCCATCCCATAAACCTTTGAGAAAGTACGGCTCACGAATAGGTTGGGATAGCGATCAAGAAGCCCCAGGGCGGTGACCTCGGAGAACTCGAAATAGGCTTCATCGACTAAGACAACCGCGTTCGTGGCGCGCTGCAGGATCTTTTCGATCTGCGGGAGTCCGACGCCGACGCCGGTGGGATTATTCGGGTTCGAGATCAGTACGGCCCGCGTCTCTTCCGTGATCGCCGCGAGTAACTGTTCAAGCGGGAACTCCAGCTTCGGCGGAACGTAATCCACTTCACGGATACGCGCCCCGGCAAGCTCGGAGTAGAACCGGTACATGGCATAAGACGGGCGCAGGATGACTACCTCCTGGCCGTCATCAATGTAAGTGTTGATCAGAACCTGGATCGCCTCGTCGGTCCCATTAGTAAGTAAAAGCTGATCCAGGTTGACGCCGAAGTGCGCGGCCAGGCGCGGCTTGGCGTCGGCATAGTCGGGATACACCGAAAGTTGTTCGCGGTTCAATTGCTCGCAGAGAAAGGCGACTACGCGCGGTGAGCACCCCACCGTGTTCTCGTTGAAATCGAGCCGCAGCTTGCCATAGCGTCCACCGGTGGGAGGATGATACGGGGCCATCTCGAGGACCGCCTTCCGTGGGGTGGGGTTCATGCGGTCGCCTCCAGGCGGCACTCGACGCTGCGGGCGTGTGCTTCCAGTCCTTCTGCGCGAGCCAGTGTGGTGACCGTAGGCCCGAGCGAAGCCAGCCCTTCGCGGGTGAGCCTTTGCACCGATATGACTTTGACGAAATCCGCTGTAGAAAGGCCGCCGCGAAAGCGTGCGTGTCCGCTGGTAGGCAACACATGGTTAGGTCCGGACGCGTAGTCCCCGGCAGCTTCCGGACTAAACGGTCCAATGAAGATGCTGCCCGCGCAGGTGATGGAGGGAATCAGCGATTCATCATGGATGCTCAGATGCTCCGGAGCGAAACGGTTCGAGAATTCGACCGCCTGCTCCAGCCGGTCGACTAAGATGATGGCGCTATTGTGGCTGATCGCAGCTTCGGCTACCTTACGCGTGGGCAGCGTCACCAACTGGCGGCTGACTTCCGCCGCGACCTGTTCAGCCAGCGTGCGCGAAGTCGTGAGAAGAACGGCGCTGGATTCTACATCGTGCTCCGCCTGCGCCAGCATGTCGGCGGCCAGGTCCCGCGGATTGCCGTCGTCACTGATGATCAGAATCTCGGTCGGCCCGGCGACAAAGTCAATGCCAACACGGCCCGCGAGCAGACGCTTGGCCGCCGCCACATAAATATTGCCCGGCCCGACGATGCGATCGGCGCGCGGAATGGTTTCGGTTCCGAAGGCGAATGCGGCGATCGCGTGAGCCCCGCCGAGGCGGAAGACTTTTGAAATACCGAGTAAGTGGGCTGTGGCGTCAATCTCATCCACGGCGCGCGGGCTGGTCACGCAAATCTGTTTCACCCCGGCGACCTGCGCGGGAATGGTGGTCATCATCACCGTGGATGGAAGCGGATAACGCCCTGCGGGAATATAGGCAACCGCCGTGTTCAGCGGGATGACGATCTGTCCCGCCGCAATCCCTGGGGCGATTTCCCTCGTTTGACTAATGGGTAGCTGATGCTGTGCGAACGCTCGTATGTTCGCTGAAGCTTTCAGGATGGCTTCGCGGAATTCTGGCGTGACGCTATCGGCAGCCCTGGAGAGTTGTTTGGGTTCAGCGGCGAAACTGGCGCCCGTGAAGTCGTCGAAGCGGCGGGCATAGTCGTGAAGCGCCGCATCGCCCCGTCGCTCGACGTCTTCCAGAATGGGCCGCACGGTGGATTCGGCCTCTTCGAGACGCGCGCCACGGTTGCGGAGTAACTCTTCGGAGCCTGTTAGTGGAAGGATGCGGATCATCTTTAGAGCACGATCTTGTTCAGCGGGTATTCCACGATGCCTTCGGCGCCGGCCTTCTTCAGCCGGGGGATGATGTCGCGCACAGTCGATTCATCAAGGATGGTATTTACCGCCAGCCAATCCTCGTCACTCAGATGCGAGATAGTCGGCTTGCGCAGCGCTGGTAACTCGGCGATGACTAAGTGGAGCGCGGAACGCTGCACGTTCATCATCAGCCCTACCTTACCCAGAGCGTTCATGGCCGCCTCCAGCAGCACTTTCAGATCTTCCAGTTTTTGGCGCTTCCAGGGCTCCGCCCACGAATGCGTATTGGCAATCAGTTGCGTGGTGGATTCGAGCACGGTGTCAATGATGCGAAGCTTATTGGCGCGCAATGAGGAACCGGTCTCGGTCACTTCGACGATGGCGTCCGCCAGCACAGGCGGCTTCACTTCCGTGGCGCCCCAGCTAAACTCCACCTTGGCGTTTACCCCGTGTTTATCGAGATAGCGCCGCGTGGTGTTGACTAACTCGGTAGCGATGATCTTTCCCCTGAGGTCCTGCACCGAATTGAAATGCGAATTTTCCGGCACGGCCAGCACCCACCGTACTTTTCCAAAGCTTTGTTTGGCGTAGACCAGTTCGGTCACCGAATGCACCTGCGATTCGTTCTCTTCCACCCAATCGCGGCCGGTCAGGCCGGCGTCGAGGATGCCGTCTTCCACGTAGCGCGCCATCTCCTGCGCGCGGATCAGCATGCATTCGATTTCCGGATCGTCAATTGCCGGGAAGTACGAGCGGCTGCTGGTGGTGATGTTGTAGCCCGCGCGGCGGAACAGGTCGATCGTGGCGTTTTCCAGACTGCCTTTAGGAATTCCGAGTTTCAGGCTCATTTGGAATACACCTCGGCTGGATCGTAGACCCGCTCGTCGGCGCGTTGCCATTGGCCCTGGTCGAGCTTCCAGGAGAAGCAACTCTGGTAGCCCTCGTGGCACACGCCGGGGCCGATGGCGTCGACTCGGATTTCCAGCGTGTCCTGATCGCAATCCGTCCGGATTTCGCGGATACGGAGTTTATTCCCGGAGGTTTCGCCTTTGGTCCACAGCTTGTTCCGCGAGCGGCTCCAGAAGGTGACGTCCCCGGTGGAAAGCGACTTGGCCCAGGCCTCTTCGTTCATGAAGCCCAGCATAAGGACGCGGCCCGTCGCGGCGTCCGTTACGATCGCCGGCACGAGGCCATTCAGCTTGGTAAAGTCGAGCATCTGGTTTCCAAAAAACAGAAAGCCCGCCGGTGGGGGGCGGGCTCGATAAAGTTCCTGTTGCCGTAACGAGATTCCGCCGCGCTAGATTGTGCTGCTCCCGTGGTGATGATGGCGGTGGATGTCTTGCATTGAAAGATCAGGATAGCACGAACTATTGAACGGCTACCGTGATGCCCGGCTGGCTCACTGAAGTGCCGACGGTGATTTGGACGGGGGCGTTGCCGGCCGCCGTTGATGCGGGTATTTGCACGTTGACTTGCATCACGCCGCCCACTTCATACGGAGCGGCCCCGGCGTAAGTGACTTGCGCGGGAATGCCCCCGATAGTGACGCTGACGCGCGAATCCGATGGCGAAGCGACTGCCGGGATCAGCCCGGTTACGTAATTGCCTTGCGGATTGCCCTGCCCGGTGGCGTAAATGGCGATGACGTCTCCGGGAGCTGCTCGATTGGCGGCGCTATTGAGAGAAAGATTCTGATTCAGGATGGCGCCTTGACCGGAGCCCGAAGCTCCGTCGGAAAAGGTTCCGGGCGCCGAGGCCGCTACGGCGAGCTTGAGAGGGGCGCTCTGCTGTCCAAGATACTCGAGTTGGACGGCGGTGGAAGCCTGACCGGTCACTTCATACGGGACGACGACGGAAACCTGTTGATCCCAGGTAAAGACGACCGGTGCGGGGACGCCATCGAAGAAGACGCGCATGCCGGCTGCGAAATTATCCAGCACGGTCGGATAGGAAGCTTGTCCGGATACCAAGGACGGCGGTCCCAGACCGGTACCGAATAGAGTGATGATCTCCCCCGGAGTGACAGCGCCGGACTGATAGCTGGCCGCATTCACGATTCCCGCGGGGTTGAGCGATAAAGGCGCCTGGTTCAAGCGGATCAGGACGGACCCGAGACCGTTGAGAGCAATCTGAAGTTGGGGAGTCACCGGCAGTGTCGTTTCAACCGGCCCCGTCGCGGGATTGGTGTTGCTGTCGAGCATGACCTCCGTTATCGAGCTGAAGTTGCCGCCCAGCGCGGAAATATCGAGAGTCACCGTGGCGGGCACGCCGGCGCCGTTGTTAGAGAGGTAATTAGACGCGGCGATGTCGGCGATCAGTAACGAAACGGAGTTATCCGGGTAGCGCACGGCGAGCGCCTCCACCTGCGTAGAGTTCACGGAGACTTGCAGAATCTGCCCTCCGGGTGGAGTCGGGAAGAAATAGGCCAGATAGAAATCGACCCAGTAACTCAGGTAAGTCTGCAACGTGTTATCGTCCACTTCGCCGAACTGCTGGTCGGCGTTGAAATCCCAGTGATAGAGCGCCTGAACGCCGGCTTTGGCTAACTGGGACATGACGTAAGGACGCCATGCCGCGAAGAACGCGGACGTTCCGCGAAGGTCAGTTGTAAAAGGGGTTCCATTGCAGGCGCTGATGCCGTTGCCGATATTGTAGTCGGCATTCACGTTGTTTTCCGTCACCCATACCGGGACTGCGGCGAGTGCCGGATTCGTGGCCAGATAGGAGTAGATTTTTTCCACCTCGGACACGAAGCCAGGGACCGATTGGAACACGGTCTCGTCCGTGTCGGCTTGATTACATGTGGAATAGAAGTGAGTGGCTACCACGTCCACTGGCGCGGTCACCTGGCTCACGAAGGTGGGGAGATATGCATCTGCCTGCCCTTCATAGTCGGATAGTTCGACCGCGACGAACCTGGCGTTGGGGTCGGTGGCGGCCATCTGCGGAACAACGGTGTTATAAAGATCCACATACTGCTGGGCGGTAAGTCCGTTTCCGTTGGGCTCGTTGAAGATACCCCACCACTCGATGGGGTAGGGGCTGGGCGATTGGACGTGCTGGCCGCTGGCGTTGAAACCTCCGAGATTAAAATACTGGACCAGGCTGCTGGAGTAATCGGCGAAGGCTTGTAGATTGGCCGGCGTCTGGATCATGTTGCCGTTGGATGCGTCCAGGAAAGATGGCGCGACGGCAATTTGGAACTCCGGTGAATGGTCGGCCGAGCTTTGGATGGGGACCATCATTCCATTCAGGTGGCTGAAGTCCCACACGCCGGGCGCGGTTTCGGGGACATCTTCGTCGAGGGCCTGGACTCGGATGTGGCGCGGTTCCAGGCTTGTTAATGGCGCGGTTGCGCTGGGGAACCGAACGAAAAATTGGTCGTCGTACGCCGCCGGCTGGAAGGATGTGGACATGAATAGCTGGAACGCGCCGTCAATCCCGGACGAGGTGTCGATGGAGTTCGAAACGGTTACCGCGACTTGAGTTTGCGCTTGCGAGAGGTGCGCGAGGAGACTGAGCAGGGAAACGGCGGCGACTGGGCGCAGGTTCATGATCAAGGATTGTATGCTACGGCATCGGCGGCCTGTAAGCCACGCCCAGGTTTTCGGCGAGATTGGCGCATCGTTGGTCGGCCGTCCAGAGCATCAAGCGCTCTGCTACTGCGGAGGCCAGGAGTTGGACGTCGATCCAGCCCGCGCCGCGCCCGTGTAGATCTTTGGCGCGAACGAATGCCACTACGTCGCGGTGAGGAACCAGGCGCGACTGCTGCATCCGTTCGTAATCTTCAAGAAGCCCTTTACGGCCTCCGCGGTCACCAATGAGGAGTTCGCCGTAGACAAGTTCGTGTCCCGTTACCTCATCTCGTTCCAAAAGCCTGGAGAGACCCTGGGCGTAGGGAGCCCGTCCGGCCAGGGCCCGAATCCATACGGAGGTGTCCACCAAAATCATTTAGGCTACATGACCTTTGGCGGATGGATTTTCACGACGGCGCGGCACGTCCTGGGCGTCAGGCTCTGAACCGATGAGCGCTTTGAGCCGGGCATAGGAGGCATGGCGCACCAGGGATTCCAGACCCAGGCGAATGGTTTCCGTGTCCGTCGTTGCGCCGCAAGCCTGCCGCGCGCCTTCGAGGAGCGTACCGTCGATGTTGAGTGTCTTTTTCATACATTACATCGTACCATTCTAGTATGGACAATGCAACCATATTGCTTACCGAGGGAAGCTTGGGCTATACTGCTCTACTAGGAAACCGAGGGAACCATGAGCAAACCATCCGGATTGGTCCAGGGCACGCTGGATCTGCTGCTTTTGAAGATACTCGCGCTGGAGCCTCTGCATGGCTGGGCCATCAGCCAGCGCTTGAAATCCGTTTCAGGCGAAGTGCTGCAGGTGAGCGAGGGATCGCTCTATCCGGCATTGCACAAGCTGGAACAGGAGGGTTGGATTACGGCCGAGTGGAAGCAGACGGAGAACAACCGGCGCGCGAAGTTCTACTCGCTGACCAATATCGGCCGGAAGCAGCTCGAATCTGAAGCGGCCAACTGGGAGCGGCTTTCGGCAGCCATCTCGATGGTGGTTCAGCTCTCCGAGGCTTAGAAACTGATGCGGTGGAAGCACTGGCGATTTATGGTGCCTTTGCGGCTCCGTTCCATTCTCCGCGGATGGCGGGTGGAGCAGGAGCTCGATGAGGAACTGCAGTTTCACCTGGAAAGCAAGATCGAAGAAGGCTTGGCGCGCGGGTTGTCGCCGGAAGAGGCGCGGCGCCGGGCCATGCGCGCCATGGATGGACTGGAACAGCGTAAGGAGGAAGCGAGAGACATGCGGCGGATTCACTGGCTAACTGATTTTTTGGATGACTCAAAGTATGCGTTACGCGGTCTGCGGCATGCGCCCGGGTTTACCGCATTTGTGGTGGTCACCCTGGCGCTTGGGATCGGAATGAACTCGGCGATTTTCAGCCTGGTGGACGGAATCATTCTGCGGCCCATGCCGGTACCGGACCACGACCACGTGGTCAGTCTGGTAAGCACCTCGCGTGACTACGCCTTCGACAACTTCTCGTACCGCGAGTACCTGGACCTTGTCGAAAGATCGAAGACCTTTGAAGGTCTGGAGGCGTCGACCGACATGCAAGGCATCGCTTTCAGCGGGCAGCCGGACGCAGCCCCGCGCGTGAAAGGCGGGGTTTTGGTCTCTTCGAACTTCTTTGGCGTGCTCCACGTGGAACCGCGGATCGGGCGCGGCTTTCGTGCCGATGAAGACCGGGTTCCGGGACGCGATGCGGTGGTCGTGTTGGGTCCTGCTTTCTGGAGACAGGATTTTGCGGGCGACCCATCGGTGGTGGGCAGGCACATTTTGCTCAACGGGCTGGATTTCACGGTGATCGGCGTCGCGCCGGAAGCATTCACAGGGACAGGGATTTACGACCACCCGGATTTCTATGTGCCTCTCGCCATGATGGCGCGGCTGATTCCCGACCCGAAGATCAATTTTTTCGAGGATCGGGACGACCGTGAATTGAGCGTGCGCGGGAGATTGAAACCCGGCGTAACCGTTGCCCAGGCGCGGGAGGAGGTTGCCGTGCTCGCGAGAAACCTGGAACGCGAGTACCCGAAATTCAACAAAGGCCGAGGCGCGAGCGCTTATTCCGAATTCGAGCTGAGAATGAAGAAAGACGAGGGCGATGCGAGCGTGGGCATGGTGCTGGGGGTGCTCGCTCTGGCCGTCCTTTTGGTGGCATGCACGAACGTGGCGGGGCTTCTGCTGAGTCGCGCACGGACGCGCTCCCGAGAGATCGCCGTGCGGCTGGCGATTGGCGCCGGGCGTTTCCGGTTGATCCGCCTGCTGCTCACAGAAAGCCTAATACTCGCTTCTCTCGGCGGCATTGCGGGGATTGCGATCGGATACGGCGGCGTAAGATTCATCGGCCAGTATAAGATTCCTTCGGAACTGCCGATGGCGCTGACGATTCAGATGGACCGGCGCGTACTGCTCTTCAGCCTGGCGGCGACAATGTTAAGCGCCCTCCTATGCGGCCTCGCGCCCGCGCTTCAGACCACCCGCCTCAATCTGGTAAACGGGCTGAAATCCGCGGATGTTGACGTTCCCGGACGGAAGCGGCCATGGGGAAGAAGCGTGCTGGTGGTGGCGCAGGTTTCCACGTCGTTGATGCTGCTGACCACGGCCTACCTCACCGTGCGCGGTTTCGAGCGCCTCTGGAGCGAGCACGTGACTTTTGCGAGAGAACACCTGTTGATGGCGAGCTTCGATCCGCGTTTGGTGCGCTACAACGAGGCGCGGACCCAGCAGTTCTACACGAATCTCGTGGAGCGCGTCCGCTCGGAGCCTGGCGTCGAGAATGCGACGGTGAGTGCCAACTATCCGATGCAGGAGGGCGGGTTTGACTATGTTCAATTCGTACCGACTGGCTTCCCCATGCCGAAAGATCGCGAGAGTTTCGGGGCGATAGGCGACACCGTCGATGACAACTATTTCCAGACACTCAAGCTCCCGCTCTTGCGCGGGCGAGGGTTTCGGTCAACAGACACCTCGAATTCACCGCGCGTAGCGGTTGTGAACGAACATTTCGCCAGCCATTACTGGCCGGGCCTAGATGTGCTCGGCAAACATATCAGTGTGGTGGATGGGAAAGAGAAACGTTCCGATGTGGAGATCGTAGGAGTGGCTCCCACCATGAAATATCAGTGGATCGCGGAACCCCCAACGGATTTCCTCTACCTGCCGAGAGCACAGCGCCCGGTTTCACAGATGACTCTGATGTTCCGCTCCAGCGGCGATCCGGCGCAGTTAGCCGGAATGTTGCGCGATGCGGTGAGAAAACTCGACCCGAACCAGCCGATGTTCAACGTGCGCACCTATGAGGATTACTATCGGAATCGCGAGGTGGAAGCGCCTCGGATGATTATCGATTTGGTGAGCGCAATGGGTTTGGTGGGGCTGGCGCTCGCGATTGCGGGCTTATACGGCCTGATCGCGTACAACGTGAACCGAAGAACGCGGGAGATCGGAATCCGCATGGCGATTGGCGCGGGGCGTTGGGAGGTGCTGCGGATGGTAATGAAGCAGGGTATGGTCCTGGTGGGGATCGGAACGGTACTCGGCATTGCGATGGGTCTCGCGGCCGAACAGCTCTTGAACAAGATGTTCGCGACGTCGCGTGTGGATCTGGTGGCGTATGCGGTAGTGGTGCCGCTGCTGCTATTGGTAACGATGCTGGCGGCATATGTCCCGGCGAGACGAGCGTCGCGGATTGAACCGACGCGCGCGTTGCGATATGAATAGGGAATGACTTCGCGGTTCTGTCTCGCGCTTGCGGTTCTACTCTTCAGCAGCGGCGCTTGCTCCAATCCTGCGCTGGAAGTGAAGACCGCTCCTCCGGCCGACGCAACCGACCCGCCGCCGGATCAATCCCAGCACTTTCCGCAAACCGGCCTGATCAAGATGGAGCGCGTTCCGGATCATCTGCTGGACAAGAAGTTCATGCCCGGCGGGAACCTTGCCAGTTACAAACGCGGCAAACTGGAGTATCAGCAGTTTCTGGGCAAGATGGCCGATGCCGACCACGCAGCGTTTCTTCTGCTCGATTGGAACAAGGAGCTGAAAGGCTCGAAGTACCTCGCGCATATGGGCGGGTATGCCGGGATGGACGGCGGCCGTCCGCTTTACGTATTCACGAAAGGCGCGTGGATCGCAGGCGTCGCCGGATTGCCTCAGGATCAGGCCGATATCGTGGCGCGTCAGTTTGCGGCGAGACTATGAGCGCAGGCTTCACCGAGTTTCACACCGGCGAGTTCAGCGGGTTTCTGTATCAACCGGCTCAACCGAACGGGGATGCGGTGGCGTTAACGCATGGAGCGGGCGGCAACTGCCGCATGCCTTTGCTGCTGGCGGCCGCACAAGCACTGTCGGGCGCTGGTTACGTCGTGCTCCGGTATGATCTGCCGTTCCGCCGGAAGCGTCCCACGGGGCCGCCCACTGGAAATGGGTCGGCCGATCGCGAAGGCATCGAAACAGCAGCGGCGGTGATGCGCACCCTGGTTGCTGGGCGCGTGATCCTGGGCGGCCAATCTTACGGCGGAAGGCAGACGACGATCCTTTGCGCGGAGAAGCCGGAAGTGGCGCATGGACTGCTGCTTTTCTCGTACCCTCTGCATCCTCCGGGCAAGCCGGTCCAATCGCGCACGGCGCATTTCCCCGCCCTGCGCGCTCCTGCGCTGTTCGTTCTCGGAACTACGGATCCCTTTGCTTCGCAGGACGAGATGCGTTCTGCAATCCAGTTGATTCCCGCGCGCACGGCGTTGTCGGTAGTGCAAAAGGCTGGCCATGATCTGCGAGGTGGCAAGCTTGATTTTGAAAATGCGGTGATCGAACCGCTCCGCTCTCTGGGGTTTCATTCCCACCCCTTACTCTGACTTACACAAATCTAACCATATTGGTGTAGCATTCTTAGAGCGGGCACATTTCGAGTTATTTATGAGTGCGGGCGTCGAAAGCCGGACAATCCGTGAGCTGGTCGACCGGATGTCTGAAAGGCAGCCGGAGAGCGTTTTTCTCCTCAGCCCTGAGAGCGGAAGAGAAGTCACGTTCCGGGCTTTGCAGGAGCGGCTCAGACTACTCTGCGCGGAATTCGTGGGCGCCGGGCTGGCGCCAGGCGATAAGATCGCGTTTTTACTGGACAACGGACTGTTTACCGCGCAGTTGTTCCTGGGCGCGATGTACGGCGGCTTCGTCGTTGTTCCTCTCAACGTGCGGGCGGGCGTAACTCAACTTGCTTACACGCTCGACCATTGCGATGCCGAAGTCGTTTACGTCTCGCAAGATTACGCGGCATTGATTCAAGAGGTGCTGGCTGAGGGCAAGCGGGCCGTGCGCGTGATTCCAGCCGAAATGGACGCCGAACTCGCGTCAACACGAACCGCCGCCCCACGTCTGGAGTTGTTGGCTCCGGGGCCGGAAGATCCGGCGCTCCTGATGTATACCTCGGGCAGTACTGGCCAGCCAAAGGCAGCCGTCCATTCCCATCGGACGGTGCTCGCCGGCGCCAGAAACTCGATTGCCGCTCACCAACTGACGTCATCGGACCGCTCTCTTCTTCTGCTGCCCCTCTACCACATCAACGCGGAATGCGTCACTCTTATCCCTACCCTGTTGAGCGGCGGGTCAGTGGTCGTGCCGCATCGTTTCAGCGTCAGCCAGTTCTGGGATTGGCTCGAAGAGTACCATTGCACCTGGTCGGCGTTGGTACCGACGATTATTTCTCAGCTTCTCGATTGGAAGGATCCGCGCGCCGCCACCCGCCGTGATGCCCTCAAAGCTGTCCGTTTTCTCCGGAGTTCCTCAGCGCCACTGGCGCCATCATTACATCAGGAGTTCCTTGACAAGTTCCAATTGCTGTTGATCCAGGCGATGGGGTCCAGCGAGGCCGGCAACATTTTCTCGAATCCCTTACCTCCGGGCGCGAATAAGATCGGTTCTCCCGGGCTGCCGTGGGGCTTCGATGTGCGGATCGTCAACCGTGAAGGCATCGAATTACCCACGGGCGAATCCGGCGAAATGGAGATACGCGGTGCGGCCCTCATGCAGGGTTACTACAAGCAACCCGACGAGACTGGCGAGGTGCTTGATGCGGAAGGCTGGATGCACACCGGCGATCTCGCGTACCGGGATGAGGACGGCTACTTTTTCGTTGTCGGCCGATCCAAGGAGCTCATCATTAAGGGCGGCGTGAACATTGCGCCCCGGCAGATCGATGACGTGTTGGAATCCCACCCAGCCGTGCTGGAAGCCGCCGCGGTCGGAATTCCAGACCATTATTTGGGCGAGGACCTGGTTGCTTTTGTGGTGCTGCGCGCCGGGGCCGCGCCGGACGAAAGCGAACTACTCAGCTACTGCGAGCAGCGGCTTGGACAATTCAAGACTCCGACGCGGATTTACTTTACCAGCGATTTGCCGAAGGGTCCCAGCGGGAAAGTACAGCGCCTCCGGCTCCGCGAAGACGCGTCCCCCACGGGGCTTTCGGCCGTCTCACAGGCGAACGGCCCTGCGCCGCATGACGGATGGCAGGTTTCGGATTCCTCGATCGAGCAGCTGATTGCAGAGAGTTGGGCCGCGGTTCTCTCCGCGACCCGAATCGAAGCGGACAGCAACTTCTTCGCTCTGGGCGGACATTCGCTCCTGGCTGTCGAATGTGTTTCGCGCCTTCGCGAGACAATTCCGGTGGCGCTCTCGCTATCCGATTTCTTCGAGAACACAACGGTGGCGCAGCAGGCTGCGCTGGTCCGGAGACGATTGCTCAACGAGAATCCTACGACGGGCCCCGGCGCTTCCGTTTCGTCCGCGCCGCCTCGGGAGAGAGCTCTGCAAAATGTTTCTTCGTCGATTACCCCATCCGTAATTCCTCCGCGGGACCGGAGTCTCCCGTGTCCCCTGAGCCCGGGACAGCGCCGCCTGTGGTTCATGGAGCAATTACATCCCGGGTTGCCCGTCTACAACGAATCTGAAGCGGTGCGACTCGCGGGCGATCTCAACGTCGAAGCCCTGGAGCGTGCGGTGAACGTCATCGTCGCGCGTCATGAGATTCTGCGGACGACGATCGACGTAATCGACGGCGAGCCTGTGGCGACGGTCCATCAGACTTGGCAGATCCAGATCAAGAAGATCGATCTGGGCGCACTCACCGGCTCAGTGCGTCAAGCAGAAGTGGAGCGCTTGCTGGTCGACGAGCCCCGGCGTCTTTACGATTTCAGGACGGAACCGGGAATTCGCGTCACCTTGCTTGGACTGGGTCCTCACGAGCACGTGCTCATTCTGATGATGCATCACATCGTGTGCGATTGGTCCTCAGAGGGTGTCATGTGGCGGGAGCTCTCGGTACTCTATCGTGCTGTCTCGCATAATGAACCGCCCTCCCTCCCTCCCTTGCCGATCCAGTTTGGCGACTACGCCGACTGGCAGGTGAAACAGCATGTGGACGAGGATTTCGAGGAAGATCTGGCCTTTTGGGAGCAAAACCTCAGGGGGGCGCCACAACTGCTGGATCTACCCGCTGACCGGACCCGGCCGCCGGCCCTCTCCTACCGCGGAGCTAGGAAACGAATCGCCCTCGATCCGGCTCTTGCGGGGGCGGTGCGGGACATTGGCCAGCGAGCTGGCGTAACGCCGTTTACGGTATTTGCCGCCGCGTTGAACACGCTGCTCTACCGCTATACGGGAAACGAAGACATCTTAATTGGAATTCCTGTCGCCAACCGGGACAGGAAAGACCTGCAGCTCTTAATCGGGTTTCTGCTCTACGTCCAGGTACTAAGAAGCGAACTGACGGGAGACATGACGTTTCGCGAGTTGCTTGCCAGCGTTCAAAAGGGAGCGCTGGGACTCTATCTGCACCGCGCGGCGCCGTTCGATCAGGTGGTCCGCAGGCTCCAGCCCGAGCGTAATTTGAGTTACTCCCCGTTGTTTCAAGTCATGCTTATTTGGCGCGACCGGGATCAACTGCTCCCATTTATCGGGCTCGAAGGCCTCACCGTAGAGTCGCTTCTGTCGGAGAGCGGAACCTCGAAGTTCGATCTAACTCTCTTTGTGACGGACTGCGGAGACCAGGTGTGGCTCGACATGGAGTACAGCACGGACCTGTTCGACGATGAGCGGATGGAACGCATGCTGGCGCACTATAAGACGCTGCTCGAATCGGTTGCCCACAATCCCGATTTGCGCCTTGCGGAAGTACCCCTCCTGACGCCTCGAGAGCGGGACCAGTTGCTGGGGGAGTGGAACCAGACACAGACGATTTATCCCGAAGACCGCCTGCTGGATCAGATGTTTGAAGCGCAGGCGGAACGTACGCCGGATGCGGTCGCCGTGGTCTTCGAGGATCGCCAGCTTACTTACCGTCAACTGAATGACCGCGCCGATCGATTGGCGCGTTATCTTCGGACCTGCGGCGTGGGACCTGGCGCGCTCGTGGGAATCTTCGTGGAGCGCTCGCTGGAAATGCCGGTCGGGCTATTGGGCATTTTGAAGTCAACCGGGGCATACGTTCCGCTCGATCCGGCCTACCCCGCCGGCCGGCTGGCCTTCATGATCGACGATTGCCAGCCGCGCGTGCTCGTGACCCTGCGGAGCTTACAAGAGCGGCTTCCTCCAAACAATGCCCGTGTGGTTTGCCTGGATACGCCGTTTGATCAGAGCGATGACGGCGAGCCGCACGGGGCCGTGCGCCAATCCTCCGATCTGGCTTATGTCCTTTATACATCCGGTTCCACTGGCAAGCCCAACGGAGTCGAGATTCCGCATCGTGCATTAGTTAATTTTCTTTCTTCAATGCAGCGCGAGCCGGGGCTGCGTTCCGACGATGTCCTGCTGGCCGTAACGACTCCGTCGTTCGACATCGCAGCCCTGGAGATATTTCTGCCCCTGATCACCGGCGCACGAGTTGTGATTGCAGGCAAAGAGACCATTGCGGACGGGGCCCGGCTTTCGTCGCTGATGAAGCGGTGCGCGGCCACGGTGATGCAAGCGACTCCCTCAACCTGGCGGCTGTTGCTGGATGCGGGCTGGAAGGGATCCCGAAATCTAAAGATACTTTGCGGCGGCGAACCTTGGCCGGAGTCACTTGCTCACGATCTGCTGGAACGTTGTAAGTCGCTATGGAACATGTATGGACCCACGGAGACGACGGTTTGGTCGTCCGTGGCTCGTGTGGGCGCGGGTGGACCGGTCTTGATAGGCTCCCCCATCGCCAACACCACTTTTTACGTCCTGGACACCAACCGGAAGTTAGTGCCGATCGGAGTTCCGGGTGAACTCTACATAGGCGGCGATGGTCTGGCCCGCGGGTACCTCGGGCGTCCGGATTTGACAAAAAGCAGATTCGTTGCCGACCCGTTCCATGCCGATCGCGCCGCTCGCCTATACAAGACAGGAGACCTGGTTCGACGCCTTGCGGATGGCTCGATCGAGTTTATCCATAGGATCGATCAGCAAGTAAAGTTGCGAGGTTTCCGGATCGAGCTTGGAGAGATCGAGGCAACCCTGAAACAGCATCCGCTGGTTGGCCAGTGCGCTGCCTTGGTCCGCGAGGATTCACCCGGTAACCGGCGCCTGGTGGCGTATATCTCCCCAATCCGCCCAGGCTCCGTCCCAAAACCTCGTGAATTACGAGACTACCTGAAGCAGAAACTGCCAGTGTTCATGATTCCGGCGACCTGCGTGGTGATGCAAAAGCTCCCTCTCACTCCAAATGGAAAGCTCGACCGCAAGCAGCTGCCCCTGCCGGAGAGCCTTTCATCGGGAAGCGACACCACCGCGCGGATCGCATCGCCTCTGACTACGTTGGAGCTCTCCTTAATTAGCCTCTGGAAGCAGGTTTTGGATGTTGAGACCATCGAGGTCCGCGACAATTTCTTCGATTTGGGCGGTCACTCGTTGCAGGCGGTTCAACTATTTGTACGAATCGAGAAGATGCTCGGCGTTAAATTGCCCTTGGCGACTCTTTATCAGGCCCCCACGATCGAACTTCTTGCGCAGGTCATTTCGGAGGGATCGTCCCCGTCAGGTTGGTCGCCTCTGGTGCCAATCCAGCCACAGGGTTCTCGCTCGCCCTTTTTCTGCTTTCACGCAGCCGGCGGCAACATTCTGAATTATCGAAAGCTTTCACAATATATGGGCAGCAAACAGCCATTTTATGGGTTGCAATCCCAGGGGCTGGATGGCTGTTCCCCCCTGCTGACAACAATCGAGGAGATGGCGGCTCTTTATGTGAGGGCGATTCAAAGTGTTCAACCCCGTGGGCCCTACTTTCTCGGCGGATATTGTCTGGGCGGCACGATCGCCTACGAGGTGGCCCAGCAGCTTCGCGCGGCGGGCGAGTCCATCGCTCTGCTCGCGCTGTTCGACACCCTGAACTGGCACTTTGTTTCCCCCCGCATTTGGACCAGGATTGGTCGTACTTTGCAGCGGATCGCTTTCCACGGCATGGGGCTAACTCACCTCGACTCGAAAGGCAAGGTGAAGTTTATCAAGGGCAAGTTTGAAGTTCTGAGAGACAGGCTCCCGGTATGGGGAGGATTACTGCTAAAAGGGTTCGACAGGCGGCGGTCGCGGCGGGCAGCTCCGAGCTTATCTCTTCTGGGACGGGTGTGGGAAACGAACCACCGGGCCGCTCACAAATACATTGCCAAACCTTATCCTGGCGTGGTGACCGACTTCCGTCCATCAAGCCAGTATTGGGTTCTGGACAAGCCAGAGTTGAAATGGGGACAGTTGGCGAAGGGTGGCGTTCGGGTGGTGACCTTGCCCGTGTTTCCCGGAGCTATGCTCGTAGACCCGTTCGTTCAACATCTTGCGGAGTTATTGACGAATTCGATCGACGAAACACTTTTCAAGGCGGAATGGCAAGCGGAGGAAGTAACACATCAGGGATGATCTTAGAGAACGCACCCAATCAAATCCTAGGAAGTCCCGATCGAGCAGCAATCTGCGCGCTCGACTCGGGTGCAATGTGAAGTTTAATACCAACCGCGTTTTCCGGGGGCTACGGGGACTACGTCCAAACCGGTCAGATGTTCTTGCTCGGCAAGGACCAGTTCGGAAATGCGTCTAACTTCGGCATTGCTTTGCGCTCCCCGGAAACCTGGATGAATGGCTCTTCTCACAAGCTGATTCCACTCGGTCAACAGAACGGCATGCGCGGTACTGTATTGCACCCATAGAGCCAATTGTTTTGATAGCTGCGGCTCGAAGAAGGGCTGGCCCTTCTTGATCGATGCCCCCATCGAATAGCCCGGGAATAACGTGCTGTTGNNTGACGTGTGGGTGCAGGCCCCCTGGCCTCCGCTGCTGACTGCCGTACCGATCGGCGGGAACGGGATGGCGGACACCTGGGTGAGCGATGATACAAACGCATTGGACGCGAAGAGAGCGGCCACCAGAACAAACGCTATCCCTCCGATGATCAGCGTCCGCATTGCACCGGCACGCCCACATTCTTCTGAATGCGTTCGATGAGCTGGCTCGCGGTTG
>PLFE01000053.1:33629-34847 GCA_003136675.1 Bryobacterales bacterium
TCCGCAGTCATCTTGATCATCATGCGAGCCATCAGCTTTTCGTGCTTGTCGTCACTTGCGAAGTTGCCCTGGACGTGGCAGAAATCGCATCTCACGCCCAGCGAAGCGGTGAATCCACGCATGGTCGGGATGAGGTCCGGACCCGGTTTGAGGATCTGGAGGTTCTTCGGAGCGGGCATTTCACGGCGAGGCGGCGGTGGCCCCTCGGGTTGTTGGGCGAACAGCGGAACGGCAAAGGCTAGAAGCAGGAGTNNTGCGCATATTCGACAAATCATATCAGGTGTCACTGTTCCGGGCGGCTGATTCGCCGGAAACGAAACATCTCGATCACCGCGACCCAGATATTCACCAAGCCCAGTCCGCTCACCGCGCCGCGGAAATAGTCGCTGTTCCAGATCTTGAGCAGAAAGGGAACCAGGGAAGGGATGGTATTCACCTGCCAGTGCAGCGTCCAGGGATAAACCAACAGGAACACGCCGAGTTCCAGGCAGAAGACGATGAACAGCAGCGAGAACCCTTTATAGATCCAGTGCTCGCTCACGCGTGGGCCGCCGATTGGAGCACCGGCCGGAAGCTCATCCGGTGAAGCGGGGTGGGGCCGTGTTTCTTCAACGCGCGGCAATGTTCGGGGCAACTGTATCCTTTGTGGCGCAGAAGTCCNNTACTCGGGGTAGATTTCATGAAAGGCGCACATCTGGCGATCCCGATACACCTTGGCCACGATGGATGCGGCAGCCACGGCGTGGCATTGTTCATCGGCCTTGACCATGGGCCATTGCGGAATCGGGAGATCGATCGACACGGCGTCAATGAGTAAGTAATGGGGCTGGAGCCCGAGCGATTCGACGGCCAGCTTCATGGCCAAACGGCTCGCCTGATAGATATTGACGCGATCGATGGTGGAAGCGTCGATTTCGGCGACGGCCCAGGCAACGGCCCGCTCACAGATGCGGGCGGACAGCACTTCGCGGCGCTCGGGGCTGAGCAGCTTGCTATCGTTCAATCCACGCACGAGGCGGCTGGGCGAGAGCACGACGGCGGCGGCGACCACGCAGCCAAATAGCGAACCGCGGCCCACCTCATCGACCCCGGCAACGGACGCGAAGCCGCGGGCACGCAGGTCTCGCTCATGCGTGTCGAGGCAGCTGTGCGCGCCAGCCATCTGGATGGGAACTAAGTGCGCTCGCGAAGGCGTGCGGCTTTGCCCTTCAACCCGCG
>PLFE01000067.1 GCA_003136675.1 Bryobacterales bacterium
AAAAGGCTGCCGCATAGCAGCTTAGCGTCAGGAAAGCGTGGCAGATAGCGATCTCCTGCTCAACCCTTGCCTCGTCCCATTGAAGTTGCGCGCCCAGTGCCCTGGCGTAAGGCCATAGAAGTTCCGCTGTCCAACGCTTTTCATAACCCCAGTAAGTGGAAACAAAGAGTAGGTCGGGCAGATGCTCCACCCACTCGTTGCGCACTGCAAAAGCGATCTGCGCTGCCTCGATCTTGGAAATACCAACAGGTTCCACGTCTGGAATCAGGTCCAGCAAAGCCGGAGTTTCCACCCCGTAATCATGAATCATCTCCGGTATGTCGCTTGACGCCAGCAAGGCCTGAACGGCGGCGGCCGTGTTTCCCAGAATGGCTGTGTCCGCGGTCACGTGCTTCGCGGCGATACCCGGGAAATGAGCGGAGCACAATAGATCCACGGCTTCTTCACTCATCGCGCGGTAAGTGGTGTACTTTCCACCCGAGATGTGAACCATGCCGCGTTCATCCGCCCAGATGCGGTGTTCGCGGCTGGTCTTGGTGGCGGAGGAAGACTGGTCGCGCACCAAAGGCCGTAGCGCGCTATAGGCGCTGACCGGTTCCACGGCGCCCTCGTCGGGAAACACTTCCTCAACAACGCCGCGCAGGTAGCGGACTTCGTCATCGGAGATATGGACCGAGTCGGCATCGCCCTGATGGTCCACGTCGGTGGTGCCCACCAGCGTGAGTTCGTGGCCGCGTCCCCACGGGATAAAGAACACCACGCGCCCGTCGCGGGTGAAGTACGCGATGGCGTTCTCGCTGGTCGAGAGCCGCGGAAAAATCAGGTGCGACCCGCGTACCAGCCTCAGATTCTTTTCCCGGCTCCAGGCGCCGGTGGCGTCGACCACGGTCTTCGCCTGCGCGGAAAACGGCGATCCGGAAATACGGTCGAGGAGATCGACGTGCCACAATCCGGCCTTCTCCTCTAGATTCTCGACAGAACAATAATTGAGCGCGGTCGCGCCATGGGCCTCGGCTTCGCGCAGATTTAGCAGCACCAGACGCGCCGACTGCACGTGGCAATCGAAAAAGCGCGCGCCGGCGCGGAACGCTCTCATCCGCGGTTCCACGGCGTTGAGTGCCTTGCCGGACAGGTGGCGAAAACGTTCCATGCGGTTGCTTCCGGCGAGGGTGTCGTAGAGCAACAGCCCGGCCTCGTAGAACACGGTAGAGAACCAGTCGCGCAGAGGAATCAGAAAGGGAAGCGGCGTAACCAGATGGGGCGCGGTGCGGAGCAGGATGGCGCGCTCCGACAATGCTTCCGAGACCAGGTGGAATTCAAGATTCTTCAGGTAGCGCAATCCACCGTGGATCAGTTGCGAGTTGCGTCCGCTGGTTCCCGAACTGAAGTGGGCGCGATCCACCAGACCGAGCCGGAGCGGGATGCCGGAGGTATGGCTCCGGAGAGCCAGGTCGCGGAGGACGCCCGCGCCGTTGATTCCTCCGCCGATCACCAGAACGTCCAGCGGTTGTTTCCGGAACTGGGTTAGCGACGCGTTGCGCGATACCACAGAACCAGCAATACCACGACCAGCGCAACCGCTATCCACACGGCGGGACGGTGCATGCCTTACTCCAGCCGGAAGGCGCGTTTCGCGGAAGCCTGCTGATTCCCGACGAAGTCGTGGGCCGTTATCTCCAGAGTGAACTCGCCCGGCGGAGTGCCCGGTTTTAGGGTGAAATTGAGTTGCGCCGGGATATAAGGCTTGGGATAGAATTCGGCGCTGGCGTCAACCGCGGCCTGGGGATTTTCAAACAGTATTTTTCCCGTGGATTCGGTCAGCTTGATTCCGTATTCCACGTGGATCGAGCTGTCGTCCTTGTGCCGGTAGCCGATGATCAGGAACCGCGCGTGGATCTCCTCGCCAGGTCGATAGGCCGAGACCGGAAGGGGCTTTTCGGCCTCGTCACTGGCGTAGAAATTGAGATCGTGCAGCTCGAGCGCGGCGCTGGGAGAAACCGCGGGCCCCGCCACCAGAAAGGGAAGATCGAGCGTGGTGGGAATGCCTGAAATTTCGTCTTTAGCCTGAATATGAATCTTGTATTCGCCCGGAAACAGAAGTTCGGGGAGCGCGATGCTGCCGCGCAGTTTCGGCTGCCAATCCTTGTCCTGCGGACTCAGAGAGGTTTCGTTCTTGCCGTTGAGAGCGGCGACCAGAGGAACACCGGAGGGATCGAGAGCCTGCGCCGTGTAGCTGACAGCGACGCGATCGTCCTTGCGCGCGAACCCTTGCAGGATGAAGCTGAAGTGAATCGTCTCGCCGGCGGTCACGGTGTCTGGTTTCAGAAGGGGAGGGCCATCTTCATACTGCTGAATCATGGCCCGGCTGATCTGCAGAGTCTTCGCAGGCGACGGAGGCGCAGCGGAGCAAATGAGGGCCGGAGCCAGAAACAGGGGAATCAGGAATCGCACGCTACGGCCCTTTCTCGTCAGTACCGAAGGTGAGTGGCAAATCGATGTAGGCGACGATCTGGTCGGTCTCGTCGGTCACCCGCAGTTTGTAATGGCGGGGCGGCGCGTCGAACGCCACGTTGCCCTTTTGCTCCTGCATGGGAAGAATCTTGCGGGCCACGCCGATCCAGTCCGGCACGGCCGTCCCATCGGTGAGTTCGTTAATCGTCTGCCCGGAATCGTCGATCAGCGAAAGAGTCGGTATGTTGGCTTCGGTGGCGCCGCCGTTGGCGACGTCCAAATGGACGATCAGAAACCGGCTGGCGGGAATGCGTGGGCTGGATGGGGGACCCAAAGTGAGGAACCAGCGGGTGTCAAAAGCGTCATAAACCAGAGGGCCCGCCTGCACCCGCTCGCCGAGCGCGTAGGTGCGAATCTTTTCAGATTCCAGGCCGCAGCCGCAGAGGATGAGGATAAAGGCGGCCAACGTGGTGACACCGGGTGAAGCGACGCGAAGCATTCGTATCCGATTCTAGCGAAACGGATACGTTCAATAGCGTTCGTGCAGCATCTTCTCAAACTTCTTGCGCTGCTCGGGAGTGAGAACCTGGACGATGCGTTCGTGCCCTTCACCAAGGACATTGTCGTAATAGCGGTTGAAGTCGTCGAGGATGGTGCGGAGCTGCGCGGTTTGATCGTCGGTAAGGTCCAGCTTTTGCTTCCACCGCGCCAGGGTCATCTCTTCGCTTTCGCGGTGCAGGAAGGAGACGCGAGCTGCGTTAAAGGCGTAGCTGCGCATGCCCACCGCTCCCGCGGCGGCGCCGCACAGGAAGGCGACCACCAGAAGGGAGACCACAGTCGTTTTGGGCCGGGCAGCGATGGCTGAATCCGTGGTCGCGGTCATAGCTTGTTATAGACGCTTCTTATTGGCGCTCGTTATAGACGTTTCTTATTGGCGATAGGTTGCCAGGGTCATCAGCATGCCGTTCATGTGCTGCGGATCGTCCGGGGCGGCCGCCGGATCGTGACTCGCCATCACTGCTTCCGGCGTATGCCGGGCAAGCAAAGCCCCGTCATCGGGCTGGGTGGCAAGATAGCCGCCAAACGCCATAAGACCCAGAAGAGACGCTACGGCGAGCTTGCGGATGAAGCCGGGATCGACCGTGAAAACGCTCCAGATGGAGCGGCTCCGGCGTTCCTCAATTTCCCGTAGCAGCCGCGAGGAAAAACCCGTCGGGGGCTCCGCGCCGGCGAAACCGCCGGAATCGGCCCGAAGTGAGGAGAGCAAGCTCGAAACCTGCTTCATGCCTTCCACCTCCCGGCGGCAGGGGGCACATTGAGCCAGATGGGAATCAAACTCCCGGTTCACTGCGCCAGAGAGATGATCTTCCAAACCGATTTCAACGATGTTATGCATAATCCAAACCCCTTCCCAAACAGAAACATTCTAACCGGAAACAGGACCTATCCGGAAACAGAACTGCCCGGCGCGCGTTCCATTCGCTGCGCCGCTTTCACCAGTTTTTGCCGGGCGCGAAACAGCTTTACCTTGATTGTATTCTCATTCAAGCTGGTCATTCCAGCGAGTTCTTCAACGGAATACCCTTCCACTTCCTTCAGCATCAGGAGCATTCGCTCTTCCTCGGACACCTTGGCGAGGAGCTTCAAAACGTAGTCCTGGCTGGCCAGTCTCTGGTCCGCGCGCGGAGTGCGATCGGCGGCCGGTTCGGTGTTCTCAACGCGCCGCACCTCATCCTCGCTCAGGTCGCTCTCATAGACCAGCTTGCGCACCTTTTTCTTGCGCAGATAGTCGAAACACTCGTTCACGGTGATCTTGTAGATCCACGTAATCAATGAGCTGCGGAAGTCGAAGTTACGAATGGAGAAGTAGACCTTGGAGAACACCTGCTGCGCGATGTCTTCCACATCGTTTTTCTGGCGCACAATGCCATGAATGATGGAAAAGACCTTGGACTGGTACTTTTCCACGATTTCCCGGAAAGCAGCTTCGTCCCCGGACTGCGCCCGGTGCACCAATGTGCCTTCCTGAGTATTCTGGTAGTCCACTCTGGTCTTGGATGCCGTCCGGATCCCGAATGCCCGGGTTTCCGGAAAGGTCAGCGCGCTGGTGACTGTCCCCATACACCCTCAACGGACGCGCCTGAGGGCCAACAGGTTTCCGGGCTATTCTCCTTTGGAGAGATTAACAGATGCGACCTCCCGATTCGCCCGCGCATCGCTATACTGTTAACGAGGGAGCGAGTTTCGAAAGGAGCCGACTGGACAGATTATGGTACAGATTACACCGACGGCAGTGAACAAGGTAAGAGAAATCCTGGAATCTCAGAATCCGAAACCGGCAGGGCTGCGCCTCGCCGTCGTGGGTGGCGGCTGTTCGGGCTTCAGCTATTCCATGGCTTTCGAGAACAAGCCGAGCATGCTTGATAAGACGTACGACTATGAGGGTCTCAAGGTCTACGTGGATCAGGCCAGCATGCTCTATCTGGAAGGCGCCGAGGTCGACTATGTAGAGACTCTTGAAGGATCTGGGTTTAAGTTTAACAATCCAAACGTTAAATCTACTTGCGGCTGCGGTAGTTCGTTTAGCGCCTAGGGCTTTACAAGGTTGCGGGACACGACGTTAGTTCGGTAGGCTGGTACATCCCTTTGAAAGGGGGTGCCGAATGAGCCGTCTTGTATCCGCGATTCCTGTACTTCTCGCCTTGGCGGTTGCCGCGCCGCTGCCAGCGACGATCACAGCGCAATTGACCTCGTCGGTTGCCCAGCCTCAGTTGGTTGGGACGTCGGTCACCTGGACGGCGACAGCTTCGGACACGAACGCGGGAGCGCTGGATTTTCAATTTTCGGTGGAGTTAGCCTCCAACGGTTTCCAGGTTCTGCAGGATTACGACGTCTCCAACGTGTTTTCGTGGACACCGTATGTGCAGGAGGGGAAGTATCAGATCCAGGTGATCGCGCGGAACCTGACAACCAACCAGACAGTCACGGTGACGGAGCCATTTGGGATCAAGTCGCGCGTGACGGGCAGCACTCCGGTGATCTCAACCACCAACAATCCGCTGGTGGCTCTTTATAGCGCGCCCGCCTGTGCGTCCGGAAGTTCGATGTACGTGAAGTACATAACCGGGACGGTTGCCAATCAGACCAATACGGTGGCGTGCGCCTCCAACCACAGCATGAACTTCTATATCGGAGGCCTGTACCCGGCCAGTACCTATACCGCAAATTATGTGCTGGTAACCGGTTCCGGCTCAACGAACGGGCCCAGTGGGCAGTTCACCACCGGCGCCATCCCCACGACAGTGCCTTTTCCGGCTCTTTCGATCCCGATGAAGGCGAATTCCCAGACCTCTCTTTCCCAGTCCGTTCTTCTTCTTGATTCTTACAGCAACGCCGCAAACGGGAACAACCAGAATTTTGTTCCTTTTGCAACGGATCTTCATGGGCACGTGATTTGGTACTACGGGGGTTATGCCAATTCACAGAACTACGGGTCTTATTTCATTCGTCCTGTGCCTGGAGGAACGTTCCTTCTTTATTCGTTCAGCGAAACTGCCCCCATTGTGAGGCAGCAGTTGTTCCGCGAGATCGATATGGCGGGCAACACCATCCGGCAAACCAGCATTACGAGGCTCAACCAGGAGTTGGCGGCGCTCGGAAAGCTGGGCGTGACCGGGTTCAATCATGACGCCGAGCGCCTGCCCAACGGCCACACGCTTGTGAAGGCATCGCAGGAGGAAATATTTCCAGCGGGAACGCAAGGCTCAACGGCTCCGGTCGACATTCTGGGAGATTGCATCATGGACCTCGACACCAACATGCAGATCGATTGGTCCTGGAGCGCTTTCGACTACCTGAACATCAATGAGGTCGCGCCGCTCGGCGAGATTTGCAAGGCATCGGACACGAACTGTCCGCCGCTGATGCTGGCGCCCGTGGCTAACGACTGGACGCACGGCAACAGCCTCTATTACATCCCCTCCAACGGAGACATTTTGTTCTCCATGCGCGATCTGGATCAGGTGATCAAGATCGACTTCAACAATGGGGTCGGCACAGGGGACGTCCTTTGGACGTTAGGGCGGACCGGAAACTTCACCATGACCGGCACCACTGACCCATGGCCCTGGTTCTCTCACCAGCACAATGTGATGTATCAGTTGAACGGAACGTCGGTGATCGCCTTGTTCGATAACGGGAATACACGGATTGCGAGCAATCCCTCGGAAGTCAGCCGCGGCCAGGTGCTGAACATTGATGAGGACGATTTCACGGTGAGTTTGCAGATCAACGTGAACATGCCCGGGTTTTCGCCCGCGCTGGGGAGTGCGCAGCGGTTGGACAATGGCAACTATCACTTTGAGGCCGGCTGGCTTTCACCCCAGAGCAATCCGTATGGCGAAGCGATTGAAGTATTGCCGGCGGGAACCTATAACTTCGAGCTGATCGATGTCTCGTTGACGTATCGAGGGTACCGCATGGATTCGCTGTACGAACTGGACGCTCCGGGGAACTAAAGCGGTGAGCACAGCCGAATACCGAAACCCTCTCGATCCTGAATATGCTGAGTCTGAAGAATGGCAACTCACCCAAACCCAGGCTGCGCAATCTGAGCTCGACGCGCGCCAATTCGTCAGTCACGAAAAAGTAACCGCCTGGTTGAACTCCTGGGGGAAACCGGGCGAGCTAAAAGCTCCCATCTTACCGCCCTCCGGACCTACATCGAAAAAGATTCCGAGCAGCATGCCGCGCGGGTAGCGGCGCGCATCCTCGATGCGGTCGCGCTTCTGCAAACCAAGCCCGAAATGGGGAGACCCGGACGGTTGCTCGGAACCCATGAACTCGTCGTCCGCCGCTCGAACTGATGGCCGTCTTCCGTGGCCGCCAGAAGTTTACGAATCACGACATTTGTCGCATCCCCGACCGGAGGTACCGGTTGCGGGACGCCCCGATACTTCGCTACCCTCAGTCATACACTCTAGTTTTGCTGCCTTGCCCTCTGGAAGGAGTGGTTGATTGCGCCGTCTTTTTCTTTCATCGCTGCCGTTTATGACTCTATTGATGGCTCTGCCGCTCCCGGCCACCATCACGCTTCAACTCACGCCATCAGTTGCGCAACCGCAGCTCGTGGGAACCACCGTCACATGGACTGCGAGCGCATCTGATACCGACGCGGGAGCGCTCGATTACCAGTTCTCCGTGGAGGCTGGCAGTAAGGGGTTCGTGGTTCTGCAGGATTACGACGTTTCGAATATTTTCTCTTGGACACCCTATTTGCAGGAAGGGAACTATCAGGTTCGGGCGATCGCGCGAAACCTGACGACGAACAACACCGCCAGCGTGACGATTCCCTTCGGTATCAAGTCACGGGTGAGCGGCAGCACGCCGGTGATTTCCGCGACGAACCATCCCCTGGTGGCGCTCTATAGTGCCCCGGCGTGCGCTTCCGGAAGTACGATCTACGTGAAGTTCAGCACCGGAGCGGCGTCGAATCAAACCACCGCCATCCCTTGCAGCACCGGCCACAGCATGAACTTCTACATCGGCGGCATGTATCCCCACACCGTCTACAGCATGAATTACGTCGTGGTTACGGGCTCCAGTTCCACGAATGGGCCAACCGGGCAGTTCACCACAGGGTCGATTCCGAAAGGAGTGCCATTTCCGACGATTTCGATCCCGATCCCGGCAAGTTCGCAGGATTCCGCCACCCAAGGCATCCTGTTGCTCGATTGCTACAGCAACCCGGTCAACACGAACAACCTCGACTTCGTCCCGACGGCCACGGACTTGAAAGGGCGCGTGATCTGGTACTATCCCGGCTACGATTCGGCCTTGAACTACGGAACGTATTTCATTCGACCCGCTCCGGGCGCGACCTTCCTTTTGTATCCAGCCGATGAGAACACGGGGCTGCGGCAGCAGCTTTTCCGTCAAATCGATATGGCCGGTAATACCATTCGGCAGACCAGCATTACGCGGATCAACCAGCAACTGGCGGCGCTGGGGAAACTGGCCGTGGTGGGGTTCAACCACGACTCTGAGGTGCTGCCCAACGGACACACTCTGGTGAAGGCATCGCAGGAGGAAATATTCCCAGCGGGAACGCAGGGCGCAACGGCGCCGGTGGATATCCTCGGCGATTGCATCATGGATCTCGATACGAATATGCAGGTGGATTGGACCTGGAGCGCGTTCGATCACCTGGACGTCAATCTGAAGGCGCCGTTGAATGAAACCTGTAGTGCGACCGACGTAAACTGTCCGCCCCTTGTCCTCGCGCCCGTTGCCAACGACTGGACGCATATGAACAGCCTGGACTACATTCCATCGAGCGGCGACATCCTCGCCTCCGTGCGCGATCAGGATATGGTGGTGAAAATCGATTTCAATAACGGCGTGGGGACGGGCGACGTTCTGTGGACGCTGGGGAAGAAGGGCAACTTCACCATGACTGGGACGACTGACCCGTGGCCGTGGTTTTCCCACCAGCACGACGTCCAGTACGAATTGAACGGCACTTCGGTGATCTCACTATTCGACAACGGGAACACGAGGGTCTATGAGAACCCGGGCGAAGTGAGCCGTGGGCAGGTGCTGAACATCGACGAAACGGCACTCACCGTCAGCCTGCAGGTCAATGTGAACATGCCCTCATTTTCGCCGGCTCTCGGCAGCGCGCAACGGCTGGACAACGGAGACTACCACTTCGAAGCGGGCTGGCTGGATTATACGAGCAGCCCCTACGGAGAGGCTTTTGAAGTTTTGCCGAACGGCACGTTTGGGTTTGAACTGATCGATAATTCGATCACCTACCGCGGGTACCGCATGGATTCACTGTACGAACTGGATGCGCCCGGAAATTAACGGCTGGTTATTTCGTATCTGAGCAGGTTGCGCCGAGCCACTTTCCGGTGCCATTGACGGTCATGTTCATCGGGTGCCCATTGGCGGTTCCCGTGGACACCAGGCTAAACTTGCTGGATTCCGGGCCGGTCGCTTCGACGGTGATGGAACTGGTGGATTTATTGTCGGGGGAATCGCAGACCACTTTCGCCTCAAAGCGGGAACTCGAAGAATTCGTCACGGTCATCTTGCAACTCTTGTCGGCGTTGCCCATGGGATTCATTCTGGTGAGATCTTCTTTGTTGACGCAGTGCTTGTTGGTGCTGGTGATGGGTTTGCCGCTGGCTATATTACCGGCCTGCTTCAGGGCGGCCTCGACTCTGGCGCGCTGCTCGGGCGGGAGTTTGGCGAGTTGGTCGGGCGGGATCTGCGGCATCCCCGCGGCGCTCGCCTGGGGCATCCCTGCCATATGCATGGTTACGGTGTATTCCCATTCGCCCGTTTTGATATCGAGCGGCGTGGGCTCGGCGGCCCAGACGGCGGTGGTTGCCAGAAGTGCGAGAGCAAGAGCACGTTTCAGGATGTTTCTCCTATCGACCGGCTGATCGAGCGGCCGGATACGTTTTTGATCATATTACAGAAGATCGACGTGGAGTATCGCTGATGCGAGTCTCTTCGTAATTCCCGCGCCCTGTTTCGTATACACCACGTATGTTCGACTATGGGTTGACTTCGGGGGCGTCAATGAAGAGCGATACGCAACAAATCGCGATTGGGTTGCGCCAGGGAGAAGTCGTTGTCCTTGAGGCTCTGGTCGAGCAATACCAATACCGGCTGGTGCGCTATCTTATTTACCTGTTGGGCAGACGCGACGGGGTTGACGATCTGGTGCAGGAGACGTGGCTGCGGGTTCTGGAGCGAGGCTCTTCCTACGACGGGCAGTCCCGCTTTGAGCCCTGGCTCTTCCGGATCGCCCGCAATATAGCGGTCGATGCCATGCGCCAGCGGCGGATTTTCAGTCTGGACTCAAATGATGACGGCGGCGTTCGACCGGCGCCTGCTTCCGATGAGCCCTCGCCATTTGCGCTCGCGTCGCGGACAGACGATGCCGACCGGCTTGCCCGGTCGCTCGAAACCCTGGAGCCCGTCTATCGCGAAGCCCTCATTCTGCGCTTTCAAGAAGATTTATCGCTACAGGAGATATCCGCCATTGTGGGAGCGCCGGTCTCTACCGTCGCTTCCCGAATTTATCGAGGGCTGGCAACGCTGCGGCCGCGGTTCGAGGGAAAAACATCATGAACATTGACCACCACGAAACTTTCCGGCGCATGATCGACGAGAGTCTGGCGGCCGGCATCCCGGCTGAGAGGGAACAATCTCTTCGCGAGCATCTCGACACCTGCGCTCCATGCCAGGAGTATCTCAGCGCCAACAACAGAGTTATCGCGGGCCTCGGCGGTTTTTCCTTCGAGGTGGATACAACACTAAATGCCAGGGTTCTCGCGTCCCTCAGGCTGCGGGCGCAACAGGTCCAGGCTGCGCAGTCAGTTCGCCGGCGATGGGCGTTGATCAGCGCTGCGGCCGTCGTACTCACATTGGGCGGTTCGTTTGTCGATCTGGAATTCGGGCAACTGATCGCGTCTGTCTTCGACATACAGCGCATCGAGGTGCAGCGGGGGCTGCTTGCTTTCTGGATCGTGCCCTCGTTGTGTGTCTTGCTGCTGTTTCCGCTGTTGCCTTTGTTATCGAAAGCCGGCATTCGCCGGGCAGAAAGGACTCTATGAGACTGCGTCGATTTTTGAGTATTGTGCCGAAGACAGTTCAGCTTTGGGCTTTGGTGATTGGGGGCTGCATGTTGCTGATCGGATTGGTTATGGGATACAAGACCGCCGACCAGGGCGCTATGTTGCAGACGATGTCCGTGTATGGCAGCGGGGCATTAGTGTTCGGCATCGTGACGGCTATCTGGGTTCTGTGTCTCGGGTTCGTTTTTGCGGACGCCAGGCGGCGCGATATGCGGCCGATCCTCTGGGTTCTGGTCGCTGCCCTGTTTCCTCACTTGCTCGGATTTCTTCTTTACTTTGTCTTGCGTCAGCCGATCGCCGCGGCCTGCACCAAATGCGGCCTGACGGTTCCAAACCATCTGCGATTCTGCTCCTGGTGCGGCGCTTCGTTAGTCCCGCCTGACTCCGCCAGCGGACCACGCACCGCAAACCCGTTGCAAGGTGCAAGCCAATGAAGAGGGTATCCTTGTCAAATCCTACGAGAGCAAACTCCTACGATGGCGTTACCTTGCGTCAGGCGGCGCTGGTGGCGGGCTGTGCCTATCTGTTCAATCCTGTGAGCTACGCTGAGTTTTCTATTTACCCGAAGCTGGTGGTGGCGAGCAACGCCGATCAAACGGCGCAGAACATTTCCGCCCATTTAGGCCTTTTTGCCGCCGCGATTCTCTGTTACATCGCCAGCTTTATCGGTGACATCATCATTGCCTGGGCGCTGTTTGTGCTGCTGGCCCCGGTGAACAGAGCGCTGTCTTTACTTGCCGCGTGGTGCCAGTTGGTGTACGCCGCCGTCGCTCTTTGCAGTGTGTTTGGCCTGCTGGAGGTTTATCATCTCCTCGCCACACCTTATTACCTGACCGTCTTTGGACCCGGTCAGCTGCATGCGCAAGTGTGGCTTCTGCTCCATTCGTTTCATTTCAACTGGTCCATGTCGCTGATCGTATTTGGAATTCATCTCGTTCTCGTGGGCTACTTGATCTTCCGGTCCGGCTACATCCCGTGGTTGGTGGGAATTGCGTTGTTCGTCGCTGGATTGGGCTGGATGATTGCCGAAGAGTTCGGTCGCGTTGTCAATGATCCCATTCCCGTTGCGGTCTAGAACGAGGAAACCCGGGGTCGTGTTCGGGGCCAGCCAGGCGATTTGAATTGGCGGTTGATTCGGGAAGAAAGTCCACAGTTTACCAGCAGCGGCGCTGGTTAGCTCAATCGGTGAACCATCCCAACTGATAATTATTGGGGAAGTGTTGCCTCCACAGACCGGCGATCCGTCAACACATTCCGGTTGCCCACCGTTGGAACAAGACATAGTTGATAGACAGACTTGACCACACATTTGGCCGACACAGGCGGGAGGGCCGCACGGAGTACAACCCGGTTGGTTACACGTTGTTTGGTTGCATTGGCACCAGTTTTCAGGTTGAACTATTGGCGGCACAGTGCTTGTGGAATAGGCAAGACCGCAGCCCCAGCCGCCGAGAACACCACCGAGAAACGCGGGGTAGTTCTTAATTGTTTGCACCCAAATCCAATTTGAACCGGATTGCGAAATCGAAGGTGGTGTTGGCAGGAGAGAACCCAGACAGTTGACTACAAAGCCGGTGCAGTAAGACTGCGCAACGGCGGTCGTAGTAAGGGATGAGGTAGCCGATCCAGTGACGGTGTTGATCGTTTGGATTGTAAAATTCCAGGACAATTGATACGCAAAGGGCCATATACCGCAAGAGGGTTGGCGTGTGGTTGGCCCCTTGAACTGCCTGCATTTTTGAGCAATTGTACTGTTGCGCGCCCAACTCGAAAAAGGGTGCGCTAACGAAAGCGGAGACTGTTAAGAGGGTGAGAATTTTCATCGCGCTGCACCTCGTCGGGCGAATCGAGAGTAGTCGGCGTAAGCTAGTTCTTTTAACATTCCGTCATGGAACATTCGCCAGGCGTCTTCATCGGACAGATGTAATTGATCGCGTCGAATCTTGAAGTTACGTACTGATAGTTGGAGACTGTCGCGCACCCATTCACGGGCGGCGAGGTCCTGACTCTTGGTCCAATCGTCTGCTGTACGAACCACTGGAAGCTTAGTGGCGTCTATCGGGTCACCGAGACCAGCAGCGTAAGAATAAACTGACTGTAAGGCAGTTCCGGGAGTGAGGCCGTCGAGGGAATTGAGAAAGGTTTCAAATTTCGACCATTCGGCAGCCTTTCGGGCCCGTGAGGTAAAAACCATTGTGAAAATGTCGTGCCCGGCGATTTCACCTTGAGGGGTACCGAGTGTTGTACCATCGGCGAGTGCAACCGCGTCGGTAAAGCAGTTGCCGACCGAAGCCGCTGGTGGAAGGTTGAAGTACTCTATTGACTGGCCTAGTGGCAGGCCGGGTCCCGGAAGGTCCATAAAGCCGGTGCCGCCGGCACAACGAATTACGAAGAGGTCCGCGGCAGGCTGCCAGTTTGCTCCCGGACGCCGAGGTGGCCGTTCTGGATTCAGGACACTTCTTTCCCTTGTGCGAGCCGGAGCTGGTGGCATCGGAGCTGCTGCGCTTCTTCGAAGACCGAGAGACTGTGAGTAGTGTCTCCGTGCAAGCCGCAGTTAGCGTTTTTTGACTATTGCCGGATGCGCGCGGCATCGATAAGCTTGCCCGTACCGGAACAAATATGCCCCATCTCAATCTTCCCGAAGCACTGCCAGGAATTCGCGGACTCATGGCCTTTCGCCCCGAGACCGCAAAACCTCTCAACGAACTTGTCGAGACGCTGTTATGGAGTAGAAACAGCCTGACGCCGGGGGAGCGCGAGCTGATCGCGACCTATGTGTCGTCGCAAAACGATTGTTACTATTGCCAGAATATTCACGGTGCGATAGCAGCGCAACACCTGGGCGGCGATGAAGCACTGGTTCAAACGGTCAAGCGGGACTTCGAGAGTGCGCAGGTTTCGGATAAGCTCAAGAGCCTGTTGAATATCGCCGGAAGAGTGCAACAGGGCGGCAAGCAGGTCAAGCCGGAAGACATCGACCGCGCTCGAGCGTGCGGCGCGACCGATATCGAGATACACGACACGGTATTGATCGCCGCCGCATTCTGCATGTTCAATCGCTATGTGGATGGGCTGGCGACCTGGGCCCCCGAAGACGCCGACTTCTACCGCGGCCGCGGAGCGATCGTCGCAAGCAATGGCTATGTAACGGTCAACAAGGACCTTGGACGCAAAGCTGAGGTTGCAACAGTTTAACTATGCCGCATATCAACCTACCGGAAGGACTGCCCGGCATCACAGCCGGCTTCGCTTTTCGACCGGAGACGGCTCCCCCGATGTTGGAATTGGCCGAGGTGCTGCTGCGCGGCCCCAGCTCGCTGACCAGCGGAGAGCGCGAAATGATTGCGACTTTCGTCTCTACCCGAAATGACTGCTACTTCTGCCAGACCAGCCACCGAGCCGCGGCCGCGCACCATCTGCAGGGTAATTATGAGTTAGTGGATGCCGTCCGGTGGGACTATCAAAACGCTGCTGTCAGTCCCAGGCTGAAAGCGCTGCTCACCATTGCCGGGAAGGTTCAGCAGGGTGGCAAGAATGTGTCCGCGGAAGACGTCGCGGCCGCTCGGGACGCGGGCGCCACAGATCTTGAACTGCATGACACCGTGCTGATCGCCGCCGCATTCTGCATGTACAACCGTTATGTAGACGGGCTTGCCACGTGGACGCCAACCGAGCCGGACCTATACCATCAGATGGGCGCCCGGATGGCTCACCAAGGTTACAGCCGCGATCGCGAGCAGTGATGAAATCGCTTATGCAGCCTCTCTATCTCCCCGGTGTGGAATCCGATTTGAAACCAGGCGTTTACCGGACACTCATCGAATCCGCGAGGAAGAACGGCACGGAATACAGCAAGATCTGGGATCTGTTTGCTTTCCAGCAGGAGTTCACGGTTCATCTCTCGCGGTTCTCCGAAGGCGTGCTTCGCAAGCCGGCCAGCATCTCGCCGGGGATGCGGGAGCTAATCGCCGCGTACACCTCTTTTCAGAATGAGTGCCGCTTCTGCACGAAGGCGCACGCCGCGGCGGCTTCCGAGATGCTGGGCGGCGAGGATCTCGTGTGGAGCGCTCTGCGCGATCTAGAAAACGCGCCTCTGGATGAAAAAGACAAAGCCATGCTTCGTCTCGTGGGTAAGATCACCCGTAACTTACCCGATATCAATTCGGCGGACATCGACCGCGTGCGGGAAGCCGGTTGGGATGATGAAGCCATCTACTACGCCATTACGACCTGCGCATTATTTAACTTCTACAACCGGTGGATTACTTCCACCGGCGTCGCCGAGATGTCCGAAGAGGCGCACCGACTGCAAGGCAAGGGCTTGGCTTCCCGCGGCTATCTTCGCGAATAGATTGTCAAGATCGGTATGACGCAGGCAACCGCCCCACATAAACTGACCACCAGATCTCTGCGAGCGATCCCCATCGCTTTGGCCTGCGCCTTGGTGTCTCTGTTGTGTTTTATCGCGCCGATGTATGTGATCCGGCCGTTCCGGCCCCAGGGTTCGCGCGAATTCCCGTTTGCGATGGCCGTTCGACAGGCCGGGCCCGTTGTGTCGGCGCTTTGCGTGGTCATCGCGATAGGTATCCTGATCTGGGCGTGGAGGCGAACGCGCCTCTTGTCTCGCATGGGTCTTGTGTTGTGCTTGCTGCTGACGATCTTCGGCGCGTGGCTTACCCGTTTCAACGTTTTCGAGATGATGTTTCATCCCTATCCTTCTCCGGCCTTCGCCGGCGCCGCTTCCACGAGATTGTATAAGGACGACATGCTCATGTCCGTAACGCTGGGCGGAGAGACACATGCCTATCCGATCGGCGCTATGGGTTATCACCACATTGTCAACGATCTAGTGGGCGGCGTTCCCATCGCAGCCACTTACTGCACCCTGTGTCACACGGGCGTCGTCTGGAAGCGCACCTTGGACGGGCGTGTGCTCACCTTCCGCCTGGCCGGCATTCGCAACGGCAACGCGCTTCTCCGCGATGAGGAAACCAGTAGCATTTGGCAGCAGACCACCGGATTGGCGATCTTTGGGCCTCTGAAAGGAAGGCAACTGGAACTCGTTCACAGCGATGAGTTGACCTTCGCTCTCTGGCGCGCAGAGCAACCGCGCGGTCTCGTTCTACAGCCAAACGCGCAGTTCGCCGCGCAGTATGAGAGGAAGGGCTGGGAGAAGTATGTCGAGAGATATCCTTCCGTTATCGACACAGCAAAGACAGGCGTGAAGCCACGCGAGTTGATGTTAGGCATCGAAACTTTCTCTGCCAGTAAGGCGTTCCCCTGGAAGGCCGTCCTGTCCGCGAAACTCATTCAAGACCGAGTAGGCGCTGAACCGGTGCTGCTGTTGATCGGACCCGATGACTTTTCGGTTCGAGCCTTTCGCACTGAGCCCGGCACCACATTCGTTCGCCAACCCGATCCGGCTACCAATCAACTGATGCTCGACGCGGAGAGCTCCAGCGCCTGGAACTTCTCGGGATGCGCGATTCGGGGTCCGCTCACCGGGCATTGTCTGCCGCCGCTCGATGCCAAGAAGGATTATTGGTTTGACTGGCGCAATTATCACCCATCTACAACTATCTATGCCACATATTCACTTAGATAACGGCTTGCCCGGAATCCGTGGGCTGTTCGCATTCAGCCCCGCAACGGCCGCTCCTATGAGCGAGCTTGCCCAGGTGTTACTGCATGATGAGAATAGTCTCAGCCGCGCGGACCGTGAACTCATCGGCACTTACGTGTCCAGCGAGAACGATTGTCAATACTGCCAGACCAGTCACGGGGCGCTTGCCGCCTATCATCTGAAGGGCGACGAAGAGTTGGTGCGGCAGGTGAAACAGGACTTCGAAACGGCTCCCATTTCAGAGAAGCTGAAGGCGCTGATTGCGATTGCCGGAAAGGTTCAAAGAAGCGGCAAGAGCGTGATGGCCAGCGACATCGAACGAGCGCGAGACCACGGGGCGACCGACCGTGAGATTCACGATACGGTGCTGATTGCCGCTGCGTTTTGCATGTACAACCGTTATGTGGATGGCCTGGGCACGTTTGCGCCCACCGACATCGAAAGCTACAGGGAAAGGGCCGCGGGAGTCGCCGTCAACGGCTACATGAAGCTAGTGCGCGATCTGCAGGCTGTGGGTGCGGCAAAGCGATGAGCATTTCGATACCCACCGAACCGATCGGCAGCATTCCCCGGCCTGCCGAACTGATCGCGGCCTTTGGGGACAAGGCCGCCAGCGAGTTCGATCGCATTGCCGAACGCGCGTTGCTGGATACGATTCGGCGGTTTGCAGAGACGGGATCGCCCGTAATCACGGACGGAGAGCAAACCAAGCCCAGTTTCGCAACCTACCCGCTCGATGGGCTCACCAATCTGGCTTCCGATGGAGTGGTTATTCCGTTCGCCGACGGACACACGCGTCAGTTACCGCGGCTAACACAGGGGCCGTTCCAGTACGGAGCATACGCGGTCAAGTACCTTGAGGCGGTCAAGCGACTTACGCTAATACCCGTGAAACAGGCAGTCATCTCGGCGTCGGCATTGAGCCTGCTCTATCCGGATTCCGGAATCGCAGGTTACGCTCGCGAAACATTTCTGTCCGACTTGGTTGCCGCAGCGGTTGCCGACATTCGTCAGTGCCTGGAGCGCGGTGCAGACAGCGTCCAAATCGACTTCACCGAGGCGCGCCTCTCGCTTAAACTCGATCCGTCCGGCGGCCTGCTGGAAAGCTTCGTCGCACTGAACAATCGGGTTCTTGAGCACTTCTCGCAGCGAGAGCGCCTTTCCATTGGCCTCCATACCTGTCCAGGGGGCGATCGGGATGCGACACATAGTGCCGACGTCGATTACGCGGACTTACTTCCCACTCTTTTCCGAATGCGCGTAGGCCGCTTCTATATTCAACTTGCCAGCGAGAAAGATCCGGAGCGGGTGCTGGAGATCATCCGCCGGCACTTACAACCCGATCAGATCGTTTTCATCGGAGTCATCGACCCGATCAGCCCTGCCGTGGAAACCCCCGATCAGGTTCGCGACCGCGTGCTGCTGGCGGCTAAGTACCTGCCGCTGGCTCAGTTGGGGACGACGGATGACTGCGGCTTCGCTCCGTTTTCCGACGACACTTCCACCTCGCGCGATATCGCCTTCCAGAAGATCGCCGCGCGCGTGGCCGGCACTCAGATGGCCGGGAAGTATCTTGGGTCTTGATTTATGAGGCGTCTGTCCAAAGTCATGATGATCGGCCTCGCCGGATTAGTGATCCTTTACGGGATGCTCTGCGCGGCTCTGTACACGGCAATGCGCCAGCCTCCGGAGCGTTTCGGCGCGATCATGACGAAGGTTCCGGACATTGCGTTCCTACTGTTCCCATTCGAGACATTNNGCAACGGTCGATCACAGCCGCTTCGTCAGGCTGTCGTCCGAGTCCCGGTCCAAGCCGGTTGTCCTGATCTTCGGGAGCTATACTTGACCGCCATTTCGCCGGGAGGTTCCCGCGCTCAACAAGCTGTACGAGACCTATCGCGACCGCGCCTCGTTCTTCGTGGTTTATATCCAGGAGGCCCATCCGACCGACCTTTGGACGCAGGAAGCCAACGTGCGCGACGGGGTGCTGTTTGCTTCCCCTCGTTCCAATGAAGAGCGTGGCGAAACGGCCTCCACTTGTGTCCGGCGGCTCGGCATACAGATTCCCGCGATACTTGATGGGATAGATAACAACACAGAGCGCGCCTACACAGGCTGGCCGGATCGGCTCTATCTTGTAGGAACGGATGGCCGCCTAGACTATAAGAGCGCACCAGGCCCGTTCGGCTTCTCAGCGCACGGCTTAGAGACCGCTCTTCGGCACGAAGTCCATTAACGTTTTTTCACTATTGACCGACTCCGTGAACATATGACACACTGTCGTGGTTATTGTAATATCTACAAACTGAGGTAATCGATGGCTGCTTCCAGCATTCCAAACATGGGTTTCGCATCTGCCGCGGGTCCCAGCTTTTACGAGAAACTCAACACGCAATGGCATGAGCGCGCGCTACAGATTTTCATGGTCATCGTGCTGGCGCACTGGGCGGAGCATTTCGCGCAGGCCGCACAGATTTACATCATGGGATGGCCCCGGCCCCAGGCAAACGGCGTCCTGGGCCTGTGGTATCCGTGGCTGATCAAGTCGGAAGTTCTGCACTACGGCTATGCCATCGTCATGCTGGCGGGCATCTGGATTCTTCGCGCAGGGTTTACGGGCCTATCGCGTAAGTGGTGGACGGTAGCGCTGGTTATCCAGTTCTGGCATCATATCGAGCACCTGCTGCTGATCATTCAGGCCACCACGCATCACAACTTCTGGAACAAGCCGGTTCCGTTCAGCGTGCTGCAACTGGTGTTTCCCCGCGTCGAGTTGCATCTCTTTTACAACACCATCGTATTCATCCCGATGGTAATCGGCATGTACTATCACATGTTTCCTCCCAAGGGTGAAGCGCACTCGGATAAGTGCACGTGCTCCTGGAGACCGACGGCGCTCAATACGTGTGCCGCGGAAGTCTAGCGATAGCGGCCATCCTTCTCGCGAGTGGATGCGGTAGCCGTTCGGGCGCCGGGCCTGCAATCAAAGTGGAATTCGAAACCACGCCCCAGCCGCCTCACACCGGTCCGGTCGGTATCGCACTTCACTTGACGGACGCCAGCGCACGACCAGTGTCCGGTGCTCACATCGACCTTGAAGGAGACATGACGCACGCGGGGATGGCTCCGGTTTTCAGCCACGCCGTGGAGTTACAACCCGGCCGGTATCGTTCGCAGTTAGAGTTGACGATGCCGGGCGACTGGGTTGTCCTGCTTCATGTGAAACTGGCCTCTGGCGAACAGGTGGAAAAGCAGTTTGAAATCACGGGCGTCCGTTCCCAATAGCCAATTCGATCTGCTGCTGGTTCCCGGCTTGGGCCGTCTGTTGCAGTGGCGACACGCGCGATCGCTCCTTCAAATTCCGGTGCTCATCGTCAGCGTCGCCATGATCGTTCACGGATTATTCGGGCCCACGCTGGCTCCGAAGAACCTCGCAACTACGCTCACCTGGGTTCATTTTCGCGGCGCGCTGGTTTTGGTTCTGTTGGCGGCGGGCAATTTCTTCTGCCTTGCCTGCCCGTTCATGCTGGTGCGCAATGCGGCGCGCCGCTTGTTCCAGCCGCGTCTCAACTGGCCTCGTGCACTGCGTAACAAATGGATCTCTGTGGCCCTATTCGCGCTGATCCTTTTCACTTACGAACTTTTCGATCTCTGGGCCTCGCCGCTCTGGACTGCCGTGCTGATCGTGGCCTACTTCCTTGCGGTGCTCGTTGTGGATGGTTTCTTCAAACATGCCTCATTCTGCAAGTTCGTCTGTCCTATCGGCCAGTTCAACTTCATCGCGTCCACGGTGTCACCGCTCGAAATCAAAGTGCGCCGTCAGAGTGTTTGCAATGTCTGCGCGACCAAAGACTGCATTCGCGGACGGCGTGAAGCGGCCTCACCCTTCGTGGTAACCCAGCGCGGCTGCGAACTGGCTCTGTTTCAACCTCATAAGGTGGGTAACATGGACTGCACTTTCTGTCTGGACTGCATTCACGCTTGCCCCCACGACAACGTGGGTATCCTCAGCCGCGTGCCGGCAAGCGAGCTGATGACGGACCCACGGCGTTCCGGCATCGGCTTCTTCTCGCGCCGGAAAGACATCGGCGCGCTGGCACTAGTATTCACCTTTGGGGCGCTTGTGAACGCGTTCGGCATGGTCAGCCCGGTATACGCGTTGGAGGCCTGGATTGGAACGCGACTGAATGTCCATAGCGAAGCCCCCGTGCTCGCGGTCATCTTCGGATTCTTTCTTCTCGTCGAGCCTGTGGTGCTGCTGGGTGTGGCTGCGTGGATTACGCGCACTTGGGCCGGAAGCAAGCGTGCCATCGTGCCGCTGGCATTGCGATATTCCTATGGATTGGTACCCATCGGATTTGGTGTCTGGTTGGCGCATTATGGCTTTCACTTTTTAACGGGACTGTTCACTTTCATTCCGGTAACGCAAAGTGCCTTGGCCCGCATCGACTGGCCCATCCTCGGAGAACCAAACTGGAGTTTGACCGGCTTACCTCGCAACTTGGCGCAGCCTGTCGAACTGGGATTCCTTCTTCTCGGCCTCGCCGGATCGCTATTGGTCACCTACCACCTCGCTGAAGGAGATGTCCACGAACGCCCTTACCGGGCGTTTACTCCCTGGGCCGCGGTCTGCCTGATCCTGTTCGCAAGTGCCGTTTGGCTCATGCTCCAGCCCATGGAAATGCGCGGCACGTTTATGAATATGGGTGGCTAACTGAGATGCGCATCTCGGCCGTTCTGCTCCTGTTCGCCTTGGCTCCGTTGGCGTGCGCCCACAACGGACCACCCTTCGCCATCATGGTGGATCGTAAAATCGGTCCTTGCGTGGTGTCCGTCTGGTCCAACCCCGACATAGGAACCGGAACATTCTTCGTGATGCTGGAAGCGCCACCCGGCGGCAAAATCCCGAGTGATGTGAAGGTGGAAATCGGTGTGCAGCCGGTGAGCGGACGCCTCCCCGAAGCCCGCTTCACCGCCCGGCGCGCGGACTTGCGCGGCCAGGTGGAATACGACGCCTCCGCGCCCTTCGACAAGCAGGAGCTTTGGCGGATACGAATAATCCTCACCAGTTCCGAGGGTAGCGGCGAAGGAACCGTGACCGTGGAAGTGACCCCGCCAGGATACGGCAGGTGGGATCTTTTGCTCTACCTGTTGCCCTTCGTTGGCGCCGGTTTCCTGTGGGCTCGGGCCATGCTCCGCAAACGCCGCGCCCGCTAGACCTCGCGAGATCGTTCGGTCACGACAACGCCCGTGAGAATCAACAGACCGGCGAGCAGGAGCACAGGCGATACGGCTTCATGAAGCATCACGGCCGCGAGCGCAGTGGCCAACAACGGTTGCAGATAAGCGAACGCGGCAAGATGCGATGCCGCGACGTGTTTGAGCGCCCAAGAATCGATGAGATAAGCCACCACGGAAGGAAACAGTGTCAGAAAGACGATGGCTACCCAAACACCGGCGCTGAAATTGGCGAGATTGTGTGTGGCCACCTGGTGCACGGTGAGAGGCAGGAGCAGCAATGGTAAGTCCATTTCTATCCGGTCGAGAAGGCCATGATCCTAAAGGGACCATCACCAGCCGCGAATAACCTGTTCATGGAGACCGAGGAGCATATCTTCTTCGTAACATGAATTCGGATCCCGGAAAACGACCAGCCCGGCGCGGTTGGCGAAGATGCCGAGGGCGCGGTCGTTGCCGCCTGCGTTGGGCTCGCTCTCTGGTACCTATTCGTCTAGAAAAAACCCGTGTAGTAGGAACGCGAGAAATTTCCGGTCTCGATCCCCACTCCCCATTTTCTGCCGCAGGGACGAAAGGGCAAGTTTTCGTGGCGAAGCACCAGATCTTCAAAACGGAAAAGCCCCCGTTAGAGCGAGGGCTTTTGTCCCATGTGAAGCAGCGTTATAGCACCCTCGCACCAAAGTTGCGTGATCAGAAGTCTTCGTCCTTTAGTTATTTGCTTTCACGCAGCGGAAGCCCGCGTGATTTGTTGCGGTTTCCGGTTCGCCTTTACCCCGCGTACCTGGCATGTACCGCGTGCAGTATTGATCCGTGCATAAGAACGAGCCGCCCTTTTGAACACGCTTGGCGACTCCGGGATCATCCGGGTCGAGGCTATTCGGGGGCCCCTGCGGATCGCGAACCAGCGTTCGGGTCTTGGCCAGTTGCGCATAGTAATCCGCGCGATACCAATCGGCGCACCACTGCCACACGTTGCCCGCCATGTCATACAGCCCGTACCGGTTCGCGGGATATGATTTCACCGGCGAAGTTCCCGTATAGCCGTCTTCCGCGCTGTTGTGATCCGGAAAATGGCCTTGGAAGGTATTGGCCTGAAACGCTCCCTTTGGCTTGAATTCCGAACCCCAGACGTAAGGCTGGCGATCCAGTCCACCGCGCGCCGCGAATTCCCATTCAGCCTCCGTGGGCAACCGCTTGCCCACCCATTCCGCATAGGCCTGCGCGTCCTCCCAGGCCACCTGCACCACCGGATGATTTTCTTTCCCTGCAATGCTGCTCTTGGGCCCTTCTGGATGCCGCCAGTTGGCTCCCGGAACCCACGCCCACCACCCCATGTAATCGTTTAGTGACACACCCTTCGCAGGCGGGGAAAAGACGACTGAGCCGGGTACCAGTTTCTCGGGCTGCGCGTTCGGGAAATCTTCGGCCGTCGGCTTTCGCTCAGCCACCGTCACGTAACCTGTGGCCCTCACAAAACGCTCGAATTGAGCGTTGGTCACATCGGTGCTATCCATCCAAAAGCCGCTCACCTCAACCTGATGCACCGGCTCCGCATCATGTGCTTCGGCATGCTCCGACCCCATCCAGAATGTACCAGGCGCAATCCAAACCATCCCTTCTCGCGCATGGGCGTTGGTTCCCGGTTGAACCGGCGGCGCCAAGGATTTTGTGCTTCGTCGGACTGAGGAAATACCGCTATCGCACTGATTCGATTGCCCAGCAGCGCATGTCACAAATCCAACGGCTAGTACGACTCGGCCAAAATTGACGAATATTTGGTTCATAAAGCCCTTGACACATCGATCACTTTCAGGCATTGTCTATAAAGTAGATCATACAGATAAACATTAGGAACATCAACGCTTTTCTAGTACGGAAAGCTGAGATTCATTTGGGGGTCGGCAAGTCTTTCGGAGGGAGCTGCAAAAACAAAATGAAACGCTTATTTCTCTTTCTACTGGTCGCATTGGCCGTCGCGCCGCTTGCGCGAAACCAGAACGTGGACACCGGCCTGATCACTGGCGAAGTTCACGACATTTCTGGCGGCCTCATCACCGCGGTACCGGTGATTCTGAAAAACACCGCCACCGGCCTTGAGAGCCAAACTGCGACGGATTCGCACGGATTATTTGTTTCGCCGCCGCTTCCACCGGGCGCCTACGATGTAGAAGTAAAACTAGGCGGCTTCAACACGGAGCGCCAGCATCTCACTCTTGAGGTTGCACAGCGGGCCGTGCTGACCATCGTGCTTTCGCCGGGCAACACCTCCAACACCGTGGATGTCGAGGCTTCAGCGGCGCTGCTTGAAACGGAATCGACCACTTTGTCGAACGTGCGGACGGAGACGGCGGTTGAAAATCTGCCTCTCGACGGGCGCAACTTCGCCAACCTGATGGGATTGACCGACGGAGCTACTCCCGCGCAGACCCAGATCACGGGGCAAATGGCACTCAGCGAAGTCCGAGGCGCGACCGGGTATTCGGTGAATGGATTGCGCATGGAGGAGAATCATATTCTTCTCGACGGCGTCAGTGACAGCGAGAACCACAATGGGCTCGGCATCGTCCTGTTCCCGCCCCTTGACGCGGTGGAGGAATTTCGTGAGGAAACATCGGTACCCGATGCGCGTTACGGCCGCGGCGGCGGCGGCACGGTGAACCTGGTTTTCAAATCGGGAACATCCAAGTTTCACGGCGAGCTGTTTGAATATCTCCGCAATTCGGACCTCGACGCGCGCAACTTCTTCGACAAATCGACCATCGCCCCTTTCAAGAACAATCAGTTTGGCGGCACGTTCGGCGGACCGCTGGAGAAGGGTTCGGATCCGAAAACGTTCTTTTTCGTCGACTACCAAGGTACGCGCACCCGCCAGGGCCTGACGTTCGTCGATTCGGTCCCGACGGCGGCCTATCGCGAAGGTAATTTTGCCGGCGCGGCGAGCGTCATTTACAACCCCACGACGACGACGCCTTCGGGGTCCACTTATACGCGAACAGCGTTTGCTGGAAATGCGATCCCGGCCAGCATGATCAACCCGGTGTCGTTGAATCTGATCAATCTTGACCCGCTGCCTAATCTACCCGGCACGGTCAACAACTTCATTTATTCGCCGGTTCGCAGCGCGGATGAAAACGAGTACGACGTGCGGGTCGACCGCCGGTTTACCAACGCCGATAACGGTTTCATCCGCTATAGCCAGGCTACCGATCTTATTTATCAACCCGGCCCGCTGCCTGCGCCTGCTGTCGGCGGCGTGATCTCCGGAATTTCAGAGGAGCCTTCCTACCAGGCGGTGATGAGTGAGAATCACATCTTCTCGCCGTCTATTGTGAATACCGCCAGACTGGGCTGGTCACGCATCGCCATCAACACCACTGACGCGAATGCAGGCAATCCGGTCGCTTCGCGGATTGGGATTCCCGGAAGTAACGTCCCAGGCGATCCACTTACAGATGGTTTGCCGCTGATCACCATTGCGGGCTTAACGACGATTGGAAGCGCGGGCAACCTGCCGGCTACTATCGTTTCGAATAACTACCAGTTTGATGAGAACATCAGTATCTCTAAAGGGAAGCACACCATCCAGATTGGTGGCCAGTTCCAGCGCCTCCAGTACAACCTCTTCCAGGTGAATAACCTGCGCGGCACCATGGCCTTTACCACCGCGTACAGCTCAGACCCCGCACATCTTGCCGGGACCGGTATCGGTCTGGCCGACCTGTTGCTGGGTGCGCCTGTGTCGGGGAGCCTGCAATATCTGAACGGGGACCGCGGATTCCGACAGTCACAACTGGCCTTCTTCGTACAGGATGACTACCGGATCACCGATAAGCTGACTTTTAACCTGGGCCTACGATATGAAAACTATCTTGGCTGGCCATGGGAGGAAGTAGACCGTAGGGCCTATGCTTTCAACCCGGCTAACGGCGGCACGGTAGCCCAAGTGGGCACCAACGGCATCCCCGTCAGCGGCGTCAACGACAACAAGCTGAACTTCGAGCCGCGTGTTGGTTTGGCGTACCGCTTCCTTCCCAAAACCGTGTTCCGCGCCGCGTACGGCATCTTTTACTCAGCGCCGCAGTTACCTCTCACGGTGAATCCCGCGGGCAACCCGCCGGAGATNNTTGCCGATGACGCAGCAGTTCAACGCTTCCATTCAGCACCAACTGACCGCCTCTACGATCATCACGATTGCTTATGCGGGAACCAGCGGTACACACCTTGAGGTCTCCAATAACCTGAATCAGCCGGTGCCCGGAAATACTTCCATCATTTCGCGGCGTCCTTTTCCGCTATACTCGACGATCAACGAAATCGAAGATACNNCGGGTTGACTTTCCAGGTATCGTACAGCTATAGCCACGCACTGGATTACATCTCCCAGAACCCCGGTTCGGGCGGCGCCACCTTCACCGATACTTACGACCACAAGTACGATTACGGAAATTCCGATTTCAACATTCCACAGCGCTTTATCGCCAGTTGGAACTACCTCTTACCTTTCCATCACGATGGCTTGCTCCATTGGGCGGTCAATGGATGGCAGTTGAACGGAATCCTGAGCCTCTACGACGGTCTTCCCTTCACGGTTCTCTCGGCCACCAACACCCTGAACACCGGTGGCGGGTCGCACGCGGAATACGTGGGAACCAGCAACGGCGCTCTCCCTTCCGGCCAGCAGAGCATCCACGAATGGTTCAACGTTTCGGATTTCACGACTCCGCCGCTGCTGTCGCTGGGTGACGTTGGCAGGAATACGCTCAGCGGGCCGCCCACGCGCCAGCTTGACGCGTCGCTCTTTAAGA
>PLFE01000186.1 GCA_003136675.1 Bryobacterales bacterium
TTTGCGAGGTGGCAAACACCCGTCCCATCGCATCGTAGCTGCGGTTGTATTGGTAGGAATTCGAGTATGTCTCGGTCAGCTTTCCATTCGCAAAGTTATTCGCGCCGCTCTGGTCATAGTAAATCGAAACCCAGGGCGTGGGCGAACTCGTCCCGCTGTCGTTATAAGTCTTGGCATAAGTGGGAGGGCCAGGGATGTTGGCGTTGCGATTCAAACCGTCGTAGGCGTACGTGGCCTGGAAGTGCGTGCTCGTCCCCGGTAAAATGCGCGGATCGGTTCGCGTGGCAAGATTGCCGCTCGCGTCATAGAGATAGCTGAATGTCCCGCTCTCCGGGTTGCTGGCCTGCACCAGTCGCTTGAGCGTGTCATAGGTAAAGGTACGCGGCGTCTGGGAAGCTTGCGTGACCGAGGTAAGATCATCGAGAACATCGTAGTTGTAGGCGGTCCCGTAGTTTCCTTGGCCCGATTGCCCGTACGTGCCACCCATCCACGAGGTGGCGTTTTCCGTCACGCCGCGCAGCCGGCCCAGCCCGTCCACATAATCCACGCGGTTATTGCCGTTGGTCTGGCCCGGCAGCGGCGGTTCGATTTCGAGCGTGTCGTTGGTTAGCTTCGAGGTGTCGCCACTATAGAGGTACTGAGTCACCGAACTATCCTGCGCGGTAACCGTCAGCTTGCGGTCAAGCACGTCGTAGGCATAGCTGGTCAAAGCACTGCCGCACGAGCCGGCGTTCGGGTTCGAAACCGAAGCAAGCCGGTTCTTGCCGTCATATGTGTAGCAGGTCTCGATATTCCCCTCCGGCGCGCCATACCAGGTTTGAGACTTGCGGCCCAGGCCATCATAATCGATCTGGCTGACGATCAGCCCGTCTCCCGGCGCGTCCTTGTCTTGCGCGGTCTTCGTGTAGAAGCTGCCGGGAGTGTCCTGAAACGTGAAGTTAACCTGGCCGCCATCCGCGTGGGTAATATTGGTGAGCCGGTCCAGCATATTCGGATCGGCATAGGCGAAGGTCGTGATCTGGCCGTTGAAATCGGAAAAGGACGTCGGTTTCTGGATATTAAAATCGTAAGTGAACGTATCCGTGAACACGCTGGTATCATTGCCGGCGAGCCCGGTATAGTAGCTCTTGGACATGGGAAGAGCAAAGTATTTGGTGTTCGCAGGGTCGGTATAAGAGGTTTGCTCCTGAACCCCGCGCGGGTCAACCGTGGTGAGCATGTTCCCGGCGATGTCGAACGTCTGCGTAGTCGTCAGCAACACGTTGCTGATGTTGTTGATGGAGTCATTTAGCAGGCGAGAGATTGATGTGGCGTTTCCCCGCGTCTGGTAACTCGTGCCATACCCGGTGTCGTGAGAGTAAATTCCGGCGCAGTCCGTGATGGTTCCGGCGTCGTACATGTAGCTGGTTTGCGCCGCGATCATGTTGCTGGTTGGGTTCCCGCTGTAGACGGTTTCCACCAGCGGAAGATCCAGAATGTTAGCCGCAAGGTAAGCCGAATAGCTCGTGCCCTGGGTGGTCGGGCACCATGACGTGTCAGCATCGAAGCAAGTTGTTGTGGTGCGAATCAACGCCCCTGGAGCCCCGTTTCCGAAGCCGTATTCCGCTACGCTTGTGCGGTTGTTGTATTTGTCGTACTGGTAGATATTTTGCGAGGTCGCGCCGTTGTAGGCGGTGGTTTCGGAGGCCAATTGAGTGTCGTGCGCGGGGCATGCTGCCCGTTGAGAGGCGCTATTCGGGTTGGAGCAGCCCGAGTTATATGTGCCGGCGCTTGTGCCCTGTTGGTTCGTGCCTGTGAAGAGCGCGCAGTCGGCTCCGCTTCCGCAGGCGCGTCCCTGAAACGTCTTGGTTTCGGTCTTGAGCAGGTTGCCGTTTAGATCGTAGTAACTGTGGGCTGTTTCTACGCCCGTCATCCAGCCGTTGTAGAAGAGCCCACCTGCGTATTCCCCGGTAACCGGCGGTGCGAGGACCGATCCGAGGGCGGTGACGCTCTCGCTCCCGAGCGTTGGACTTGGGCAGCCCGTTTGCGTTGCGTAGGTAATCCGGTTCGACGTTCCGCCGAAACAAATCACTTGCTGCAGAGTGCTGGTGGATGGGGCCCCACTGTAGACTCGTTTTTCTTTCACCAGCATGTAGATTGAGAAGGAAGCGGTGGGCGGGCTGCCAGTCTGGAACACTGAGAGCTGTGAGCCGGTGTAGTAGTCGTACTGATAGGCGCCTCCGGTCGGGAGGTCGACTTCCGCGAGATTGCCATAGTTGTCGTAGAGAAAATTGTAGCTCGTGCCATCCGGGAGGAGGACTTCCGAGGGCAGGTTGTTCGGGTCGATCGTGGAGGTGCAGTTCGACTGCGACCCGTCTGGCGGGCAAAAGACCGGAAAGGCGTTAGCGACCGTCTGGAGGCTGTAGCCTGATCTCAGTAAGTTCCCGAGCGAGTTGTAGTCCACCGTGATGGTCCTCAACGCTCCGCCTGTCCCCGGATAGGTGATGGTGGACGAGGACGCGCCATACGTGATTGTGGTTGTTCGGCCAAGGTCGTCGGTGATCACCTGGCTGTCGCCCGACGTGCCGCCCTGGCTGGTCGCGCAGTCCGCGCTCAGGCAAAGGACGTTTCCGTTGCGGTCTTCCACCTTCACTTCGTAGCCGGCGAAGCCGACGTTCGAGGAGTAGGTGTGGATCGTCCCGTTTCGATCCACGAGGGTTCCCCCGATTCCGCCTGCCGGTGGGGTGCACGTGGTGGGGTCGCCAACCGCCGCGTTCGCCGTGAAAAGCGCGTCGCTGCCGTCAAAGGCCTGCCACAGGGGCCCTCGCGGATATCCCGACGAGTTCTGGAGAGAGTAGGGACCAGCGGGCAACCCGCCCAGCGCCGGGTACCCTTGCGTTCCAACCACGTCTCTAAACTCGGTTTCCGACCCGTCCGACTGCACCTCTGTGAGGCGCGTCAACGTGTTCACGAAGTAACTGTTTGCGCCGTTATTCCCGCTCGTCTGGCAATAGTCTCCCGCCCCTCGCTGGATCATGTAGCCACCCACCAGGGTTGGCTGGATGGGTGTCCCGGTCGTCAGCGTTTCATACCATGGATCGAACAAAAGGACGTATGAGGTGGTCCATGTGCAACTGGTCTGGTTGCAGTTCGAGGGGGTGTTGAGGGTCTGTACCTTCCACGAAGACGCGATCCGGAGCACGGCCGTCGCCTTCGCGTCGCCGCGCCCCGGTATATCGAGCAGCGGAAGAAAGAAAGTCATCAGATCGCTTGAAAGGTTGATTTTATCGAGCCCGGACAGGTGAAAGGCCCCATCGGGAGCTTCGGGCTGGTTCCCTGCGGGGGTTGTGCCGTCAAACGGCGAGGAGATGGGCGCGTATTGACCGAACGCCGCGGGCGCACCCATGGACATCACCGCGCCGATCGCCCAAATCCTCGCACTCTGCCAACCCAACGAAGCGATCCTCTCTCTTTTCATGGCCTCTCCTCCTTAGTCGGTAATGGTGATGGCGACGCTGAAATTAGGGTGGTTCTTGAACGAGGCCACGTAGCTGCCTGGAGCTAGATTCAGAAGTTGCCACGCCATCGCGTGGCCGGCGGAAGTGGTAATCGAAGCCGTGCTCGCACTCGGCTCGGAGCCCTTCAGCGCCACCTGCACGGTCTCGTCCTGCTCGGGAAGACGATTGTGGAGAACCAAGAGGAACTGCCCGGCAGGCATCGTGATGCTGTTCGGATAAATCCCGAACCGGTTCATCACGATAACCGCGTTCGGAACAAGGGTCGTCGCTGCAGCGCTAGCCGCGCGGCCGCTCGTTTGTGGGACCGCCGCCGTTGTGAACATCAGAAGCGACAGGCCTACGGCTAAGCATTTCATCATTGAATCTCCTCTCACAATGGAAGCGTATTTCAGTACGAAAGGTCGCCCAGAACGCCCCTGACAATCCACATCGAAGCCAGCGACCGCGTAATTGAGGTTGTCGCGCAGAAATTGCCCGCCGTGGTGCAATCGGGAAGCAGAGTCGGGTACCCGGGCACGGTGCTTACGGGAATGATCGACTGCACGGCCGCCGCCTGCACGTCGGGAAAATTCGCGGACGAAGAAGGCACGTCGGCAAAGTACTGCGGAGTCGATGGATACGGGAAAGTCGCCGACCCGCAGAGCGGCGTGGCCCCCGCGCTCACACACACGCCCGCACGGATAACGAAGCCCAAAGTATCTTGATTCGCGGCGTTCTGGCTCGGATAGAAATTTCCGTTGGCAGCCACGAGTCCCAATTGGCACGCCTTTTGTATCCACTGGAAGCTTGGCGAACTGGGACTGACGTCGGAGAAGCAAACCGATGTTGGGTACGAGAAGTTATTCGCTTGCGAGGCGCCGTTCAACGCCGTAAAGATCGAGCGCACCACGGAAACAGCTAACTGCGCCCGGGTCAAAGAACCGGTAGGGCAAAAAGTCGTTGCAGTGCATCCCGGAAGAATCCCATCGGCAGCCAGGACGTCTGCGTCGTTCGCATAGCTCGCGGTCGCCGGAATATCGGTGAAGATTGCGGGAGGCGAATGTATCTCCGCTAGCGCCCGATCGCCCAGATAGACGAATTCCGTGGTCGTGCTGGCGGGCGCGGCGAATTGCGCAGCCGGAACGGCTTGGTAGACCAACTCCGGCGTAGCCTGCAGGTAAGTCTGCCCCGTTTCTATATACCAAAGTTGCTTGTACGTCCCAGGCGCCTCATTGATAAAGCCTTCGCTCGCAAAATTGCCCGAAGAATCGGTTGGACCAGGGTTCGCCCAGCCCCCAAAATCGGCGCCGTTCAAGCTGGTGGAAACGTACACCTGGGCATTCACCAAGGCTTGGCAACCCGGTGCCGGCTTCAGCGTGAGCTGGAAGTTGTCCCCGCCGTAGTTGGCGTTGCCGTCTTGAAATACCGTGCCGGCGCCGGGGCTCGTGAGGTTAGTCATCGAGACCTGGTAGGTGGTGCAGGTCTGGAAGGCGGGCAGCGCATAAGAAACCGCAAAAGCAACGGAGGCCACGCGCACGGGCATCAAGAAGGCACGGCCCTTCCGGCACAACGTTTTAGCTCTGAGACAAAGGAAATCTCGCGGCGCGAAAGATCGCATGGTTAGTAGGTGTGCCGCGCGAGAGCACACGAAGTCAAGCGGTTTTTCCTCGGAAATATTGACGCGGAAATTCGGTAGTGGGTCAGTTTGA
>PLFE01000145.1:0-3779 GCA_003136675.1 Bryobacterales bacterium
CCAGAATGCAAACCAAATTTTCTCTCTATCTGTTTTATTATGTTTCTTCTACGCGGCGTCCTGAGACGCGCACGGTGAGTTGACCAGGGCGGCGGCCCGCTCCTAACTGCACGGAAATCCTACTGTGAGGAACGAACCCAGTTACGCTATTTTGGAGCCTTAGGGCGTTTTCATTCCTCCAACGCCCGGCACCGGTTCTTTTGGAGCAATCCAGTCCAGACTACCAGCTCCTTTTGGTGCTCGTGGGTTCACGGAAGCGGCGGCGATTTGTTTTCATTGAGTTGGGGGTGTAGAATTCTGGTGACTCACCATCGGCTCTTTCACGCCGACATATGAATAACAACGGGAATCTTACGAACGATAACTTCCATACTTATGGCTGGGACGCGGAGGGGAATCTGATCACCGTGGACAGTACTTCCACGGCGGGCACATTCGACGCGCTGAACCGGCGGGTGGAGTTGGGAAGTTTTGCGACAATTCCTTCCGGGACGCTTTCCTACGATGCCAATGGAAACTTGACTTCGGATGGGACTTACACTTTGGGCTTGCTTCGGCAGCTTCCTAGGAGCTGCGGAAGCGGCCCTCTTCTCGGGGACACAATATGGATCCTACAACGGTATCTCGGGCGTCAGCGCTGGGTACGTGCTCGGCCAGCAGTTGGGAAGTGGCGCGAGTCTTGCGAGTGCGTTTCAGGGTATGTCTACGGCGGTTCACTACGCCACGAATCCGAAATATGGAAGCGACGCCCAGTCCGCAATCAACTCCGTCAGCAGTCTACTGGACTGCCTGCGGAAAAACTATGCGAGTTACTTCTAGGATACTGTTGTTGTTGCTGTACCTGGTGCGCAGCGGCGCCGCCAGCGGACGGGTCAGCGCTCGAGACGGGCGGGTCGTCTTCACGGACCCGTCGGGGCAGGAGACCGAGCTCACTCAGAGCGGTTACGATTCGGCGCCCTGGATCAGCCCCGACGGACGAACCGTAGTATTTCTCAGGCATCCGGCGGGCGACGTGTTCCGGAACGCGATTTACAAAATCGATCTCCCCAGCGGAGGACCGAAGTTGATCTACGCCGGGCCAGCCAGGTATGAGGGTCGCGAAGGCTCCTACTTCGGACGCCCCGAACTCGACGAGTCCCACAACACGCTCTACCTCATCTCGAATGAGTATGCAACATCGGGGGCGCTGCTCTCCGTGCGGCTCGGCAACGGCCAGGTCACGTTTATATCGGACGGGGTAGTGGGTTACGACGTTATCGTCTGCCCCAGGAAATACCGGGGCGATCTGCTGGCGCTGAAGAGATACGAGGAGGATCTCCTCGGCAGACCGTATTTCTTATACTCGCGGTACTCCCCCACGGGGGAGGATTTGGGCCTAGCCGGGGCCGACGAGCTGGATGTGGACATGATTCGCGGCGGCACCTGCGACGAGCCGGATCGGCCGCAGGGTTCCTCACCTCCCGCGAGTTCCTCAGGGGCCGCAGTTCGGGTGGACGGGAGCGTGATGGATCGTCGGCTTGTCACCCGCGTTGACCCGGTATACCCTAGCCAGGCGAAGTCGGACAACGTTGAGGGCGATGTGCGCCTAGACGTGAGGGTAGCTGCGGACGGGACCGTTGATGACGTCAGTTTGGTCAGCGGTCCGCCGCAGCTTGTTGGAGCGGCTAGGGATGCCGTGAAACAGTGGAGGTACCGGCCGGTCATCACTTCCGGGCATCCTGTTGCGGTCTTGACAATCGTCGATATTCGGTTCCGACTGCCTTCACCGGGGAAGTCGCGGGTTGGCCGTGCATGGCGAACGCGTGCAGGAACCTGGCGTGCTGACGTTTGAGTCCAGTCCGCACCAAGCTCGTTTTGACCCTGCTTGGCGCAGGCCGGCGGGTCCGTCTCTTACGACACTTCCAGCATCAAATCGCTCACCCGCCCCACCAAGGTCATCCGCAAGGCGAGACCGTTAACTATACTGTAACTAGCCACGATATTCTCCGGCATCGTTCTCAAATTCGCATTAGTCCGCGTGAATGTTACGGCATGTTACAAGGGAGGATTGTTGAAGTACTCTTGATTAGAATTCGACAAGGAACAGGCTACGATAACTACCAGCGCGTGACGCAGGTAACCCAGGGGAGCGATGCGNNACGACGGCGCGACGACGTCATTAGGCAATGAGGCAATGACATTACGGAGGGCATGAATGGGACGAGTCCGGGGACGATGTTCAACGGTTCAACCAGTTCAACCCGCCGACTTATGATAACAACGGGAATCTTACGAACGGCAACTTCCACACTTATGGGTGGGATGCGGAGGGGAATCTGATCACGGTAGATTCCACATCCACGGCCGGGACGTTCGACGCTCTGAACCGGCGAGTGGAGCCGGGCAGCGGATTGAGCTATGAGCAGATGTTGTATCCTCCATTGTAAGCGTCTGACCAACCCATCTTGAAGCGAGACCGTGATCGCATCGACGATGAGGTATGGAGAAAAAGCGGAGCGCCGAAGAGGGCAGACAGATCATCGAGGAGTTCGAACGCAGCGGCTTGTCACGGCGCGAGTTTTGCAAGCGCATTGACATCCCGGTGACGACCCTGGATTATTGGCGGTGGAAGAAAGCCCAGAAGAGGCGGCTGGTGGAAGTGGCTATCGAGAAGGCGCCGGCTGATAAGCCAGAGCCATCGGCAGGATTCGCGGTCGTGCTGGTTGACGGGCGTCGAATCGAAAGCTCATGGGGGTTCCGCGACGCGGAACTGAGCGGCTTAATTCGGATTGTCGAAAGCGCGTAAATGTTCGGACTCGGTCCGCCACGAAGATCTTCATCGCCGTTGAAAGCGTGGATATGCGCAAGGGCTTTGAATGCCTGCATGGTTTGGTGCGCGACCACTTAGGGCATGATCCGTTAAGCGGTCATTGGTTCCTGTTCACGAATCGCACGAAGACGCGTCCTTCGACGGTTTCTTGTTAGAGGCCGGGCTCAGCGGCCGCAAGGTGAGCCCAGGTCATATCCCCTGGGAGGTGCTTGTGCTCCGCGCACCATTCCAGGTAGAGGCGTCCGTAGCTGCTGGTGATGTAATCTTCCTCGCGGAATCCGAGGCTGGCCGCGGTGTCGTCGATCCATTGGGGCTCGCCTTCGAGTTCGAGAAATGTTCCGATGGGGGTTTCATCGAGCGTGATGGTACCGGGAGAGTCATCGCGGCTGAATTCGGTGCGGTATTTTTCGTAGCGGAACGCGGGCTCGAAGCCGAGCCGATTCAGGATTTGATCGATGGCGCGCGCGGAGGAGAGATCCAGTTCCAGTTCCTCGCGTGATTTGTGGCGTCCGGGGATGCCGGCGCCCTTGAAGGTTAATACCGATCGTTTGCCGGCCTCGCGCACGCGCAGCATCTCTCCGGCTTGTTTGAGTTGCTGGGCCGCGGTGTCATAGAGAACGTTGGTTTCATGGACGCGTTCGCGCTGGATGGAGAATCCGCTGGTGAGCAGAAGTTCACTGGCGGACTCCGGGTTGGGCGCGCGCAGTTTGATCTCGATCTCGCGATTGCCGGGGCTGGTGGACACTTGAACTGTATAATAGCGGTACGCGCGCCCGTAGCTCAGCTGGATAGAGCGTTTGCCTCCGGAGCAAAAGGTCGGTGGTTCGAATCCACTCGGGCGNNTGGCTTCGAACCAGTAGGCCGGGTGTTCGAATCACCCCGGGCGCACCAACCTTATTTTCAAATTGTATGCGCGGCCTTCGTCTCCGGTTTCACGCACTGCTCCTGATCCCCTAGGGACCGCGACGTT
>PLFE01000145.1:3871-18275 GCA_003136675.1 Bryobacterales bacterium
CAGCAACACGATGGCCTTCAGCCCAGACGGAACGTCCCTCTGGACAGTCCTATGCACGGGCCTGAGTTGCACGCAAATGATCGTGGGACAGAGCTTCCCGTCAGGCAACCTCATCGGCGAAGCGACGCTCCCGCTGGTGGGCGGCTTCAGCAGCATAGTGTTCTAGCCAACGGTCGAGAACCCTTATCAAGCCGCTGGCGTGAACATGCAGAAGTACGCCTCGGGCAGCTCGACATGCGAAGGACTGGGGGTTGGCAACGAAACAGACGCTTTCGCCTTTTCGGGCATCTTCTACGGCGACCTGGTCACCTCCAGTCCATACCCCACAAACAAAGTGTACGCCGGCGCGAACTTCACACAGATCTACCCGCCCGCCCTCCGGCTAATTCGAAGTCTAAGCCCCCGGGCCTGAACCTCTGCGTAATGCCCAACAGCAACATCACGTGCTACGGCGAGTTCCCATGGGTATTCAAGGACGGGAAGAGGATCATGTTCGAAGGGTGCGGAATCCGGGGCATGTGAATGAAAGTTCCGGGGTGATGTGAATATGGATTCCGACGCGATGTGAATATGGATTCCGGGGCTAAATGGATGGGAAAACTGCCCCAGCCCGGAATCGATATTCACATCCCCGGAATGATTTTCTTAAAAGAACTTCATCAAGAGTGAAGTAGCGCTGGACAACAGCGGGTGCAATGCACCTCCACTGGAAGTGGAGGGAGCTTATTGCCCCAGAAGAGGTTGTCTATGCGAAAAATCAAATATGTTTATGCGGGAAATCGTAAAGTTGCGGATGGTTGCCGGCTCTATTGTCGTCAGTTTGCCGCACTCCATTCTGGAACCAGTTGGGCTTTCAGCGGGGACAGGGTGACAGTCGAAGCAGCGCCTCCCAGACGCCTCATCATCACAAAGGAATGCAGAATTATGACGTCAAGCGCGCGTTTGGAACTTGAAGTTGAGATATTGGAAAAGAGGAAGGCTGCACTTGATTCGGAAGAGAGCTACGAGCTCGCGCGGTACGCCAAGAATATGCCGTCGGATGTCGAGATGATAGATCACGTGGGCGAGGGCCTGATCTTTTATGAGTTCCGACGGGATCGAGATCGTCTAGAAGTCGAGGTTGCCGAAAAAAAGCTGGAATTGTTCGATCTGCAGGGAGGTGGCGGGCAGCCTCGACAAGCCCGGCCAGTCCTGAATCTTCCGTGCATGGAAACCGGCGTTCGCAAGATCACTTTCGAGGACGGCTGATTGAGCCACGCGTTGTCAATCGGGCCGCGCTACCCACTATACTGATGACGGATGGATTTCGAGCTTGAGGTCAACTATCGCCCACGTGGGGACCAGGTCGCCGCTATCGCCGATCTCACTCGCGGGCTTGAGGAAGGCGAGAAGCATCAGGTGCTCCTCGGCGTCACCGGGTCGGGCAAGACCTTCACCGTGGCTAAGATCATCGAGGCCATGCAGAAACCCGCTCTGGTACTGGCGCATAACAAGACCCTGGCGGCGCAACTTTACCACGAATTCAAGACTTTCTTCCCGCGCAATGCCGTTGAGTACTTCGTGAGTTACTACGATTACTACCAGCCGGAAGCCTACATTCCATCGAGCGACGTGTACATCGAGAAGGAAGCGACCATTAACGATGAGCTCGACAAGTTACGCCTCTCCGCGACAAGGTCGCTGTTTGAACGCCGCGACTGCATCATCGTCGCGAGCGTAAGTTGTATCTACGGCCTGGGATCTCCGGAAGCCTACTACGGCATGTTATTGATGCTCGAAAAAGGGCAGAAGATCTCCCGAAGCGCCATCGTCTCGAAGCTGGTCGACATTTTATATGACCGCAATGAAGCCGATTTCAAACGCGGCACTTTTCGGGTACGGGGAGATACCATCGAAGTATTTCCCACTTATGACGATTATGCCTACAGGATCGACCTGTGGGGCGATGAGGTGGAAGGTCTCTCTCAAATCGATCCGATCCTGGGACAAATTCGCCAGACTTACCAGCGCCTGCCCATCTATCCGAAGACTCACTATGTAATGGCGGATTCCACTAAGGAGAGCGCCATGGAGTCGATCCGTAAGGAGCTCGACTGGTGGCGTCCACAGGTGGAAGCGCAGGGGAAAATCATCGAGGCGCAGCGCCTGCATCAGCGGACCATGTTCGACCTGGAAATGATGCGCGAGATTGGGTATTGCCACGGAATCGAGAATTACTCGCGGCATTTCTCGGGCCGCCTGCCGGGGGAAGCGCCGCCTACGCTGCTCGATTACCTTCCGCAGGACTCGCTGATGTTTATTGACGAGAGCCACCAGACGGTGCCGCAGCTTCATGCGATGTATCATGGCGACCGGTCCCGTAAAGAAGTTCTGGTGGGCCACGGGTTTCGTCTTCCCAGCGCTCTTGATAACCGCCCGCTTACTTTCGAAGAGTTTGAGCATCGCGTCAACCAGGTCGTCTATGTCTCCGCGACGCCGGGCCCGTACGAGCTGACGAAATCCGCCGGCGTTGTCGTGGAGCAGATCATCCGGCCTACCGGTCTGCTTGATCCGGAGATTGAGATACGTCCGGTGAAAGGTCAAGTGGATGACCTGCTGAATGAAATCCGCAAACGTGTCGCCTTGGATCAGCGCGTTCTGGTAACTACGTTGACGAAGCGCATGTCCGAGAACCTGGCCGAGTACTATTCCGAAGTGGGCGTCAAGTGCAACTATCTTCACTCCGAGGTAAGTACGCTCGACCGCATCAAGATTCTTCGCGATCTGCGCCGGGGCGAGTATGACGTGCTGATCGGCATTAACTTACTGCGCGAGGGTTTGGATTTACCGGAAGTTTCGTTAGTCGCGATCCTGGATGCCGATAAGGAAGGCTTTTTGCGCTCCAGCGGGTCATTGATTCAGACCATGGGCCGGGCCGCCAGAAATCTGGAAGGCCGCGCGATTCTGTATGCCAACGTGATGACCGATAGCATGAAGACGGCCATCGACGAGACCAATCGCCGCCGCCGCACGCAATTGGAGTACAACGAGCGCAACAACATCACGCCGCAGTCGATCATCAAGCCGATTGATATGACGTTGATCGCCATCGCGGAGGGCGATTATGTGACGGTTCCGGTGGAAGAAGATCCCGAGACGGAAGACATGAATCCGCGCCAGCGGGAGGAATTCATTACCGAGCTGGAGCAGCGCATGCGGGATGCGGCGCGTAAGTTCGAATTCGAAAAAGCCGCCCAGTTGCGCGACAAGATCAAGCATCTGCGAACGAAGGATGTCGCGGGAATTGGCATCCCGGCTTAAGGCGCGGGCTGAAACAGCCGGATTCCCGCAACGCCGGCCGCACCCGCGCTGAGGCAGCGTGGAATGTCGGCGGGGGTGACGCCGCCCAAAGCCAGTACCGGGATGCGAGCGTTTCGGGCCGCACGTTCCAGTTCGACCAATCCGATTGGCGGACCCTTGCCGGGCGTCTCAAAGACGGGTGCGAGCAGCGCGATGTCCGCGCCCTCCCGCTCGGCCAGCACCACGCCGGCAACGCTATGGCAGGCGACGGAGATGAGAAACCCAGCCGGCAGAATCTGGCGCAGTCGCCACGGAGCAGGGGCGCGGCTTCTGAGGTGCACGCCATGCGCGCCGCAGGCGATGGCGATGTCCGCGCGGTCATTCACCAGGACTCGCACGCTGGGGTGGGCAACCTTGAGAACGGAGCGAGTGACAGCGGCGAGTTCGCGCGCGCTCAAATCCGGTTCGCGGATTTGAATGAAATGAACGGAATCGCGCAGCCGCTCGACTTCCCGAACCACCGAGCCGCGGCCATCGGAAATAAAGTAGCGCAAGGGGCTACGCTGCGCCGAGGACACGCAAACCTTCCGGCGGGAACTCGATGAACCATTCCCGAAAATCGCGCTCGCGGCGGCTCGCGAGAACCACGAGAGGTCCCGCAAAACGCAGCTCTGTCATACGCGCGCGATCCACCGTGGTTTCGAGTACGGCCGGTAGCCGGTTCTCACCGGAAACGCCGTGCACCCGGAGTTCATCCGCGCGCGTCACAATGCGCACGCGGTCGCCAATGAGATGTCCGGGCAGGTAGGGGCCGCGCAATTCGCCGGGCGGCGCGCTGCCGATCGAAACCCGCAGGCGGCTGGTATCGCGGCCCGGGTCGAGCGCGAGAATCTCGGCTTCGAAGATGTTGGTGTGGCCCAGCATTTCGGCAACTTTCGCCGTGGCGGGGCGTGAAAGAATGTTCTGCGGCTCGCCCGCCTGCACGATTCTGCCGGCATCGTAGATCAGCATCCGATCGCCCAACACCACCGCTTCATCCAGGTCGTGGGTCACATAAAGGAGTGGGATCGCGAGTTCTTTCCTGAGGTCGATCAGGATCTGGAAAAGCTCCGCGCGGAGCGGAGCGTCGAGGCCGGTAGCCGGCTCGTCCAGAAGGAGTGCCTGGGGTGCGGTGATCAGCGCGCGGGCGATGGAACAACGCTGCCGCTGACCGCCCGATACCGCTCCGGGAAGGCGTCCCGCGACATCCGCCAGATGAAACCGGTCGATCATTTCCTGCACGCGGCGGTGCCGTTCGAGGCGCGGCCGCCGCTCCGCTGCAAACGCCAGGTTCTGCCGGATGGTCATATGCGGGAACAACGAGTCCCGCTGCGACACCGTTCCGCAATCGCGATCGCGCGGCCTGCGATGCACTTTGGCGGCGGCGTCGAACAGGAGCACGTCGTTGAGCAGAATGCGCCCCGCATCGGGACGCGTGAAGCCGGCGATCAAATCGAGGGTCAACGTCTTGCCCGCGCCGCTGGGCCCGAATAAGACGGTGATGCCGGCGCCGGCGGAAAACTCAACATCCAGCGTGAAGCCCGCTGAATCGTCACTCTCGGGCAGTACCTTGGAAACGCGCGCTTCCAGCGTCATCGCGCTTGCCGGTGCTCAATCCGGTTGGCCGTGTAGGCGATCGCAAGGGTCACGCCGGAAAGCACCAGGGTCAAGGCGGCCGCCAGTCGCGTATGATTACTCTCCACGGCGTCATAGATGGCGATGGCGGCTGTCTGCGTACGGAACGGGATGTCACCCGCGACCATGAGCGTGGCTCCGAAATCGCCCAGCGATCGCGCAAACGCGATCACTCCGGCAGCCACGATGGCACGGCGCGCCAGCGGCAGCGTCACGCGCCAAAAGATACGCCACTCGCCGGCGCCCAGGGATCGGGCCGCCCGCTGAAAGACCGGGTCCGTCTGTTCAAATCCGGCCCGTGCGGATTTCACCAGCAGGGGAATCGCGTGGATGGTGGCCGCCACCACCGCCGCCGGCCATGTGAAAACGAGCGGAACGCCGAACACCGATTCGTAGATGTGGCCCAATGGGCTATTTCGCGAGAGCAACACGAGAAGGTAGTAGCCGAGCACGGTGGGGGGGAAAATGAGGGGCAACGTCACCAGGGCGTCCAAGAGTTCCTTGCCCCGGAATGTTCGATTGGCGAGAAGCCAGGCCAGCCAGAGTCCCGCAACCAGCGAAAAAAGTGTAGAAATCCCCGCGATCTTCAGACTCAGGAGTAAAGGGAACGTAAATGAGTTCATGCCTGTGTGTGAGAAATCAAACTTTTCCTAGGAAGCGGTACCTTTTGATGTTAAAAATATAACTGAGCGGAGCCCGCAACATTTGACAAATCTCGTATCACGTGCATTACCGTTAGCCCTTTGAATGCAGAGCCTGCAAAAGAACCTGCTTGCCAAGCACCTGCCGGCGCTCGATGGATTTCGGGCAATCGCCGTCTTGATCGTCGTCGCATTCCACTACTGTAAACTGCCGTTCGCTCCGGATGGCTCGCATGGCGTTCTCATCTTCTTCGTTCTCAGCGGATTCCTGATCACCTGGCTGCTGCTGAAGGAACACGACGAATGCGGCGAAATTTCCCTTCGCGATTTCTATATGCGGCGGGCGCGGCGCATTCTACCGGCGTTTTGCGTCTCCTCTCTGCTGGCCATTGGGATCTGGATAGCCTGTGGAAACCTGATCCGGTGGGAGGAAGTGGTGAGCGCGGCCGCGTTCGTCTCCAATTACTATTACATTTTTTCGCACCAGGATTCGGGTAAGGTGCTGGGCATCGCGTGGTCGCTGGCGGTGGAGGAACAATTCTATGTTCTGTGGCCGCTGCTGCTGATTACGCTGGTGAAAAAGCGGCGGACTTTGGTGCTGTCCTTGTGCGCGCTGATCGTCGGCGTTTGGATCTACCGTCCGATTCTTTGGTTCGGCTTTCACGATTCGTGGGAACACCTGCTGTACGGTTTCGACACGCGCCTCGATCACCTCATGATCGGCTGTTTGGGTGCGATCTTGCTGCGGTACAACATGTTGCGGGGGTTTTGGAATCGCATCGTCAATCCAGCCGCGATGCTGGCGGTTGCCGGTCTGTTTATCGGGTGCATGGCGCTCGATGACCGGTTTGGCCTCGATTTCCGGTTTGGCGTGGGTTTCATGGTGGAGCCGATTCTGGTGATGATTCTGATGGCGCAGGCAATTGCGTTGACCCGTTCACCGGTTGCGGCCTGGTTGAACTTCAGGCCGGCCCAATTCCTGGGCAAGCTGTCCTACTCGCTCTACCTGTACCACCCGCCGGCGTTGGTGTTGACGATGGGTCTGCTACCGGCCGCGAGGCTGCGCGTCACTATGCCCTTCGCGATTCTGCTGTTGCTCTCGTTCGCAATGGCTTCGTTCCATTATGTGGAAGAACCATGGCGCGAGGGACGCTTTACGGCGGGATTGGCCACGAGGGTGAAGAACGCGTTTGGATATTAGCCGCAGCCAAGCGCAAGGGTTTAGAGAATTTCTACGTGTTCCGGAGCGGCGGCATGCATGCGGACACGTCGAGCACAAACGCCTTCATCAATATCGATGTCCGATGTGCGCAAGTTCCCGGATCGACGTTCCTTTCAATTCAAGCCTCACGCCCTTTCGGAGCTCCCGAATANNAGCCGATTCAATAAACTCATCGACAGACCCGACCAAGCCTGATGCGATGGCTTGCTGAATCGCCCTTTCCTGATCTGGTGTCAGACTGATTGTCACGGAATGGCCTCACTTATATCACCGCGCGTTCGTTCCCGCCGATCGGTCTATCGAGGCGCGCTTACTGGTTTGAGTTGCATGTAAACCTCTTCGTCCTGCGACCCGGCGGGGATGTTGGCGTCCGCTCCCTCAGCCTTGCCCTGCTGTGACGATACCGGGCGAGCGGCGCTAATCCGGTAGGCACGGTCTCCCAGTACCCTGCACGCAGCGATTCCGGCACTATCCGACTTCCCGTCTGCGATCGGGTGAAAGATCCCGTCAGACGGACCGGATTCGGCGCATTGAACGAAAGTTTCGGCCAAGGGCCGACCCTCAGAGTCTGTCAAATGTACCCGAAGAGTTCGCGTAGGGATGATTTGGTTCACCATCACGACGTAGTCCTTCAGAGTGGATTTTGCCCTGATGTCGATCGGCTTCGCGTGTTCCCTGTCCTGCGAGTTGCCATAAAAGCTGGGTGAAAACGGTGACGCCGGCGTTGCTCCCTGAGGGCTCACGACAAGATAGTGAAGACCCGGATCGATTTCCTTAAACACGAACTCCCCGCGCTCATTCGTTTGCTCCTGCTCGCCCCACTCGCCGGGCTGATCAACCTTCTGGAGAAAGATGGCAACGTTCGGAATGGGTTGGCGGTCGGGACCAACCACTGACCCCTCCAGCGAATTCTGCGACCAGAGACTCAGGTTCTTGATTGCGCAGCCGCGCTCGGCGACGCTCGCCGGCTCATTCGGTTCACGGGGATCGTCCTTATCGGTGTAGCCGTCGAGTTGCGCATGCAATGCGTACACGCCTGACGACACGCCGGTCAACTCGTAACGTCCGGCGTTGTCCGTGCGTGCCGAGTACTTTCGTCCACCAGCTTCCGCGATCACCTCCGCGCCAGCAACCGGCAGCCCTTCGCTATGATCCTGATCGAGAATGAAATCCACCAGGCTCGCGTGCATGTTGGCTGCCACCCGCCCTCTGATTGTGGTTTTCGTTTCGCCGCGGAAATAGCGTCGAACGTACTCAATGTCTTCCTTCGCATCCTCGGCAAACCGCGATTGGGTGCACCCTCCATCGCTAAGCGCTCCGTTTGCCTCGGGACTTACGAACACCAGAGTCTGCTCGCCTTTTCGATACGGCATGGCCGAACACATTCCGGGCATGAAGGATAACTCCATCATCACCTCCCGGGTGTTCGGGGGCAGGCCCCGGAAAGCTTCAATTACCCGCAATTTGGCGAAACGTGCGGTGCCCATCCAGGCATTTTGCTCTGGCTCCAGACCGCCATCAATCACTTCGGCGAGGAAGATGACCGGCGTCTCCTCAACCCGCTCGCAGATGTCCATAGTTGCGCATTCGCATCCCCGCCCGCGGTTCACGCCGACCGAAAGAGCAGCAACCAAAACGATGACGATCCGGTTCGCAACCATTCCCTAACCGCCTTCGAACAAGTGCCCCATCTTATCGCGCTTGGTCGCCAGATATCCCTCGCGCAACGCCTCCAGATCCGCGATGCACGGCACGCGCTCCACCACCTTCACTCCGGCGCGTTCCACGCTTTCCACCTTGTCCGGATTATTCGAAAGCAGCCGAATCTCGGTGAGTCCGAAGTACTTTAGAATCGCCGCGGGCAGCTCGAAACTCCGCAAATCCGCTTCAAATCCCAAAAGCTCGTTGGCTTCCACCGTATCCGCGCCGGCATCCTGCAACTCGTAGGCGCGCAGTTTATTCAAGAGGCCAATGCCGCGGCCTTCCTGGTTCTCGTAAATGAGAAGCCCGCGGCCTTCCTGCGCGATCGTGCGCAAGGCCAGGTCGAGTTGCGCACGGCAGTCGCAACGCAGGCTGTGGAATACGTCTCCGGTCAAACATTGGGAATGCACGCGCACCAGCGGCGGCGCGCCGGTGAGATCGCCCAGCTTGAGCGCCACGGCTTCTTCTTTCCGGCCCGCAAACAAGCCTTCAAAGCCATAGATACGAAATGGTCCGTACTCGCTGGGAAGAGCCGCTTCGGCTACCTTGACCAGCCGAAACGATAAGAGTTCCCGCATTCTATCCGACGTTCACTCATTATAATGGGCGCAGTTGGAACAGCTCTTCATCACGCTGCTTGTTCGCGTCGGAGTGGTGGCGTCTCTCGCCAGCCTCTTCGTGCGGTTCAAGAGCCTGCGGCAACTTCTGGTGCAGGAAGACCGCACTCTCGGGCAGCGGCTGCAGCTCGCGCTCTGGTTCTGCGCGATGTTCGCTTCGGGCGTCGAACTCCGCATCCGCCGCAAGTCTTATGACGCCGCCGATCTGGGACTTGAAGGCAGCCTGCTTGCAGGGCTGCTTGGAGGGTATGTCACCGGGATGATCGCTGGACTGTTGATCTCCCTGCCCGCGCTGATCAATCGTGAATATCCCACCTTCCCTTTCTATGCCGGCGTGGGACTGCTGGGAGGAATGCTGCGCGACCTGGTGGTGAACAAGGACGATATCTGGCGCGCTTCCCCATTGCTCGATCTGCGGCTGGTGCAGGCGCTCCGCGAACGCCGCAACCTGGCTCAACCGTTCTTCAATCTGGTTCTGCTTATCAGCATCGTGATTTCGGAGTACCTGCGCGAGGCGGTGGCGCATGGCTTTAAGAGCACCCAGATGTTTTCTCTCTACCCGGCTCCCGAGTACGAAACGTGGTGGAGCATTCTGGCGGTCTACGCGTCGGTCTATTTCGCGGTAACGCTCCCCCTGAAGGTCTGGAACAGCACGCGTAATGAGATCAAGCTGGAAGAGCAGAACCGGCTGCTCACCGAAGCGCGTTTGCAGGCCCTCACCAGCCAGATCAATCCGCACTTCCTGTTCAATACCCTGAATTCGGTCTCGTCGCTGATCCGGATCGATCCGAACCGCGCGCGGCAGATGATTCTCAAACTTTCGAGCATTCTACGCCGATTGCTGCGCAAGCACGAAAGCATGGCGCGGCTGCGGGACGAACTTGAGTTCATCGACGACTATCTGGCCATTGAGTTAGTGCGTTTTGGCGATAAGCTGCGTTTCGAACGCCACATCGATCCCAACACGCTGGATATGTTTATACCGAGCATGCTGCTGCAGCCGCTAGTGGAAAATTCCGTGAAGCACGGGCTGAGCACCAAGGTGGAAGGCGGCACCATCCGGATCGAGACGAGCGTCGCGGGCGGGCGCCTGCATTTGCGGATTGAAGACGATGGCGTGGGAATTCCGGAGCATAAGCTCGCCCGGATGCTCGATTCGGGGATCGGAGTCAGTAATGTCCGCGAACGTTTGAAGGTGCTGTTCGGCTCCAATTACCGGATGTGGATTGATTCACAGCCCGGGGGTGGAACTCGAATTGCGATTGAGTTTCCTGAAACACTTGTCGCTCAAGTGAGTTGAAAACAGGAGATCGTTATGGCTGACAAAGACAAAAAGTGCGCGCACCCGGCGTGCATCTGCCCCACGCGCGAAGACAGCAAGTTCTGCAGCACCTATTGCGAGGATGCCGGGGCCGACGAGGTTGAAATCGCGTGTGACTGCGGACATGCGGTGTGCGACGATCTCGTGGTAGCATCCGCAACCTAGGCTCTGAAAGGTGAGCAGCCGCGTCAAGATACAATGCGGGCATGGCTCAAGACGTGTTCGCGCTGTTCGATACCAGCGCCGGTAAGTTCAAAGCGAAGTTGTTTGCCGACAAGGCGCCCAAGACCGTGGAGAATTTCACTTCGCTGGCGGATGGCACCAAAACCGGTAAACCCTTCTACGACAATCTGGTCTTTCACCGGGTGATTCCGGATTTCATGATCCAGGGCGGATGCCCGAGCGGCACGGGAACCGGCGGCCCCGGCTACAAGTTCGCGGACGAATTTCACCCGAGCCTGAAGCATGGCAAGCCCGGCTATCTGTCCATGGCGAATTCCGGGCCGAATACCAATGGAAGTCAGTTCTTTGTGACCGTGGCTGCTACACCGTGGCTGGATAACCGCCACGCCATCTTCGGTGAAGTGGTGGAAGGCTACGATGTAGTGGATAAAATCTCCCGCATGCCGCGCGATTCCAGCGATCGGCCTAAGCAGGAGGTGAAGATCAATTCCGTCAAGATCGAGCGAACGGAGGCGGCATGATCGCCCGGGCGGCGCTCCTGGTGGTGGCTCTCGCCTCACTGGTACCCGCCGCCGATTGGAAACCTCTTTTCGACGGGAAAACTCTTGACGGATGGACGGGAGATCCGCGCCTTTGGTCGGTGCATGACGGCGTCATTGTGGGATCCACGGAAGGCACTCCTCTCACCCATAACGAGTTCCTGATCACAAAACAGGAGTACGGCAACTTCATTCTTCATGCCGAAATGAAGCTGCGGAACCATAACTCCGGAATTCAATTTCGCAGTGAAGCGCTGCCCGATTACGTGGTGACGGGTTACCAGGCCGACGCGGGGGAATCCAACTACTGGGGCAACATCTACGAGGAAAAAGGGAAGCGCGGCACCATGGTGGATGGGTGGGCGGCTGGCGGGAAAGACGTGGTCCATTTGAAGGACTGGAACACGTATGAAATTCGCTGCGACGGCGATCACATTACCATCACGTTGAACGGAAAGGTAACGGCGGATATCCACGATTCCCTGCGTCTCAAAGGGATCATCGCGCTGCAATTGCATGCCGGGCCGCCGATGGAAGCCTACTTCCGGGATATTCGCATCAAGGAGCTGGAATAGCTCCTGCCGTGATGGAGCGCGTTGGACTTTTTGGCGGCACTTTCGACCCCATCCACACCGCGCACCTCTCGATGGCGGAAGCAGCGAGGGAGCAATGTGGGCTGGCGCGGGTGTTGCTTGTGCCGGCGGCGAATCCGCCGCACCGCAAGCAGGGGGCGCACGCCGGTTTCGAGGACCGTTACCGGATGGTGGAAATTGCCTGCATGGGGAATCCATCGCTGGTTCCCTCGCGTCTTGATGAAGGACCCGGCAAGAGCTATTCACTCCTGATGGTCGAGCGATTCCTGAGTGAAACCCGCGAAACGGAACCCTACTTCATCATTGGCGCGGACGCCTTCGCGGAAATCAGCAGCTGGCACCGGTGGCGGGATCTGGCGAGGCTGGTAACCTTCGCCGTAATCGGGCGCCCCGGCGCTGAGTATCAGGTTCCTCCGGATACCCGGGTTCACCGGGTGGACGGCGTGAACCTTCCCATTTCTTCATCGGAAATTCGCGCGGAACTTGCCGCGGCGGCGGACATTACCGATTTGCCCGCGGGCGTGCTGGACTACATCCGCCAGCATCACCTCTACCGCTGACAGAGCCCGCAAATTCTAAACAGCCGGCGAATTCCGCTCGACGATAATCGTAAACTTCGCGACCATAGCCGCCAATGTGCCGAGCGCGGCAATCAGTGGCGCCGCGATCACGCCGACGGCAGCCACCGTCACCGGAATCTCCATGAAAGTGTGGCCGTGCTCATCACGGATGACGATGCGCCGCACGTTCCCTTCCTTAATGAGACGGCTAACGTGGCCGACCAGGTCTTTGCCCGTTACTTGTATTTGTTCGACGATGCTGCTGAGAGTCATGTTGTCCTCTTCCTGAGAGGAACTACGCGACCCAGCGCGCACAAGTTCAAATTTCCGGCAAGCATACATCTGTCTTAAGGAGTACAAGGATGTCGAGGACATTCGTCAGGGTCGCAGCTTGACAACTGGGCCGCCCAAGTGAAACACCACAGCCCGACCGAACCTCCGACGGCAGGTAACCCGACGCCCCTACTACTCAACGACGAACTCGTCCCGGACACTGCCGCCATCGACGGCTTCCTGCTAACCTACTCATACTCATGCACTGTGGCGGTTCCAGCGCCGTGCTAGGGATCCAAAATGAGACGTCTTACTCTGTCCTGCTTGGGTACTCCGCGCTGGCGGCTACCCTAGGCTCCGCGACCAACGCAACCTCCTTCCGTGATCGGCGGGACTACCTAACCTCCTATAACGTTAGCGTAGCGGTTGGGGACGTCAACAACGACGGCATCCCCGACCTTGTCCTCTGTGGCGGCTCAGGCGCGCTAGTCGAGTTCGGGAACGGGGACGGGACGTTTACCACGGGACCCGAGTACCTGACCGGCTTTGTTGTCTACACCCCCATCCTCGCGGATATAAATGGCGACGGCAAACTGGACCTGATCATGTCCTTCTATTCAGGCGTGCTCCCCTTCTCTTCTGGCCTCGCGGTCGGTTTCGGAAATGGCGATGGCACCTTCCGATCCCCAGTCACCTACGACGCGGGAACAGACCCCTCGGCGCAGACCTTGGTGTTGGGAGATTTCAACCATGACCAGCTCCCCGATGCCGCCATTCTGGGAGAGGACGGCGTATGGATCTTCCTCGGCGAAGGTAACCGAGTCTTCGCGGGGTCCTTGTTCCCGTCTCATCGCCCCTGTATGGGGGCTTCTCTCTCGTAACCGCGGACTTTAACGAAGACGGGAACCTGGACTTGGTCGCCGGGACGCGATCCGGGTTTGTACTGCTGCTCGGCAACGGTAACGGAACGTTTCAATCGCCCATCGCGAACACGACTACGTCTTCGGCGGAAAGTATCGCCACGGCCGACCTGAACGGCGACGGCAAGCCCGATCTGATCATCACGAGCACGTCACACGCAAATTCTGCGCTGGTTCTGTATGGAAACGGAAACGGCACCTTCCAACGCTTCAAGAAGGTGAACCTGCCGAACGACTACCTGATCGCGATCGGTGACGTAAACGGCGACGGAAAACTCGACCTTGTGTCAAACACCGGATATGTCTCCTACGGGGAATCGGGGGTAACTTTCACCCGCCGTTCTACTTCCCGGATGGATACTCTTCCGACGATAACCAACCGACCTACATCGTTCTTTCTAACCTGCGGAATGCAGGATACCTGGACATCGCCGCGGCGAACTTTTACGGGGCGTTTTCCGTGTTGCTGAACCGGGGCAACGGATGGCACGTTCACGCCGGGTAGTCCGATCGAAGTCAGCCTATCTCAAGCCGGAGGCCTGATCTATTCCGATCTGAACGGCGACGAAGTTCCCGACCTCGGGCAGGTAAACGAAGAGAGCTTCGGCGTGTTCGCGGGGAATGGAGACGGCACGTTCCAGGCGCCCGTATGGTTCGGCCTCGGGCCCGATCCGGCTGAAGTCGTCTCCGCGGATCTGCATGGCCAAGGCGCCGCGTCTGGTTTGCCCGACGTCGTCGTTACCGACGGTTCCGGTAAGCTGCTCGTACTCCTGAATACTACGCCTTAGGCACGATTTACTTCTATTACCCGTCCCCCGGGCGCAGGAAAGTTTGGCATCATTTTCGGGCTCAGAGTGAACTTCTAAGTAAGTCGCCCGCAA
>PLFE01000222.1 GCA_003136675.1 Bryobacterales bacterium
CATCTCCATTGAAGTCAGCAACGGCGAGTGAAACAAATTCGGTCCCCGTATTGTATTTTAGCGGCGACTGAAAGGTTCCGTCGCCGTTCCCAAGTAGCACCGCAACGCCTTGATGGGTAAGGGGAGTCGGAGGCGACGGCAACGTCAAGATTTCCGTCGCCATTGAAAAGCCCGGCCGCCATGAAATCAGCGCCGTAGATGGAGAAGGACTCAAGGGGCGACTGGAAGCTCCCGTCGCCACGTCTCAGCAAGACCAACACATTGCCGGAAGACTCGTCGGGGGCCACGATGTCGGCGAACCCGTCGTGGTTGAAGTCCCCGGCTCGTGGAAGCTTGGCCGGCAACCAGAGCCGCCGGTACTCATCCAAGAACGTCGTGAGACGAGCCGAGCCTCCCTCCCGTTACCCTCCGTGTCAACATAGAGGCGATGATCATCGGCGTCCCGAAAGAAGTCAAAGACCAGGAAGGCCGCGTGGCCCTGGTCCCTCACGGCGTAACCGCTCTCTGCGAAGCCGGTCACGAAGTTCTCGTTCAATCCACCGCCGGCGAAGGATGCGCGCTTCCCGACAGCGACTATGCGTCGGCCGGCGCGCAGATCGTGAATGGCGCGGCGGAGGTGTGGCGCAAAGCCGACGTCGTGGTCAAGGTGAAGGAACCGCAACCCTCCGAGTACGACTTTCTGCGTGAAGGGCTCACTCTTTTCACCTATCTGCACCTCGCGCCGCTGCGCGAACTCACCGACCGGCTGCTGGCTTCGAAAACAACCGGCATCGCCTACGAAACCATCGTGGAGAAGGATGGTTCCCTGCCCTTGCTCACGCCGATGAGCGAGGTGGCCGGACGCATGGCGGCGCAAGTGGGAGCGCAATATCTGGAGGCGCCCAACGGGGGGCGCGGCGTGCTGCTGGGCGGCGTGCCGGGAGTTGCGCCGGCGAATGTCGTCATCGTGGGCGGAGGAGTGGTGGGCACCAACGCGGCCAAAATCGCGCTGGGGATGGGCGCGCGGGTCAGCATTATCGACCGCAATCTGAACCGGCTGCGGGAACTCGACGACATCTTCGGCGGACGGCTGCGCACCCTTGCCTCGAACATCTGGACGGTGACGGAATCCATTCGTCATGCCGACCTGGTGATTGGCGCGGTGCTTATACCGGGAGCTTCCGCGCCGCGCGTGGTACGTCGCTCCATGATCGCCAACATGCGGCGCGGCACGGTGGTGGTGGACGTGGCCATCGATCAGGGCGGATGTTTTGAAACCAGCCATGCCACCACGCATACGGACCCGGTCTACTTTGTCGACGGTGTGCTGCATTATTGTGTCTCGAACATGCCCGCCGCGGTGCCCAACACATCCACGCTGGCGCTGACCAACGCGACGTTTCCCTACCTGCTGGAAATCGCCAACAAGGGCGTGGAGCGCGCCCTCCAAATGCATCGCGGCTTGCGCAGCGGCGTCAATACATACAATGGGTTTATTACGTATCCCGCAGTGGCGTCATCCCAGAATCGGGAGCACCGCGATCTCTCGACGCTCATGGATATTCAGTAATGACCCCTCTCACCGAATTCAGCGAAGAAGAGCAGATGTACCGCGCCCAGGTGCGGCAGTTCGCCCGCGAGCGCATCGGCCCGCATGTGCGCGAGATGGACGAGCAGTCAAAGTTCCGTGCGGATCTTCTGAAGGAGATGTTCCAGCTTGGCCTGATGGGAATCGAGATTCCCGAGGAATACGGCGGCCAGGGTGGCTCCTTCTTTCAATGTGTGATCGCGGTGGAAGAACTCTCAGTTATCGATCCATCGGCAGCGATTTTGGTGGATGTGCAGAATACGATCGTCAACAACGCCATTATCAAGTGGGCCACGGACGCGCAGAAAAGGCAATATCTGCCGGGGCTGGCCAAAGATCAGGTGGGTTGCTACGCGCTATCCGAAGCCGGTTCCGGTTCGGACGCTTTTGCGATGGCGACAACCGCCGTGGACGAGGGCGATCATTTCCTGCTCAACGGTCGCAAGCTCTGGATCAGCAACGCATCTGAGGGCAAGATCTTCCTTCTGTTCGCCAACGCCAACCCGGCGGCGGGATACAAAGGCATTACAGCCTTTCTCATCGAGCGCGAGTTCGCCGGCTTTCAGGTGGGCAAGAAGGAAGACAAACTGGGTCTGCGGGCCTCTTCGACCTGTGAACTGATCCTCGACAACTGCCGCGTTCCGCGCGAGAACGTCCTGGGAGAAGTGGGCAAAGGCTATAAGATTGCAATCGAAACGCTGAATGAAGGCAGGATTGCGATTGGCGCTCAGATGATTGGACTGGCCCGGGGAGCGCATGACGCGGCCGTCGCTTACGCCAAGCAGCGCAAGCAGTTCGGAAAAGCGATCAGTGAATTTCAGGGCGTGCAATTTCCGCTGGCGGAGATGGCGATTGAGATTGAAGCGGCGCGGCTGCTGGTGTACAACGCGGCGCGTTTGCGGGATGCGGGAAAACCCTTTGTCACGGAGGCCGCGATGGCCAAGTATTTCTCCAGCGTGATGGCTGAGAAAGCGGCATCGCTGGCGGTTGAGACGTTCGGTGGAATTGGGATCACGAAGGATTGTCCGGCGGAGAAGTTCTACCGGGACGTAAAAATTGGCAGGATCTATGAAGGCACCAGTAACATGCAGTTGATGACCATCGGCAAGAAGCTCTTCGGGTAAAGCATGATTCGTGCTTGCGAGAGCTGCGGGGCGAAGAACCGAATCCCGGCCAAACACCTGTCCGACGAAGGCCGCTGCGGATCGTGCAAGGCCGAATTGCAGCCGGTGAGCGAGCCGATTGCAGCCGACCCAACTCTGTTCGATGAAGTGATCAGCGGATCGCGCGTGCCGGTTCTGGTGGATTTCTGGGCGGCGTGGTGCGGTCCCTGCCGCGCGCTCGCTCCGGTNNGATTTCTGGGCGGCGTGGTGCGGGCCATGCCGCGCGGCCGCGCCGGAGGTGAGCGCGCTGGCGAAAGAGATGGTGGGCCGGGCGGTGGTGCTGAAGGTGGATACGGAAGCGCATCCCGGGCTCGCCAGCCGGTACAACGTGCAGGGTATCCCGAATTTTATCGTCTTTCGCAATGGCCAGGTGGCCTTTCAGCAGGCTGGCGCGGCTCCGCGCGCGCAGATGCGGCGCTGGCTGGAGTAACAATGACCACCCCGAGTGCGTCAAACTGGAGTAAGCCCTCATGATCAAAGCTCTCTTGTTCACGTTTGTGATCGCCGGTGCATGCCTGGCGGATTCTCCGGCGGCGACGGCGGGCGACGTCAACCCCGAGGAAATCATCAAGAAGTTCGCCCAGAAAGAGTCGTCATTCCTGAAGGCTCGCGAGAGCTACACCTACAAGCAGACTGTGAAGCTTGTCGAACTGGACGCCGATGGAAATCCCAATGGCGGCAAGTACGAAATCGTCGAGGACGTCATTTTCGATCGCGACGGCAAGCGCATGGAGAAGGTTTTGAGGGCCCCTCCAAATACTCTCAAGAACATCCTTCTGACGCCCGAAGATGAACAGGATCTGCGCAACGTACAGCCGTTCGTCCTGAACGCTGAGAACATCGACAAGTACATCATCAACTACATGGGCAAACAACAGGTGGATGAGATCAACTGCTATCTGTTTGCCGTGCGTCCCAAGCAGATGGTGAAGGGCGAGCGGTATTTCGACGGCCAGATCTGGGTGGACGACCGCGACCTGCAGATCGTGAAGACCTATGGAAAAGGCGTGGGACGGCAAGGCCGCGGCGGTGACAACCAGTTCCCCAAGTTCGAGACCTATCGCGAGCAGATTGACGGCAAGTATTGGTT
>PLFE01000015.1 GCA_003136675.1 Bryobacterales bacterium
GTACCATAGCGCAGCAGGTCGAGGTTAATCTTGAGCGCCTTCTCATGCGTGCTTAGTCTCGGACGCTCGTCGCCTAAGGTGGCACCGACCACAGTCCTCATTGCAGGTCTTATCGGCTGCAGCGCCGCGAGAATCCATGCTGTCTTTGGGTTCTCNNTGCACGATTTGCGGTCGACACAGCCTCTGGATCGATCCATTTCCGGCCATCCCTCGGCGATACCGGTCGGCACGCCTTCAAGAAACCACGTTTTTCGATGATCGCTAACAACTGTTAGCGATCATCAGAAAACGTATTTTTCTGGACATCGGCCGAGGGTGGGTTGTGACCCGCCAGGTTCCGCAATTTGAGCCGCAGATAGTCTAAGTAGTTTTCGGGCATGGGCTGAGCCAGAAGTTCCTCGATGACGGGGAGGAAGTAGGCCAGGGAGCGAACCGGCGGCAGTGGCGGGGCGTCACTGGGCCGGGCGAGACGACGGAGCGAAGCGAGAAGAAACGCCGACTCAACCAGCTCGAGGGAGATGCGGCGATCATGCAGCCGACGGGCTTGAGCGTGATCCTGAAGACTGGCCGACAGCGGCGTGTCGGGTAGATCAACGTAGAGCAGGATGACGGTGGAGACGTAGATCGCTGGATCGGAGCCGGCGGCGGTCATTTCTTTTTCCTCCGCGCCGCCGTTTCCAGTTCGCTTTCACGCACTCGATAGCTTTCCCCTTCCATGACAGTCACGTCGGCGTGATGTAGCAGGCGATCGAGCAGAGTAGCAATGCAAGTGGCATTGGGAAAGACCTCGTTCCACTCTTTGAAAGCGCGGTTGGTGGTGAGGATCACGGGCTTGCGTTCGTAGCGGCGATTGATAACTTCATAGAGCAAATCGGCGGCCTTATCGTCGAAGGAAAGATAGCCGACTTCGTCAATGCAAAGCAAGTCGACGTTGGCGTAGCCGCGCAGCTTGCGGCGGCGGCCCTCGGGGGTCATCTGACGATGCAGGTCTTCCAGCAAAGCCGGGGCAGTGCGAAACCAAACGGAACGGCCCGCCAGCACGGCGGCATGACAGATGTTTTGAGCAATCATCGTTTTGCCTAAGCCGTTGGTGCCTATCAAAACAAGATTGCGAGCCTCGGAAATGAAGTCGAGGGTGAGAGCGCGTTCGATGACATCGCGCTCGATCTTGGTTGGCCATGTCCAATCGAAGTCGGCGAGCGGCTTGAAGCGCTTGAGACCGGACAGGTGAAGCCGCCGCTGCAGACTACGGCGGCTGCTTTCGGCGGCTTCGATCTGCACAAGTTGCTCAAGCAACTGATGCGGGGACCAGCGCGCTTTGGTGGCGTGCGCCAGAAAGTCGTCGAGACCGGCGGGCAAGGCGCGCAGACCGATGCGCTTGAGTTCGGCTGCTAGATTATTCATCGGTATCTCCTTCGTGGCGGGCGAGCTCATCGTAGGTCTCCAGGCTGTGTGGCTGGACATGGACGGCTTGGGCGGCGGGGTGCCGGCTTAGATCGACCGCCAATGGTGCGGGTGTGGAACGCTGTTGTTTGCTGAGCAGAAAGGCAACGGAAGAAGCGCGCGGCGTGTTGCGTTCCAGCGCTTGGCGAATCGCGCTCCGCAACGCGGCGGCGCCATGCAGATCGAGCAGCTTCAGCAGTTCCTTGGTTTGACGGCCTGCCGATTCGCCTTGCGCGAAGGCCAGGTCCAGCAGGGTCTCAGTCTCAGGCACGGCTTGTGTCAAGCGGCCACCAGGTGTAGCATCGAACGCTTTGCGTTTGCTCTTCAGCACCGCTTCTTGATGAGCGGGATCGAGGACCTCCTGATGGCGCTGGTAGCTGCGCTGATGACGCGCGATCTCCACTGTGCCGTCCAGGATACGCACGAGCGTGTCGGAGGCGACTAGTGTTAATGAGCGTCCCACAGCTTCGGGCGGAATCGAATAATCGTTGAGGTCGAAACGGACATAAATCGTTTTTCTTGAACCAACAGCCATGACGAGGTCGGTGGGAAAAGGATGAGCGGGAGGAAGCAGCAAGCGCGGTTGCTCTTCGGCGAACACTTGCTCGACGGTCCGCGCATCGTCTCCCGGCCACGGGCGCCGATGCGCCACTTGATCGCGCCACAGCCACGCTTGCCTGTTGCACTCGGCCAGCGTAGTGAACGGGCGTCCCGCAAAGAACGATTCGCGCACATAGCGAATGGCTCTTTCCACGCGCCCTTTCTGATTGCCCGCGCGCACCTGGCAAGGCCGCGCGACAAAGTGATAGTGAGCGCACAACTCCAGCAGGCGCGGGTTGAAGTGAATCTCACTGCCGCGCCGTTCCAACACCGCGCTGCGCAGGTTGTCATAGAGAATCACACGCGGCTGACCGGCCCAACTTTCGAAGGCGCGCACGTGACCGCGCAGAAAATTCTCCATCGTTTGATCGAAGAAGAACTCCAGATACAGGGCGCGCGACCAAGACAAGGTGATGACGAAGCAGGCTAAGTTTCGCTTGGCACGGCCCACGGCCACCTGGCCGAAGTGAGCCCAGTCTACTTGCGCTTGTTCCGCCGGGAAGGTATGTAAACGCAGGAATGGTTCCCGCGCACGCGGACGCAGTTGCGCCACCGCGCGCCGCAACTGCACGACACTTCCGGTATAGCCGCGGTCGCGGATCATCTGGTATAAGCGTGTCGCGCGTAGCCGTGGATGCTGGTCCAAAGTCTGGCGCACAAAGTCCATGTAGGGATCGGTGAGACTCGAACGTAAGGCTTGGTTGCTGTGGAACCGTTCCGTTTCTATGGCATTGCGAACGGTGTCGGGATGAACATTGAGTTCACGCGCGATAGTGCCGATTTTCCAGTGCTCGGCATAAAAATGGTGGCGAATCTGCATGCGTGTTTCGGGGGTAATCATTTACGCTCTTTTCTGAATCGTGGAGTTTGTGNNGGATCGACGAATCGTCCGCTGCGCCCGCAAACGATACAGCGGAGGAATGGAAGCAACCGCTGTTCGGGTCCAGATTGCCGGAAAGTGGCGCTGCTGCTGGTGCAGGCGGCGGTTGCTGTCGTCCCTTCACTCCTCGATAGTGCCGGGAAAGTGATCGAAAGGGAACGTTGATCCGTCACGCGGACGCGCCGCCGGTACTCCCGTTGCCGGTCGCGATGGTCGAGTCGTCCTTCCGGGCTGTGTTGGTGGCGGCGGTTGGCCCGACGTCGTTGGTTGAGCCGTGCCTCCGTGCGACAAGCGGAACCGCAGTACCGTTGTCCGCGATCACAGTGCTTGCAAATCCAGAAGACCGCCCGGCACTCCTCCTGCGCGCAAACCCGCTGACGGAGAACCGCCTCGCCATGATGAACCATCGCCCCTGAACGGGGCTGGACACTGGCACAAAATCATGGCAGGTTAGAAACAGTTCGTTTGTTGGTTTAACCTGCTGAAGGTTGCCACACGGAGACCGGTTGCTTCAACAGCCGGTCTCCATCCAATCCCGCCTTCCAGGGAAAACTTTACAACGTCGGTCTGCGTTGAAGATGATTGACGGATGATTCGCGCCTGCGGCGCCGATGATGTTGCCGGCCCTAGCTCGGCCGAAGTTCAGAAAACGACGATTTCA
>PLFE01000044.1 GCA_003136675.1 Bryobacterales bacterium
AAGAAGCCGGTGGCGTCGGTGCCGTCGTCGGGGCGGCCAATCTGAGAAACCACCTCAGTTACTTCGGGGAATGACGCAAAGACAATGCGAGCCTGATTCATCAGTCGGGTGCCTTCGGTGGGGCCGGTGCTGGGCGCCAATGTTCCGCGAGCCCAGATAGCGCCTTCATCGAGATGAGGCAGAAATTCGGAGCCAATGACGCCGCTTGTAGCAAGATACGCGGATAGGGCGAGAGCGAAAACGGCGATGGCCGCCGTGATCCAGCGGAACCGGATGGCCTGGCGCACGCTTCGTTGATAGCCGTTGGTGAGCATCCGCATGACCGGGTTTTCCCATTCACGAATTTCCTTCGGGAAAACAAAGCTGGAGAGCACCGGGGCAATCAGCATGGAATAGATCAAAGCGCCCAGCAAGGCGAATGCGACGGTCCAGGCCATCGGCTTGAACAGGCGGCCTTCCACGCGCTGGAGCGTAAAGATCGGTACGTAGGCGGTAATGATGATCCCAATCGAGTAGAAGACCGGCCGCTGCACTTCGTGGGCCGCCTCGCGGATACGATCAAGCTTAGTAACCGTGCGGCCATCGCGATGAGCGAGGTAGCGGATGATGTTTTCCACCATGACGACCGCGCCCTCCACCACCATTCCGAAATCGAGCGCGCCGAGCGAAAGCAGGTTAGCCGGTATACCGTTCAGATTCAGACAGATCGCAGCAAAGAGAAGCGAGAACGGAATGGTTAGCGCAACAATAAAAGCGCCGCGTACGTTACCGAGGAAAAGGAACAGGATGACGGCGACAAGAATGATCCCTTCGGTAAGGTTATGAAGCACCGTGTGGGTTGTATAGTGGACCAGTTCGCTCCGGTCGAGGAAGGGCACAACCTTCACACCTTTGGGGAGAATCGTTTTATTCAGTTCATCGACTTTGGCATGGATAGCATCCAGAGTCGCATCCGATTCCGCACCCTTGCGAAGGAGAACGATTCCTTCGACGACGTCGTCGTTGTCGATTACCTTCCCGTCTTTACGATGAATCGCCTTCCCGATCCGCCCCAGACGAATCTTGGGGCCTTCAACGACGGTCGCGATGTCACTGATGCGTATTGGAGTGCCATGCTGAGTGGCCACAACCGTTTGTGCAATGTCGTCCACATTCTCAGCTAAGCCGAGTGCGCGGACGTTGATCTGCTGCAGGCCCTGTTCGATAAAACTGCCGCCGGCATTTACGTTGTTGTTAGTCAGTTGCTGCTCGACTTGACCGATCGTCAGGTTATAGGCAATGAGCTTGTCGGGATCGATGCGAACCTGATACTCGCGCGTGGGGCCGCCGAAACTGGAAACATCCACGACATTGGGGACGGACTTGAACTGTTTCTCAAGCACCCAATCCTCCAGGGACTTGAGATCCATCAGGTTGAATTCCGGATTTGAACTCGTCAGCGTGTACCAGTAGATCTGGCCGACAGGACTCCAATCGGTTCCGATCTGCGGTTGCAGATTTTCCGGAAGGGTGACTTGAGACAGACGCTCAAGAACTTTCTGGCGGTTCGTATCGTTCGACGACTGATCGTCAAAAATCAACATGACGCTCGAAAGTCCGAATAGGGATGTGGATCGCAGATGATCGAGATGCGGAATTCCGTTCATCACGATTTCAAGCGGGATGGTGACCTGCTGTTCCACTTCCTCAGCCGCGCGTCCGGGCCATTGCGTGATGATCTGCACGTAGTTGTTAGCCACGTCAGGGTAGGCTTCAATCGGCAGGCTGTGAAAGGAGATCGCTCCCCAAATGAGGAGGAGGATCGCGATCGCAAGGATAATGACTCTGCTATTTAATGCGAAGTCGACAAGGGCACGGATCATTACTGTTCCACGGTGTTTTGAAGGACGAGAGCGTTGCTGACAACTTTTTGCCCAGGCTGAAGTCCTGATTCGATCTCTTGTAAAGTGCCTTTCATTGGGCCTCCGACGACACCGACGCGGCGAAACCGCCCCCCGGTTTCCGGCTCGTAGACCCAATCCCGGTCATGGAGATGAAGCACCGCGGAGGCAGGCACGCCCGCATGCACTTCTTTCTTGAGTCCGTGAAACGTCGCAGTTACGAACATGCCAATACGAAGCATCCCAGGGTTGTGAACCTGCAGACGAACCTTCGCGGTTCGAAGCGCAGGGTCGAGCACGGGTCCGATATCGGAGATGCGCCCCTTCAGCAAAAGATCTGGATATGCGGCGAGGTGAATATCCGCGAACTCGCCCAAGCGGATCTGAGAAAGATCGTTTTCGTAGACGTCGCAGAGCACCCAGACCTCGGAAAGATCAGTGACCGTGAATAGGTTGGGAGAGTTATCCAGCGTCTTGACGGGGCCCGCCGTGGTAATGTTCTGTTCGGTAAGCACGCCGGAGATAGGGGCGCGAACGTCGAGGATGGACGACGGGTGGTCGATGTCGGCGCCGAGCACGCGTAGGCGCTCCGCAGTGGTGTTCACCACCACCTTGGCGTCATCCTCCGCATTTTGCGCGACTTCAACGTCCTTTTCCGCGATGGCGCCGTGCTGCTTGAGGTCTTGAGAGCGCTCGAACTGCGCGCGCGCCAGCCTCTCGTCTGCGACCGCTTTTTGATAATCCGAGAAGGCGCTCGAAATGTCGCTACTTTGAACGCGCATCAGGAGTTGGCCCTTGTGGACGGTGTCTCCAAGGCGGGCATAGATCTGGATGGCGCGGCCCGATGCGAGCGAAATAGCCGGGACCTGGCGCGAGACGTCCGGACTTACGCTGCCGGTCGCGGTCAAGGTGGAGGCAGCATCAATTTCCGTCGCCGTCGCCAGCGGGAAGTCTCCCGGTTGGTCGACCTTGAAAACGCTCGAATCCTGGACCTCCTCTACCTTGGGCGCCGGGGGAGCCTCAGCCGCAGGATCGGCCGCGGTCTTTGTGCCACATGCGCCACAGGCCACGAGGCAAAGCAGAAGAAGGCAAACGCGGGAATCAAGTGTCATTGCAGGACCTCTCGTCCGACAGCCATATTGAGCTGACCCGCCGAGGATAGAAACGACCCGATCAAATTCAAGTAATTCAACTGCACGTCGCGATAGCTCTTCTGAGCGTCAAGAAAGTCAAGCAGGGTTGCTCCCCCCCGTTGGTACGCATAAGACACCGTGTCTCTGACCTTTACAGCCATTGGAAGATAATGCGCCTTATAGGGGCGCAACAAGCCGAGCGTGCCATTAATTGCCTCATATGCTGAATCCACATCGGAAAATACCTGCGCACGAGACGCCTCCAGCAGGTGCTGATTCCGAGTAATATCGAGCGCGGTTCGTTCTTTTTCGCCCTGATTCTTATCAAAGATACGTAGGGGGATGGAAACGCTGAACCCGACGTAGCCATAGATGGGAGGATTGCGGCCTCCATCGAAACCAAACGTGGGATCAGTTGTGCCATTGGCCACGGCAAGCCTGTGCGCCAGTTCCGCTTCCTCGACCGACTGCACCGCGGCCTGAAGATCCGGTCGCGTATCCACGGCGATTTTCCGGAGTTCTTCAAGGCCCGGAATCTGGTCAGTAAAATCGAACTCGCCGGAAGCGTCGAACTGGTCGATTGGCGTGCGATCGTTCAATAGCGTCAGAACTTGAATCTTGGCGGTGCGAACGTTGACCAGGGCAGTCTCTAAATCCGATTCAAACTGAATCCTCTGAAGCTCCAGGCGATCCTCGTCGACCTCGGCGATGTCTCCGGCTTTCAGCCGAGCGCGGTTGATCTGCAGCTCGCGGTCGTAGTAGGCCAAATTCTCCTTGGCGTTCGCGAGGACGGCCTTGGCTTGCAGGAGTTGCACGAATGCGCTCCGAAGATTAAACAAAAGCGTGCGCTCCAAATCTGTTTGCTGAGACGTTGCCACCGCAGTCGCCTTTTGAGCGACATCCCGGCGGAGTTCGCGTTTGTGACCACGTTCATGGAGATAACTGATATCAGCTATTTGATCGGCGGAGGCCAAAGGCTGCAGCGGGTGGAAGTTGAACTGATCGGACGCGATAGACAAATCGGGATTGGGGCGAAGGAAGGCGGTGATTTCATTCGCGCGGTCCTCCCGGACATTCAACCGTCCCGCCTGCAAGGTGGGATTCGCCGCGATAAAGCGCTGTTTGAGCTGTTCCCACGAGTACGTGGTCTGCTGCGCGCAGACCGGGCTCGAGGTGAATGCGGCCAAGGCAAGCGCGAGAGCAATAGTCCCGCGACAGTTGTACGGAACTGGCCGTTTAGGCAAGCGCGAATCCTTGGGCAAGAGAATCAACGGGAAGAAATGCCGCGGGTGAATACATTCGGGAGTGGTGAGTTACAAGAGTGTGTAAGATCGCCAAGCAGGTGGCGCGACGTCCCACCATCCTAATTGAGCTACCACCCTAGTGAAGATGATAGCGTAACCCAGACAGGGGCCGCGCGCCCGAGCGCCGCGTACCCACATATCTTTTGGCTACTTGTGAAATCTTTCAGTCGAGGGAGGGGCGGATTCAGCGAGGCTCCATGCCGGACGTTTTAAGATGAAAGCAGAAACGGATCAAGGTCGCGCCGCCAAATCTTATGTGGACAGCATCCGGTCGTGGAGGTCGAATCGCTGTGCTGATTCGCGCGGGGGCGTTGATCGGTCTGATCGCCGTGGCGGACTGGCGTATCGATATCGATGTTCCCTTCGGCGTCGACGTTCCTCTGGGCTTTCTGTACTTATTTCCGATGCTGTTGGCAGGAGGCGCTCTTTCCAGGTGGCAGATTGCCGGGGCAGCGTCGGTGTGTACAGTTCTGACCGAAGAGTTCGACACTTTCAAGTGGTCTCCCCTTTCTGGAATCCCGCGGGATATTCTTTATTTCGCCGCGTTCTTTTGCATGGGTCTTTTTGTGTATGAGGTGGGAAGGAGCCGCCGACTCGCGCAGGCGCACGTCGACCAGATCGAAAAGGAGAGTGAAGCGCGACGCGATGCGGAGGAACAACTCAAGGTGCTGGTGGAAAGCAGCCCGCTTGCGGTATTCGCCGCCGACGCGGAGGGCGTTGTGCTGATGGCCAACGAGGCCGCGAGCCGTTTGTTCGGATTAAAGACGGGCACGCTTTCCGGCCGTTCCATCCGTCCGTACCTGCCGGCGCTGTTGAATGTTCCGCCGCGCAAAGAGCGTGGCCAGAGTTTTCGAACCGTGATGCAATGCCGGGGGCGCCGCGAAGATGGAGAAGTATTTCTGGCCGATATCTGGTTCTCGACCTATCAGACCTCGGCCGGTTCGCGACTGGCGGCGATGGTGATGGACACATCGGAGGAGTTGCGGACCAGGGAAGAGTCTAATCTCGACCAACTTCTTGCCGGGTCGAAGATTTTGGTAGGCGCTGTTTCGCATGAGATACGAAACGTGTGCGGAGCGATCGCAATGGTCCACGAGAACCTGTCGCGAGGAGGGACGCTGGCCGCGAACAAGGATTTTGAAGCTCTGGGGACTCTGATTCTCGCCCTCGAGAAAATTGCGGGTATGGAGCTGCGTGAGACTGCCAACCAGGCTTCCGGAGTCGATGTCGTTTCGCTTTTGGAAGAGTTGCGCATTGTTGTGGAGCCATCCCTTCGCGAAGACGGGGTCAATGTTCGCTGGAATACGGATGTTGACCTTCCAGCGGTTTGGGCTGACCGGCAAAGCTTGATGCAAGTGTTTCTGAACCTGGTGAAGAACAGCAGTCGGGCGATGCGATCCAGATTGACGCGGGAATTTGTGATCTCGACGGGGCTTGAACACGGTTGCGTGCGCGTATCGTTTCAGGACACCGGAGGCGGCCTGGCCCACCCGGAACAGTTGTTCAAACCCTTTCAACAGGGGGCTCAGGCGACAGGACTGGGCCTGTATCTCTCACGAGCTTTCATGCGGTCTTTCCGGGGAGACCTGAAGTACGAGCCAGCGGAAGGGGGCGCGTGCTTCACGGTGGAATTGACCGTGGCGCTTCCAGACAGCCTTGACAACTATGAACCCACCTATTCGCATTCTGCTGATGGACGATCACGGCCTCTTCCGGGAGAGCCTGAGCCGTCTGTTGCAGGCCGAGCCTGATCTACAAATCGTAAATGCCTGTGGGTCTATCGACGAAGGCCTGACATTGCTCAGGCGCGAGTACATCGATCTTGTTTTGCTTGACTACGACTTAGGCGAAGAGCAGGGAACCACTTTCCTTTCCGAAGCGCAAAGGCAAGGTTTCTCCGGCAGAGTACTGCTGGTGACCGCCGGCATGAGCGACGCGGGTACCCTGCGCGCCATGGAGGACGGCGCCGCCGGAATCTTTCTCAAGCACAGCCCTCCCGCGCAGTTGATCGAAGCCATTCACAAGGTGATGAAAGGCGAGGTCTGGCTGGATTCGAAGGCGGTGCGCGCCTTAGTCGCCGGAGCGCAGGCCCACGGAAGATCCGGAGAGCCACGGCCGAGCGGCGATCTGACCGCGCGCGAGCGTTTAGTGCTCCGGTCGGTATTTGAAGGGCTGACGAACAAGGAGATTGCGGCCAGGATGCAGATTTCCGAGAGTTCGGTGAAGGCGGTTTTGCAACAACTCTTCGACAAGACCGGCGTCAGGACTCGCAGCCAACTCGTCAGGATCGCTCTGGAGAAGCATGCAGAAGACTGGCTCAGCGATTCCTAGTCTCGAGAGACGTGGATAGTCTTTCACCCGCGCGCCGCGGATGCCCGCTCTTTGTCGGGATTTCGTGTAAAACGACACCCCCTTCACCGGCCGTCACCGGTTTTTTGCGCTTTTATCTCTTTCCCCGGCAGTCACTTAGCTAAATGCAGCACGAATTATTCCCCTCCTCCGCGATAGCTTTGTGAATGAGAGAGTTGACCGGGTGGCCGGACCGTGAACTTTGCGGACAACTTAGGCTCTCTCGGGGAGGCTTTATGGATTCCAGGAAAACTGAAGTGCCGCTTAAGCCAGAGGACAGGTCAGAGGAAATATGGCAAGCAGACATCTTTGAAAAGCAGGAGACGTTAGTGAGCAAACTAATCGACCGATTCCTGAGTGAGGCGAGCGACCAAACGGCGAAGATATCGATTGCCGAGTTGATCCGCCTGCTGCAATTCCAGCGAGAGATCGCGCAGGTGCGACCTGTGGACGTTGTCGAGGTGAGATGGATAGATCCACAGTAAAAGATCCGATCATCGCGTACCGGGATATACCTTACAAACGTCTGGAGTCGCAGCAGAAGTTTCACGACTCCGAATCCCGGTTCAAAGGCTTTTCGGGACCGATCGGATCTGGGAAGAGTCAGGCGCTGGTGCAACAGGCGATCAAGCTGTGCATGAAGAATCCCGGCCGGACCGGGCTCCTCGGCGCTCCCACTTTCCAAATGCTTCGCGATGCAACTCAGAAGCCGCTCTTTGAAACCCTGGAACAAGCGGGCCTGTGTTTCAGCTTCAACAAGTCCGAGGGGGCTGTGCAACTGCAGGAATCGCGATCGACCATTCTTCTTCGATCGCTCGATGAATATGAGCATCTCAGAGGGACGAACCTGGCATGGTTCGGTGTAGACGAGCTCTCCTACACTCATGAGGCAGCCTGGCTGCGCCTGGAGGGGCGCCTGCGAGATCGCCGGGCCCCTCATCTCTGTGGGTTCGCGGCATGGACCCCCAAGGGGTTCGATTGGGTCTACCGGCGGTTCATCCAGGATCAGAGCGGCTCTTATGAAGTCATCCGGGCGAAGCCCTTTGAGAATACTCATTTACTGGAGGCTGTGCCCGATTTTTACGAAAGGCTGAGAAAAACCTATGACCCGCTCTTCTTCGAGCAGGAAGTGCTTGGCGAATACATCAATCAAAGCGGCGGGAAGGTCTACCGGAACTTCCTGCGCTCGACGCATCTGCGACCGTGCGAGATAGACGCGGGAAAGCCGCTCCTCTGGGCGCTGGATTTCAACGTGAATCCAATGTGTTCGATCATCGCCCAAATTGACGGCGGCAAAGCGCTGGTTCTCAATGAAATTGAGTTAGCCGACGCAACAACCGAACAAGCGTGCGAAGAGTTCTCCGGACTCTATAAACAATACTTGCGCAACATCCGGATCTATGGGGATGCTTCCGGAAGCAATAGCCATTCGACCGGCTCGTCGGATTATGAAATTATCCAGAAGTTCTTCAAAAGCCGTTTTGGACTAACACCGGTACAACGGGTACCGCAGAAGAATCCGTTGATTCGCGACCGGGTCTCGTTGCTGAATGCGAAGCTGTTGAATATGGATGGAGAAACTAATCTTTTCGTCGATCCGAAGTGCAAGGGACTTATCGCGGACTTTGAGGAGCTGAGTTACAAAGAGGGCTCCATGATTCCCGATAAAGAAAAGGATTCCAAGCGTTCGCACCTGTCCGACGCTCTAGGGTATCTGCTGTGGCAGGAATTTCGGTCCGCTCCTATCGAGCCGGAGAAAGTGCGTATTTTCTGATGACAACAGGGTCCGGTAGCAACGGTTTCATTACACGGGAACATCCCGAGTACGCGCGCACTCGTCAGAGCCGGCGCATGTACCGGGATCTGTATGAGGGCGGAGAACGGTTTAATTCGAACGCCTCTTACTACCTCGTGCGTCGGCACAAGGAGCCGAACGATATCTATTTTGAGCGGCTCTTGCGGGTGTTCTATCAGAACTATGCCGGCTCCATTATCGACTGGTACACGGCGACGTTGTTCCGGCGCGAGCCAGTCCTCCAATTCAGCGGAGACAATGAAGACGGCAAGGAGTTCTTCAACCATTTCGTGCAAGACTGCAATCGGCGAGGAACAAAGCTATTCGAGTTTTTCCGGCGCGCCGTTTCGGACGCTCTGGTGTATGGAAAGTCTTATATTGCGGTAGACTTCCCTTCCTCCGGCGGACCGGCCTATAGCCGAGCGCAGGAAGACGAGGCGGGTCTATCGAGAGCTTACCTGGTGAACTACTCGGCCGATGAGGTGATCAACTGGTCCTATGATGAGTTCGGTGTTCTCGATTGGATCGTAATTCGAACCGCTACTGTCAAGCAATCGAGCGTTCGAGACGAATCCTGGAAGACTCATACGCGCTGGATTTACTACGATCGCGAAAGCTTTGAAGTTTACGCCAGCGAAACGGCGGCCGCCGGCGGAAATGGATCGCCGGAGCTGGTAGCGTCTGGCCCGCATGCGCTATCGCGCCAGAAGAAGGTTCCTATCTTTGAGCTTTCAGTCACCGAAGGGCTTTGGTTGATGAACAAGGTTTCTCTGCTTCAACTGGAGCACTTCAACAAATCAAATGCTCTGGCGTGGGCTCTGACAATGGGGCTTTTCGCGGTTCCGGTGGTGTATTCGGACCGCGAGTTCGCTCAAATCATGGGTGAATCCTATTTCATTCAGCTTGGGGCTCAAGATAAGTTCGGATGGACGGAGCCGGAAGGGCATGTCTACCAGATCGCCGCCGACAACCTGGTCAGTCTCAAGGACGAGATCTACCGCGTCTGCTATATGAATAGCGAGATAAGCGGCGGAAAAGGCGGGGCAAACCAGAGCGGGTTGAGCAAGGCCTGGGACTTCAGTGTGACCGAAGAGATTCTCCGGTCTTACGGTGACGTAGTGAAGGATTCCGTCCAGGAGGTCCTAACGGCCATTTCGGAGGCAAGGCAGGACGGGATTCAAATCGATGTCTCCGGAATGGATGAATTCGATATCCAGAGCTTTGCGGACGAAGTTCAAGACGCGGCCAGCGTACTCGCGCTGCAGATTCCATCGGAAACGGTGAAGGGTCAGCTATACAAGCGAGTGGCGCTCAAGTATCTTAGCGACGCGCGTCAGAACATAAAATCGCAGATCGTCGATGAGATAGACGAAGCTCTCAAGAAGCCGATACCGGCCGAAACGAACTAGGAGGAAATATGGACGACCAGAAATCGCAGCCGGAGCTGGATGTGCAGGCCTTGGTGCAGCGCGCGATCGCCGAATACGTGCGACAGGACTCGGGTAGAAGGGAGCCGGCGTTGAAAGCCGAGCTTCAGGAGGAGAGAAGGAAGCGCGAGGCTCTGGAAAGACGTCTCAACCAAATGGCGGAAGAGAATAGCCGCAGCCGGGAGATTGCGGACCAGGCCGAGCGGAGTTCGAAGATTCGAAGTGAGCTGCAATCACTTGGAGTGACAAAGATCGACCTGGCCTACAAGGCCGTCCAGGGAGACATCCAGCGCACTGAGGACGGACGCCTCATGGCCAAGAACGAAAACGGGGAATTTGGAATCAAGGAGTACCTCACTAACTTCGTTCACGAAAACCCGGAGTTTCTTCCCGCGAGAATTCCCGGCGGAACAGGTTTGACGACAGGACAACGCCAGAGCGCTGGCCGCGGCGCCGTCGACACGGACATGATTTCACCCAGGATGAGCAGCGAAGACAAGGAACGCGTGCGGCAGGAGATACTCCGCGTTACCTCAAGAGATGGGCACTAGAGAAGTAGTTACAAAGAAAGAAGGAGATAAATGGCAGCAATTACCTCAGCAAACGTAGCGAGCGCGATTGTAAAACTTGTGGCGGCCGATGCTTTGCCCGCCCTTGTGGGTAACCTGATTATGGGTAACCTGGTGAATCGCGATTACGAGCCTGTTCTGGCGAATGCGGGCGACACGGTCAACGTGCCGATTCCGCCGTCGTTAGTGGCAAACAACATCGCGGAAGGCGGTACGGTCCAGACGCAAAATCCGAATCTGGGCAATGCGCAAATCGTTCTGAACACTCACGCTGAAGCGACGTTTCAGATTCCGGATGTGACTCGTGTTCTGGCCGTGCCGGACCTGCTAAAGGTCTACATGGAACCCGCGGTTATCGCTATCGCGGAGAGCATCGAGACGAGCCTTTTGAATACATACGCTGGCTTCACGGCCAACGCGCCGCTGGGAACGTCAGGCACTCCAATCACGGAGGCGACGATTGACGCTGCGGAAACAGCGCTCTTTGCCGCAATGGTGCCGGCGAGTGAAGCGAAGTATTTGGTCGTTGACCCGAATACTTACTCTCAGATGCGCCAGATCTCGCGCTTCAGTGAGTATCAGACCGCCGGAGAAGCTGGGCTGAGAGCGATCATCGACGGCACGTTCGGGAAGCTGAAGGACTTCTTCGTATTCAGGTCACAGTACGTGCCCTATACGGGGAGTGCGCCGCTGGCGACTCATAACCTTGCCTTTACGAAGAACGCGCTTGGTTTGGTAATTCGCCGGCTGCCTCAACCGTTGCCCGGTACAGGCGCGATTGCGGAGTACGCGGACTTGGGGAATTTCGGGATGCGCGTCACGATGAGCTATCAGCCGAACACCCTGGCGCAGCAGTTCACAGTGGATGTGCTCTATGGTTGTGCGGTTCTTCGGAACAACTTCGGCGTACAGGTAAATAGCTAGGAACCGAGAGCTTCACAAGGCAGCTTCACAAGGCAGCTTAACAGTGCAACTTAACAGGGCAACTACGCAACGTGGTTGCCCTGAATCTTTTTCTAAGGACGTGGTATGGACTTAAAAGGTTATTTCAAGAAAATCCGGGACGTCGAGGCTACAATTCCGGCGCCTTACGTGTTGATTGCGAGCCTGGAGACCCCGGAGGGCGGAAAGGAAGGGACCTTCACGGAGGTCTCGAGGAGACTGGCTGCGCGAATCATCGCCGAGAGCCGCGGCCGGCTCGCGACGGAGGCGGAGTCAGAATTGTTTCGGGAAAAGCAGGCCGAAGCGTTGCGGGCGGCTCAGGCTCTGGCAGCGGCCCAAAGGATGCAATTCACTTTGGTGCAACCGATTGATAGCCGGCCAAAGCCGGCGCGGGGACCTAAGGACTAAATCAAATGGCTCTATTCCAGGACGGACCGCCTTCCGCGATCGACGATCTCGTTGAGCAGGACTCGTTCCTGCTTTCGGTTGCCGGCACTGAAGGCATAAACGTCACGAACAAGCTCTCCCTCGCTTATAGCGAGCTTCAAATCGAACTCACGACAATCTACGGCCGCGAGGCGTCCATCTATGCGCCGGTCCTTGGGGAAGCCCCTCTCGACACGGATCATACGGCCGTTACGCCCGCTCTCAAACTCTGGCACACGTATCGCTCGCTCGACCTGGTCTATCGCGACGCTTATTTCAACCAGTTAAATGATCGATATCAAGGCAAGTGGGCCGAATTTCAACGTCTTGGGTTGCTGGCTCGAACCTCGTTCATTGATACGGGCGCCGGGTTGGTGATAGATCCTCTGCCCCAGGCCGCCGCCCCCGTGATCACGTTTGAGGCAGCATCTCTGCCGGGTGGTACGGCGTATTTCACGGTCACGTTCGTAAACACTGAGGGTGAGGAGAGTTCCCCCTCCGTCGTCGTCGAGAGCACTGCGCCGCAGGGGACCGCCGCGGTCGTGGAAGCGGCAACAGCGCCGTCGAATGCAGTGGGATGGAACTTGTACGGGGGTACCTCGCCCGGCACGCTGTCCCTGCAAAACAGCACGCCGAATGCGATTGGGTCGACTTGGCAATTTATTCTTCCCGGAGTGGCCGGCGGCGTCGCGCCCGGTACCGGGCAGTCACCAAATGTCACGAGGGATTTACCGCGAAGGATCATGCGAGGCTAAAAATGAATCTTGCTAGCACGGTCGCATCCACTCTCAGCAGCATTCTTACCGCGCCTTCAAATGGAGACATTCAACTCAATACCATCGTCGCAACCCTTTCACCGGTCGCCCCGGTTGCGCTTGGCTCCGTCGTTACGGGAAACGCCTCCGCCGATCTGAACGAGAAAAGTCTTATCCTGAGCTATCCGACGGTTACCATCTTTTGCGAAAAGCTGAGTAACACCTTGAAGGAGAAGTTCCGAACTTTCTCCGGATCCGCGGAGACCGTAATCGAAGTGCGACAGTCGCAAGACCAATTAGAGACCATTCAGGCGGCGCTGGAGACTTATGTCTCCGCCGTCTGTCAGATCTTGGACGCATCACGGGGCGACTGGGGAAACGGAATGTTCTATCCCGGCGGGTACGTGGTCACCTTTGGGCCGGTAAAACATGGCGGTAAGAACTTTATACAAACAGGACGTATCGTCCTGAGCGTCGATTTAATTGTCTGAGCAAACAGCACATTCCAATATTGCAGATCAGGTGAAACGTGGCATACATATCTTCAAATAACAACCGCTGGTACTGCCAGCTTGAGGCTTCCTACGGTCAGGTTCCCGGAGTTGTTGCGGCGAACCGTTTTCCGGCTGTGTCGATGACCGCGCAACAAAAGATCGAAACGCCGGCTCGTCAGGATAAGACCGGGACTCGAACATTTTCCGGGGCGCTGGCCAGCATGCGTAAGCAGACCCAGTTCGACCTCACGACTTACATGACCTCGTGGACCACTGGTTCAATGCCAGGATACGGACCTTTGTTTCAAGCGACTCTTGGTGCGAGTCCGCTGTATTTCGCGGGAGGAACTGCGACCGCGTCGTCAACCACTTCCTATGTCACGTTCGCGAGCCCCCACGGGCTGGTAGTTGGGCAGGCGATCACATATCAGGGTGAGATGCGGTTCGTTTCAAGCGTGGAAAACACGACGGCTGTAATGGTCAACGCTCCTTTCTCCGCTATTCCAAATGGCCCGGTAGGTCAGACTGTAACGTTCCTTCCGACTACTGAACTTCCAAGCGTCAGCATCTTCGACTATTGGGATCCTTCAACCTCCGTGCAAAGGCTACTCTGCGGCTGCGCCGTAAATCAGATGATGGTGTCAGTTAACGCGAACTATCAACAGTTTCAGTTTAAAGGGATGGCCCAGGACGTGCTCGACTCCAGCAGTTTCACAGCGGGTTCCGGGGAGCTCACCGCATATCCAGCCGAACCAGCCCTCGGCGCCCCCCCCACTACGATCGTTCCCGGACACCTGGGACAAGCGTGGTTAGGAGCGTCCGCCTCTCAGTTTTTGACGCTAACGAGTGCGAACGTGAGCTTAAGTAACGCGCTTGATATGCGTACGGAGGAGTTTGGAAGCATCCTGCCCAGGGCAATCAATCCGGGCGCGCGAACTGTCTTGCTGGACATGGAGATTTACGCCCAAGACGATTCCGCTACCGTGGCACTCTATCAGGCGTCGCGACAGCGAGCGCCCATCATAGCGGGATTTCAAATGGGACAGACGGCCGGCCAGCTGTTTGGCGTGTACATGAAGAGTGTAGTGCCTGAAGTGCCTCAATATAGCGATAAAGACTCGCGATTGATATGGCAGTTTAAAGGTTCGCAGGCGCAAGGGCAAGGCGATGATGAGCTCGCGGTCGCATTTGGATAGCCATGACCTACGAGAGCTTTGAGGTCAGGGAGTCTAAGTGCTCCCCGGGTGTCCAGTTTGTTGTCAACCGAATGTCGTTCGGCCGGCGGGTGGAGCTAATGCGGCTGATTCGGGGACTTGCGCCTCGGTGGGAGTGCTTCCATGCGGGCGCTGGGAAGTCCGATGAAATTGAGGCCGGACTTTTGTCAGCGGAGATCGACCGGCTTTACATTGAGTGGGGATTGAAGGAAGTGCACGGGCTGGAGATCGACGGCCAAACGGCGGGTCCTCTGTCTTTGCTGCTGGCTGGTCCGGAAGAACTTTTCCTCGAGGCGTTGGGGCATGTGAAAGCCGCCTGCCGTCTCTCGGGGCCCGAAGCAAAAAACTAAGAGTCGCATTCCGATTTCATCGCAAGGGACAAGCCGCGTGGAACTGCGACGAATGCCGGAGATGCGGCTTGGAGATCAAGAGAAACTGTGGATTCCTGCGGCCGGAAGGTTTGCTTCCACATAGACCCGTGTGGGCTCAAGGCGACCTTCTGCTCGAAGAGTGCCCTAAGCCTTACATCAGTGCCGACAGCCTGGGAATTATTGAGAGCTATCTTGTGTGGAAGAAGTTCGGCGGAAGTCCGGTGGAGTCTCGCAGCGCGAAAGAAGTGGACGGCTTCCTGACACTGGACGCCGAGATCGCCGAGGAAGAAAGAGCTTATGCACTGCGTAATAGAACAGTCAGTTAGGAGTTGAATATGGCCGCCTTCCCAATTCTCAAGACCGGCGCGGTAGCGCAATATCCTCTCAAAACCACGTTTAACTACACGGCCGACATTGTCTGGTTCCTGGACGGATCCGAACAACGGTTTCGCAATTCTCCCTCCGTGTTGCACCAATGGGAGATTGATCTAGCCAAACTTGACGAACAAGAAATGGCATCCATCGAGCAATTCTTCCTTGGAAATGAGGGGCCCGCGGAGTCTTTTGCATTTACCGATCCTTCAACTACCACGGTGTATCCGAACTGCTCCGTGTCTAATAGCGAGCTCGCCTTGATTTTCACCGCCGCTTTATCTGGAAAGACGACTATTGTAATTCGGGAGAACAGGACCTAATAAATGCTTGTATTTCCACAACTCGCGACCGGGGCAACTGCTCAATACCCGATTCGGAGGCGTCGATCGGAGCGGGCGATCCTCAATCTTAGTCAGGACGGCTCGGTGATCGCCCTCTGGGACCAAACGGCAAGCCAAATAAAATGGGACCTCCGTTTCGGCGGACTCACGGACACGGAAGCGGCAAGTCTCACATCGTTTTACGAACTCTGTGAAGGCCCGCTTCAGCCTTTTCTTTTCCTGGACCCGGCAGGCAATTTGTTCGCATATAGCGAGGACTTTACTCAGCCCGTGTGGCAGGCCAGCAGTCTTCTTTCTTTGACTCCAGGAATTACGGACCCTTACAACACGACACGTGCGACCCAAGTGGAAAACAGCTCGCTGGGTGCCTTGACGCTAACCCAGACACTAGCGATACCCGGCTTCACTCCTTGCGCGCTCAGCGTCTACCTTCGAAGTGACTCCGCCACCGAGGCAACGATCACGCGTTCGGATGGTTCGAATGTCGACTCGATAGTTCTTCAGACCGGCTCGGCATGGACCCGCTTTAGCCTGAACACTGCGTTTACGAGCAGCATCAGTACGTCCTGCGACTTTTCTTTGGAACTCCCCGCTGGCCAGACCCTTGACGTTTTTGGATTTCAGGCGGAGCCTCAACCGCTGCCCGGAACATATGTGATGACCTCCGCGCAGACAGGTATTTTTCCCAACACTCGTTTCGATGGGAACCAAATCGTAGTAACAGCAACAGGGCCAGGCGAAAGCAGCGTGGCCATATCACTTCTTTCGCCGTCAGCACAGTGAAACCCGATGCTTCCTCTCTTTCAAGCTAAAGAACAACCGATTTCCGATATACCGCTCCTGCTGTTCGACTGCATCTTCGCAGACGGCACGGTCGAGTCATGGAGCACGCACGCGGCCACCGTAAATGGGAATGTCTATGCGCCTCGCGTCCTGAAGCAGAACGTGTTCCAGATGCAGATAGGATCCGATCTTGGCGTCGATACGCTACCCAGGATCACCATCGAACTCGCCAATGCAGATTCGCTGCTTTCTGAAATCGAGAGAAGCGTGGGAGTCAAAGGGGGTCAACTGACCGTCTCAATGGTCTTCTACAGTTTCGCCAACGGCGGCCCATCGAGTACGGTTCAAGTGCTTTTTAAGGGTATATTAGATCCGCCCGAACTGATAACCGAGACGAACTTCAGGATAAGTGCAAGTAACAGGCTATCGCTGCAGAGAGTAAACCTGCCTGAAGTTCGGATTCAAATGCGATGTCCGTGGACCTTCCCGACTACCTCAACGCAAAGGCAAGAGGCGGTTGCGGGAGGTGTTGCCGGTCCTTACTCGCTTTTCTATAACTGTGGATATTCGCCGGATTTTACAGGTGGTGTCGGTTCTTTTGCCCCCGACGGTACTCCCTATTCGTCGTGCGCCTACACAAGGTCTGATTGCGTGTCGCACGGCATGTTCAGCGTTGACTCCTTACTGCGGCCAACGGCGCGTTTCGGAGGGATCGAATTTGTTCCTTCCACAATTGTTGTACGCAGTTATGGCGAGAAAGGCAGCCACTTCTCGCCGATAGATGACAACCTGGCCATCTACAACGACTTCATACCGATGATTTACGGAACGGGTTGGTTTGCCCCAGGGATCGTCTTTCTGCGAAACGACGGTAATTTGACCCACATGGAGTTAGTGTTGGGTATTGGCCAGATCCAGGATGTACAGAAAGTTCTAGTCAATCAAATTGAAATTCCGGCCGGGTCGCCAGGGAAGAATATGACGGGTACAGGCTGGTACAACCTCGTAAGTCCTGGAACGCGCAACGGCGCTTTTAATCTGGACTTCACAGACTCCAACGGAAATCCACTCGGCGATCCCTACGGAAGCATCGCGTTTTTGTCCGTGGTTGTTCCGAACCTGATCAATGACGGCAGTAGCCTTCCGCAAGTGCAAGTTCTGTTGGATGGGTTGCTTGTACCACAGTATGGGGCGGACGGCACAAACCTCGGCACGAGCTTTTCGAACAATCCCGCGTGGGTGATTCTCGATCTGCTCCTGAGCATCGGCTGGGCGCTGACAGAAATGGACATGAGTTCGTTCGCGTCCACCGCGTCGTATTGCGCCGAGCAGATTGCAACGACCGATCTGTTCGGCAACCCAGTGATGACGCCGCGCTTCCAATGCAACCTGATTCTGAAGAATCGACGTTCGGCTTCGGATGTAATCCGCGGCATACGCAACGCGTGCCGCCTTTTCCTGCGTTATGGATCAAATGGCCTACTTCAGCTCTCCGTGGAGAACTCAATCGCGCTCCAGCAACCAACTCTGCCCGCAAACAGCAACGCGGCTGAGGAGTTGAACGGCGGGTGGCCCGCGTATGAGTTCGGCGACGGTACGAATGGGACGACGGGAATTGCGCGAACCGCGAGCGGCGCGTCGACAGTAAAGTTGTCAGCCCGGTCCTCGGCGGATACGCCCAATCGGTTTGCCGCTGAGTTTCAGGATGCCTTCAACGCTTACCAGCAGGACAGTCTGTCGATTGTCGATTCAGATGACGTGAGCTTGACGGGCCAGGAAATAACGAGCACGACGCCTGTTTTGGGCCTGCCGCACTTCGACCAGGCGGCGCGTATTTTACAGTTCTTCCTTTCAAAAAGCGTCCTCGGCAACACCACCATCGAGTTTCAAACCAGTGTCAAGGCGCTGGGACTTTCTCCCGGCGACATAATCGCGGTTACTTATGCGAAAGAGGGTTTGGAGCGGCAGCCATTTCGAATTACACGAATCCAACCGGGACCAAACTACAGAACCGCCACGATCACTGCTCAATGGCACGAAGATACGTGGTACTACGATACAAATGGCCAGACCACCGCGGACGGGAGCAATCAGAATCCATTTGCGGGGGTAGGAGTTCCCAGACCGCTCGGCGGAGTGGTGCCTGACCAGAACGGCGTCTTGCAATTCGGAGTGGTCGAGACATGGTCCCAAGCGCCCGACGGAACAGCAACAGTTTCTGCCGCTGTCAGCTTCGCCGCCCCTAACGCGAGTGAAACGGGAGCTCCAAATTCGCCACTTATCTCGTTAGTCGCAACCGTCACGAGCACCGGCGGCACACTCGCCGGCGGTCAGGATCTTTACTACGCGGTGACGAGCATAGGAACCGGCGGTTCGGAGAGCAGCCTGTCGTTTCTGGTGCACGCCTCAGTGCCGCCGGGTACGGCGACTAATGCGGTTACGCTCGCCGGTCTGAGCTTCCCAACCCTGGCGACTGCCTTTTCGATTTATCGGGGCGAGACTCCCAGCAACCTGTACGAGATCGCATCCGCATTGCCGTTGGTGAACCTGTTTGTCGATTCCGGGTTCCCGAATACCACCGTCTTGCCGCCCGATCCGAACTACGACCACGCGGACTTTTATTGGCGAGTCGAACTACAACCCGAAGTCCAGGCGACGATAGCAAGCGCGACATCGATCGGCTCTCAAATTCTTGAGATGATCCCCACAGCCTACGCGGGTATGGTGGTTCGAATTACGGGAGGCACGGGCACCGGGCAAGAGAGAACGGTGAGCACGAACACCATCACCACACTTACATTGACCACAACGTGGGATATCACGCCTGACGCCACCAGCTCCTTTGTTGTTGCTCCGAGTACCTATCAATTTGGATCCACGACCCGAAGCAGTCCCGCCCAGTTCACGATTCCAAATCAGTCGGGTGCGATTGTTGAAATCTCCGGGCGAGCGGCAAACTGCAATGGCATCGAGGCACCCTATTCTATCTCGCCGGTTACCAGATGGGTGATTGGAGGGGCCGGCATCAAGAATGTCGATTCGGCCCCTGCTCCCGCGCCGGTCTTTGGCATCAGTCCCGGCTATAGTGGAGGTACCCTGGTCTTCGGCGAACTCGGGTTTTCCGACTTTACAAACGTTTCCACGGTAACTGCTGGAACCTACCAACTCTTCTACCTCGACGAAATGAATTTGGTAGCGGCCTGCCTTCTTACTACGGCGATTGCGCCTACCGACATCCAGCTAACCATCAGCGTGCCTTTCCAGGGTACTCTTCCACTGTTTCTTCTCATTGACAGCGAAGTAATCGGCCTCACAAGCATAGATAACACGGGGATGTTACTTACCTGCGTCCGGGGAGCGCACGGCACGACTGCGGCGTCACATGCTGCCGGGGCCTCGATCTTCGCTCTGCTGCAGCAAATCTTCATCGTGCCTTTCGCCAAGAATTTCTTTGGCAGCCCGGCCAGCGGAAGCTGGAGCTTTCCGGTAATCTTCCCGAACGTGCGGCTCGTCAGTGCGGAACTCTTTGTAACTAATTCTCAAGGCGCGAGCCCAACGGCGTCCACCAACTTCACCAGCTCGCAGGACGGTTCGCTCCGCACGCTTTCCGGTGGCCAGCTTTCATTCCAGATAGGCGGTTTCCTCGCCATACAGACCGGCGCCGCGCCAGATGTCATCCTTGATGCAAATAAGGCGGTTCGCGATATCTACGCGGTCGTGAAACAAGCTCCCAGCGGGGCCGAAATTGCGATTAACCTGAACTTAAATGGAACGTTCTACTGTGCGCTGGCGATTCCGGACGGATCGACGACGATGACAGTCGCGCTGGATGGCGCTTCTCTCCCTCCGTTGCTGGCGCAGGATCTCCTGAGCATTGACATAACCGGTGTTGGGCTGACCACTCCCGGCAGCGATCTAACAGTAATTATCCGAGTCTGAGACATGCCTGAAAATCTACAGAAGCTAACGCCCGATCGCGATCTGATCTGTTACTTTCAAATTCCGTCTGCGATTGCGGCATTAAGTTCCACAAGTGCCAGCGGGTTCACGGTCTCAGGAAGTTGGCGGCAGCAATCTGATTGGGCAGTCATCGAATGGAATCGCGATAACACCTTTGAGCATCCGCTGCTTCGTCCTCTTCCGGACGGCGATTTAAGTGGACTCACGCTGACTTATCAAGAGACGCGGAGCAGTTGCATTCCGATAGATTCTGAGTTGTACCCAACCGTCGACTGGCCGTATCTGCGTTTTTGGATTGATACTGGATCGGGAGACCTGTTCCGGCGGGTGAGCCTTCTACCGCTCGCTGTTCCATCCGCCGGAGTTTTCGCACCCGCTTCGACAACCTTTGTCTTGAGCGGCAGCGCCACACCCGGCGATGCGATCGAATTGGAGTGGAACGGATCGGAGCATTACAACTATACGATTGCCGACGGTGACACGCTCGTGAGCGCCGTGTCCGCACTTGCTGCGATCATCAACTCCATCTCGACTACGGCGCTCGCCACGGCCAACGCCTCCGCGATTACGCTTACCTTGACCAATCCATCGTTGGGAGAAAATGCAAATCGCCTGGGGGCTTACGGAACCGTATTCGGCGCGGCCACTGAAATATGGCAGCCGGAATTCCAGCAGTTCAGCAATGGCACCTCACCCAGCGCCTGGCAAGTGACGATTCCGTTTGGAGCCTTGACGGACGCGGATACCGGCGAAGTGTTTTCGGCGACGAACGTCCGAAAGATGCGCTGGACTTATGCGGCAGACCTTCAACCCGCAACGTTCGCGCGCACTGAATTTCAGGTGGTGGTGTCCAATTGGACCGTAACCGGTACAAATCAGGCGTATAGCGTCGCGGGTCCGGGTTCACATCGAATCGAGGATGATTCAACAATCCTCTCTTATACGGGAACGTGGTCTCCATCCGCCGACAACCGCGGCAATTTCTCCGGTGGATCGATCGCATACACGGTAGCGCCGCTTAGCGCGGTGGCGTGCTCTTACACGGAGCCGGCTTCGCACCAGCTTTTCCTCGGTACGCGTTACACTCCCGTCGGAGGTCTCATTACAGTTACAGTGGATGGAGCGACGCAAAACTTCAATTTGAATCTGTCGGACGATGAGTTGGTCAGAATCCTTCTCGGAACGTTTGCCGAGGGAACGCACCGGGTGAGCGTGGAATTCACGGGAAGTCAGGGAACTTACTTTTACTTTGATTTTATTGAGATTGCTTATCCTTCAGTAGATCTCCCGGATTTATCGACGAACAACCTGCTCACACTGGCAACGGATTGGGATACTTATCATTCCATCGCATTGGCGCCGGAGCGTACCGCCTGGTTGATTCAGAAGCTGGGTTTCACGGGACGCGCCAATCATTATCAGGGGGCATTGTGGTTCTTTGAGCTCGTTCGGGAAGGCCAGATTTACGCGGCGGCGACAGTCACATTTGGGGGTGTATCGTCGATCAGTGTTCAAACCACGCTGATTGTCGATTCGACCATCATGACTCACCTTCATCTTGAAGGTGATACTCCCGCGACGGTTGCAACTTGGTTCGTTCTGCAGATCAACAGCGGATCGACGGGTATTTGGGCAAGTGCTTCCGGTGATGTCTTAACTATTACCGCCCGCGCGATGGGGACAGAGGGAAACTCCATCACTCTTTCGGTGAGCGTGGTGCAGACAGCGCTCAGTGCATTTACCGCGGAAACGAGCGGACCGACTCTTGCAGGTGGGGTTGATGGCTCGCCAAGCGGCGTTCCCTTTCAGGATGCGGGTACGGCTATCGGCTGGCGAACCGACCTCAGTGCGGGAAACGCGCTGAACCGCGCCGCGATCGACTGGTGCACCAGCTTCTTTACCGCGCTGACTGGCTATGGAATCCAGGCAACCGCGGCATTCAGTACGGAATTGCAGTTCGTTGATCCTTCTCTCTCGGCGGGGATGGCGCAGCGATACTATAACCAGGGTCCCGTGATTCTTAACACGCCGGCCATCCAAACGAACTTTTCACCCACCAGCCTGTCGTTTTGGCAAAGCGCACACCTTGAGATGGCGCAGATTTTAGTCACCGCCGGCCAAGCGCCCTATCTGCAATTTGGCGAAGTTCAATGGTGGTACTTTCCAGATGCTGAGCCTAGCATGCCATTCTACGATGCTTACACCCAGCAGCAGTTCCAAAACACTTACAACCGGCCAATCTCGTTGATTTCCGGCAATACCGTTGACCCGTCGAGCTTTCCTCAAGAGTCTGTGTTCCTTCCTGGCTTGATTGGGCTCTTTACTTCCGCGATTATCTCTTACGTGCAGGCCGTTCTACCGCAGACGCAGTTTGAAGTGCTATACCCGCCCGACACGAATGCTTATCCATTTACCGAGGTCGCAAATCTTCCCTCAAACTATTGGACGCCCGCGGCGCTTGCGTGCTTCAAAACGGAGAACTTCACCTATACCGGTGACCGCAATCTCGCTCAGGCGCAGGAATCAGTCAGTTTGCCGGGCACGCTGAGCTTTCCTCCAGCCAAGTCCAGCCACCTGGTGGGAATTAGCGACTACACGACGCCATGGGCCAAGGAAGCTGGGATGGCGATCGCTGAGGGCGACGAATCGGTTGTCCTTTTTGCGCTCGATCAGTTCTGCCTCATCGGATACCCCGCCGATTGGTACGACAATATTCAGCGCGCGATCTCAATGGCTTAGCGCCACCTTCGCGGTACGCTAGGGATTCACGGCATTGTGCTCCTCGTTAATAACGTCTCAAAAGTTTACCGGCTCTACCGCAAGCCCTCGGATCGGATTATCGAGGCTCTCCGGCTCTCGCGAAAAATCCTGCACTCTGACTTTTGGGCGATCCGGGATATCTCGTTCTCAGCGGAGCGGGGAGAGTTTGTGGCATTGGTTGGACCGAATGGATGTGGGAAAAGCACGCTTCTCCAAGTGGTGAGCGGCATCCTTCCACCAACTCAGGGGAAAGTGGTTACCCGCGGACGCGTCGCCGCGTTGCTTGAGTTAGGGGCTGGTTTCAACCCGGAATTCACCGGTCGCGAAAATGTGATGATTAACGGCGAACTCCTCGGCTTAAGCAGGACTGAAATTCAACTCGCGCTTCCCAAGATCGAAGAGTTCGCGGGCATCGGTGAATTTATTGACCGGCCGGTGAAAGAGTATTCCAGCGGAATGTACGTCCGGCTCGCGTTTTCGACCGCGATCCATGTGGAGCCGGAGTTGCTGATTGTCGACGAGGCCCTCGCCGTGGGTGATGCCGCTTTCGCCAATAGGTGCATAAGAAAATTCCAGGAACTTCGTGACCGCCGGGTTACCGTCCTGTTCGTTTCGCATGACATGGGGCTGGTGAAGCAGTTAGCCGACCGGGCGCTCTTCCTTTCGGGTGGTCGCGTTGCGGCGGATGGCGACCCCAAATCTGTTATCGATCGCTATATCGCCAGCGTCCTCGAACGTCAAACGGAAGAGAGTTCCGTATCGGTGCGGACCCGCCTGAGTTCGCAGCATCGCCACGGCGACTTATCAAGCGAGATTCTGACAGCCGAATTTGTCGATCTGGATGGCAAGGCAATCTCAACCGTCGAGAGTGGGCAGTGCGTTACAGTTCGGATCCGTTGCCGGTTCCATCGGAGGCAGGTGGATCCGCTCATTGGAGTCCTGATCAGGAATCGCATCGGGATTGAGGTCTACGGCGCCAACACCCGGATTGAAGGGCAGGAAATGGGCACGTTCGAGCCGGGGGACGAACTGAACGTTGAGTTTACATTCGCATGCTGGCTCACGCCGCAACACTACACGGTGACGGTAGCGACGCAAAACTCCGACGGGACGAGTAATGACTGGCTGGATGACGCGATCGTTTTTGACGTGGTCGGACAGAGGCACGCGGCCGGAGTGGTTGATCTGCGCGCTTGCACAAGCTGGTCCAGGATGGCGCGATGAAGAGCCGGATTCAGGTTAAGATTCGACCCCGCGCGAAACGCTCGGGCCTGCGGAGCCCGGCGGGAGATTGTGTCAGAATAGACGTGCAGTCGCCGCCTGTTGACGGCCGCGCGAACGCGGAATTGATTGAGATTATCGCCCGGCTCGCCGGCGTTCCCATTTCGCGTGTCACTGTTGTTTTAGGTAAGACGAGCACCCAGAAGCTCATTGAGGTCGAAGGAATCCGTCAGGAAGAGCTTGTAGCGAGGTTACAGTGAAGCTAGAGCAGATACAATCGGAGCTACGCCGGCAGAAGCTCGACGGCTGGCTGTTTTTCGACCATCACCATCGCGACCCGCTAGCCTATCGGGTGCTCGGATTCCAACCATCGCAGCACGTAACGCGACGTTGGTACTATTTGATTCCGGCACGAGGTGCGCCCAATAAGCTGGTTCATCGCATCGAGAGTAAGATGCTGGATTCCCTGCCAGGCGATACAACGGTGTACTCAAGTTGGGGCGAACAAACCAGCGAGTTAAAAAAGCTGCTTGGTGGTTGCAAGCGAGCGGCCATGCAATATTCACCTGATTGCGCGATCCCTTACGTTTCCATGGTGGACGCGGGCACCGTCGAATTGATCCGGTCGATGGGCATAGACGTTGTTACCTCCGCGGAGTTAATCCAGTTCTTTGAAGCGCGGCTGGACCAGGAAGGTTTGGAATCGCACCTTGCAGCTGGCCGGCTGGTTGATCAAGTAAGAGCGGAAGCCTTTGCTTTCATCGGCGAGTGCCTTCGTGCCGGCCGGACGATTTCCGAATGGGACGTTGCAGAGTTTGTGCGCCGTAGGTTTGAAGCGGAGCAGCTATACACGGAAAGCGGACCAATCGTCGCGGTTAACGAACACGCGGCGGACCCGCATTACGAGCCGCAAGCTTCCGGAAGTTCGCCGATTCGCGCGGGTGATCTGGTATTGCTGGATATGTGGGCCAAGCTGAAAACCCCGGGCGCTGTTTACTATGACATCACATGGACAGGGTATTGCGGAAACACCGTTCCAGGTGAAATCGCGCATGTCTTCGAAGTGGTGCGCGATGCGCGCGATGCCGCTATCCAGCGTGTTCAGGATGCATTCGCCCAGGGCGCTACCCTCTGCGGTTACGAGGTGGACGACGCAGCCAGGGAATCCATCCGCGCGGCCGGATTTGGAGATCGGTTCGTTCACCGAACCGGTCACTCGATCGCCGTTGAAGTGCACGGCAACGGGGCGAACATGGATAACCTCGAAACCCACGACACCCGCGTGGTAATTCCCTGGTCGTGCTTTTCGATCGAACCGGGAGTGTATCTTGACCACTTCGGCATTCGATCCGAAATCAATATCTTTATCGACGACAAGCAGCCCCGGGTCACGGGCGCGATACAGCGCGAAATGCTACTTATCCGTTAGTGCCGCGACGCCGGGCAAGATCACTCCCGACAGGAACTCAAGGGAAGCTCCGCCGCCGGTGGAGACATGCGAGATCTTATCGGCGACGCCCGCCACTTTCAGCGCTTTTTCCGAATCTCCGCCGCCCACAACGGAGATCGCTTCCGAGGCCGCTACAGCTTTGGCGATCGCGACGGTGCCTTTGTCAAATGGAGGTTTCTCGAAAACGCCCATGGGCCCATTCCAGATGATGGTTTTGGCTTTCGCGATCTCGCTTGAGAAAAGCTCGACGGTCCGTGGACCAATATCGAGGCCCATCATGCCGTCAGGTACTATCTCCACCACCTCGCTGGCCGCGCCCTCCTTCAGTTCCGATGCAACGACATGATCTACCGGGAGTAGTAGCTTGTCTTTATGCTCGAGAAGTAGCGTTCTGGCGAGGTCAAGCTTGTCGTCTTCGACGAGCGATTTGCCGACCGGAACGCCCTGCGATTTAAGAAATGTGTAAGCCATCGCGCCGCCTATCAACAGACGGTCGACTATCTTGGAGAGGTTCTCGATAATTTCGATCTTATCTGAAACCTTCGCGCCGCCAAGGATAGCTACGGCTGGCCGTTGCGGATTCTGAGTGACCATCGAAAGATAGGTAAGCTCTTTCTCCATCAACAGTCCGGCGGCGGCTTCCGGCAAGAACTCGATCATACCGACAGTGGATGCGTGGGCGCGGTGCGCTGTCCCAAAAGCATCGTTCACATAGAGGTCGCAAAGGGAAGCGAGCTGTTTAGCAAATACGGGGTCGTTCGCTTCTTCCTGGGCGTGGAACCGCAGGTTCTCAAGCAGCAGGATCTCGCCTGGTTTCGGCAGCATTGCCGAAACTTGCGCGCCCACGCAATCGGGCGCCATGGCAACTGGCATCTTCAGCAGTTCCGAAAGGCGCAGGGCAATCGGGCGCAGGCTCATCTCCGGGTTTACCTTGCCCTTGGGCCGGCCAAGATGTGAGGCAAGAATTAGGGCTGCTCCATGTTCCAGCGCATATTGAATGGTCGGAATCGAAGCTCTGATCCGTTTGTCGCTCGTGATCTCCTGGCCCTCGGACGCAAGAGGCACATTGAAGTCGACGCGGATAAACAGGTGCTTCCCTTTAAGGTCGAGATCTTTAATCGAAAGTTTTGACATGCGGAACTTTGAGATTAGCAAGGTCGATTCCGCAAAGCCGAAATGCGTCGAGCAGCGCGCCGGAGGCCGGGTCGAGGACAGGGTCCACGCACGTGCAGCCACTCAGTTCCACAAACCGCCGAAAACGTTCCAGCAGAAACCCGCTTCGAAATGCGCCCCCGGCGTAGCTCACTTTTACGTCTTCACCAACGGGAAATATCTGTTCTCGAACACAAGCGGCGAGCATGCACAAAGACTGCGCCGCCTGATCCATGATGGCGCGTGCGATGGCGTCGCCTTGCATAGTTGCCGCGTCCACCAACATGGCAAACTGCGCGACTCGCGACCGCGGCCAGGCCTCCGAATAGAAACGATGCAACATCGCGTTGGCGGTGGGCTCGCCACTCGCTTCGAGCAGCATCGGATGCAAATCTGTCTTCGGACCCCAACCTTCCTCGAACCGAAGCGCGGCCCTGGTGGCTTGTCTCGCGATGTCAAACGCACTGCCTTCATCGCCGAAAATGTAGCCCCAACCGCCCGCGCGAGCAAGCTTTCTGCTTGCGTTCCTTCCAAGGCTCAAAGACCCCGTCCCGGCGATCACAATGATGCCGGGCATTCCAGCAAACGCGCCCGTCAATGCGATCTCACCGTCTGTAACGACTCTCAGATGGTCAGTCCGAAGGATGCTCCGGATTAAACCGTCTTTGTCCTCCGCCCCTCCACTCATGCCGCAGCAAACGCCTGCGAAGCTCACGGTGGCCGGGTCGATTGATGCGGGAGCGCATGCCTGAGTCACACAGTCCGACATCACTCGCGTGAACTTGGCCGCAGCCTCATTCGCGCTCACGTGGTTGCAGGGACCGCTCCTGCCGGAGCCGACGACGGTGCCGTCTTCTCGCGCGATCAGCGCGATGGTGCTGGATTGGCCGCCGTCGACTCCGAGGAACAACTGCATTTAAGTTTTATGCGACGGATTCTCGACCCGGAGGTTATTGACGACCGGCCCAAAGCTAAGGCTGGCTCCGCTGGCCCGTATCCCCGCGACGTTCTTTTCCGTGTCTGTGTTTACCACGCCTTCCAAAGTCACGTGCCCATTATCCACAATGATGTGGATCGGCGGAACCACTTGAATCGCGTATTTTGAGAGCATCGGATCGCGGAATATGGCCCGCGCGGTCTGCATGCGAATGCGGTTGTCAAAGTTTGAAAGAGGCAGCACCTTCACGTCGTTCGTGACGCTGGTCACGCCCGGAGTATGTGCGACGATGCGCTTCAAATCGTTCTTCTTGTACGGCTGGGTTACTTCGCCCATGAGTTCCACGTTGCCATTGTCTACCCTTACTTTCACATCATCGAAGACTGAAAAATTCGGGTACATGCGGATCTGGTGCATCACTTGTTGAGTGAGTGGATCGCCCGGGGCAGCCGCGGGACCACTACTCGCGCCGTAGGCTGAGGCACCGGCAATCAGTACTCCAAGACACAAACTTCTTAAGTTCTTCATTGTCAAACTCCGTTCTACTAACTTGGATGGAGCAAGACCTCGCGCGGTTTCTTTACACTGTTTTATCTTTCGCGTAGCAGAGCTTTTCCAGCGGGCACTCCACGCAACGCGGCTTCCTCGCTATACAAATAGCGCGACCATGCAGGATGATCTCATGTGAAAACACTATCCAGCGGTCCTGCGGCACGATGCGCATCAGGTCACGTTCGATCTTCCCCGGGTCCGATTCTTTGGTGAAATCGAGGCGTTGGGAGATCCGTTGTACGTGTGTATCGACCACCACCCCGCTGGCGATCCCGTAGGCCGTTCCGAGGACGACATTGGCGGTTTTGCGGGCCGCCCCTGGTACGGTAAGCAGTTCTTCGATGGTGCGGGGGACCGAGCCGCCGAACTCATCCACTACTTTCCTGGCCGCTCCTACGATCGACTTGGCCTTGTTGTTGAAGAACCCAGTTGATCTGATATCGTTCGCCAACACCTCCGGCCGAACGGCGGCGAAATCCTCGGGTGTCGGGTATTTCCTGAACAAACCTGGCGTCACCTCGTTCACGCGCTTGTCGGTGCATTGCGCGGAAAGGATAGTGGCCACCAGCAGTTCCCACGGTGAACTGTGGATCAGTGCGCAAGTCGCGCCGGGATACGTCCGATCCAATATTTTATAGATCTGCTCGAACCGCGCGCGTCGTTCCACCGCGGACTTCGGTCGTTTTGGTCTGGGGGTCACTGGATAAGAAATGTAGCATGGTGAATTGCCCACACGTATTCTGCTCGTGCTCCTCGTGGTCCTCGCGTTCGGCGCTTCGGCTTCGCACGGTTTCCACTTCGACGATTACGAAGTGGTTCACGGAGCCAGTTGGAGCGAGTTCCAAACCCGTCCCATAACATGGCTTTCATTCGAGGCCAACCATGCGCTGGGAGAGAACCCGATTCTATGGCACCTGGTTAACCTGGCGGCGCACATCGCCGCGGTGCTTCTGCTTTATGAGCTTCTCCTGTTGTGGGCGCCTGGAGCGGCGCTGCTGGCCGCGGCGATTTTCGCCATACATCCGATACAGGCGGAATCGGTGGCTTACGTTTACTCCCGTGCCACGCTGTTCAGCACAGCTCTCTCACTCGCGGCGATGCTGTGTTGGGCGCGCGGCAGGAAACTGCTAGCCGTCGTTTGGTTTGGATTCGCTCTGCTGGCGAAAGAAGATTGCGTGCTGGTTCCCGCCATGATTCTGCTGGTGGACTATGCATCCGGAAGACTGAAGCGCAACATCTTCCCGGCCATTGGTTCGATGGTCGCGCTCGCTGCCGCCGCAGGCGCTTGGACGCTCCTGGCCACTCGGGCGCCGCATTCGGGCGCGGGATTCAGCGCGGGGATCGCCTGGCCCAGCTATCTTCTTGACCAGGGATTCGTGATACTCCGCTACCTCAGGCTGGTGGTGCTGCCGTGGGGATTCACCATCGATCCGGAGATCCACGTCACGCTCATGCTTGCGCTGGCCTCGTGGTTCGCGCTTGCAGTTCTGGTGCTGCTTTCGAGCCGTCTACGCGGCGGATTCTGGTTTGCGGCGGGGATCATTCTCCTGCTTCCGAGCTCTTCGGTTTTTCCAGCAGCGGACCTGGCGGCGGATCACCGTATGTATCTACCGATGATCGCTTTCTCCACCGCGATTGCCGTGCAGGTGGTGCGCGCGCCGCGATGGGCGCAGATTGCCGTCCCCGCTGCGCTGCTGCTGGTCTCCGCCGCGCGTATGAGCGTTTGGGCGGAGGATACCAAGCTCTGGGCGGAAGCCGTCGAACGGTCTCCCGACAAAGTGCGGCCGCGCATCCAACTCGCCCGTGCGCTTGATCCAACTCAGGCGATTCAGGAACTCGATTCCGCCAATGCCAGGTTCCCCGACAACGTCGATATCGAGAACGAGCTGGGGCGGGTTGATATGGAGCTGGGACATCCCGAACAAGCGCTGGTGGAGTACGGGCGCGTTCTCGCAGTGCGGCCGGCGGACGCGCGCGCGATCAATAACCGGGCCGTCGCGCTCCAGGCGATGGGACAATCCGCGACGGCGGAGATGGAATTTCGCAGAGCGTTAAAGGTCGATTCGTGTCTGGAAGAAGCACGCAGAAACCTGGGACTCGCGCCTTGCAAGCGATAACTTACGGAGTTGTAAACTGCACTTCCGGCGTCGCGTTCTGCCAATCCGGCATCTCGTAGATCTTGAGCTTGGTATTCAGCGGCTCGGTCATTTCCTTGGATTCGTAGCTGCCGAGGGAGCCGATTTTGAAGGTAAAGGTACCTACCGAATCCTCTTCCGACCGCGACGTACTGGCCCAGATGGTTACCGTTGCCGAAAGATCATCCAGCTCATCAGGCGAGTGATTCACCACCACAAAGCGCGCCTGCGGCTTCTTTTTTGAATCGAGCACGAGGCGCAGGCCCACCACTTCCACCACCTTTTGAAGGGGATTGCTCAGTTTGGTGCGGGCCACATTGGCGGCGGGATCGAGCCCCGTCGAGGTAGCTGCCTTGCGGTTTCCAAAATAGGTGATGCCGTAGTAGATTCCTAACCCGATTCCGGCAATGGCAAAGAAGAAGACGATGGTAAGAAGCCATGTGGGAAGGCCGGCCGATGGAGCAGTTTGCTGGGGCGCAGGGCGAACGGGGACGGGCTCCGGGTCCGGCTGCACCACATGAACAGGCGGCGGAATAGCCGGTGGAACTGGCTGCGGAGCAGGCGCCTTGACTTCTTCTTCAGGCGCATCAAAAGGGACGCCGCAGGACTGGCAAACGACGGCAGAGGGACGGTTGTCTTGACCGCAGCGAGTGCATATCCAGGAGAACATGCCCTTAGACTAGCGCAGTGTCCATGCCCGGTAGAGGTCGGAAATCTTTGCCCCCGACGCGTCTCCGGCGTGCAGAATGACGCGATACCGGAAGTGCAGGCTTTGGCCTTGCGGTAACTTGAGCGAACCGTCGGCGGCGCTGTTGTTTGTGAAGAACTTCACGCCAAAGATGTTGGCCGCCAGCAGCCCGTAATCTCGCACATGCCAGTAGGTGGGATGACGCGGATTGTCCGGATGATCGAAGACCGCGACCCCCGCCGTGCCGGTCCCGATTTTTCCTGAAACATCCACCCAGTCGGCGCGCTTCCCCCAGCAGCCGGCTTCTTGATGGCAGCCTTCTGAACTGGTCATTTGATCCAGCTCGCGGGCGAGGCGGATGCCCAGGACGCCATCCTTCTCGTCGCCAAACGTCACGTCTTCGCGCGCCGTCAGGACGATGTCCACGTCCACGATGCGCGGGTCTCCTCGTTGAAAAACGAACCCGCGCTTTTCGCTGATCAGAACATGGCCGGCAGGGTCGCGCCAGTCGATCGCGGCCTTGATGGTTCCCGCTTCAGCGCCGCCATCGGCTTGCTCGATGCCGGTAACAACCTGGTGCCCCATGTTGTCTTTGTGGTAACTGGGGTCGGAGTTCCAGAAGTCGATCCCGTTCACTAACGAATGCGCGAACCACAGGCCGCGGTGATGGATATGGTCGCGCGGGTCCTTGTTATTGGTTTCCATGGGCCAGTGGCGCGTGACCTCCGTTCCGTTGGCCACGCGCAAGGGCCATAGATAGGGCTTAGTTACTGACGGTCCGAAGTAGAATGTGCTTGCGTCTTTGCCATCTATCTGCACGGCGATGTGGTCGCCTCCGTTGCTCACTTGAACCTGGGCGATTAGTGGAATAGCAAGAAAAACAGCAGGTAACATCAGCTCACCTCACGAGCGCCGAGCGGGCTCTCCAGGCACATGCTTCGGCTTCGGCCGCGGTTCCCGCCAGCGCCGTGATGTGACCCATCTTCCTGCCGGGACGCGGTTCCATCTTACCGTAGAGGTGGAGCTTGGCGTTGCTTGTTGCGAGGGCCGCGGCCCAATCGGGTTCTCCCGCCGACCAGAGGTCGCCCAGCAGATTCGTCATCGCCGCGGGACAGAACTGTGTGGTCTCGCCAAGAGGCAGCCCGCAGACGGCGCGCAACTGCTGTTCGAACTGGCTGGTGATGCAGGCGTCGATCGTGAAGTGCCCGGAGTTGTGGGGCCGCGGCGCGAGTTCGTTGATGAGCAGATTCCCGTCCTTCGTGAGAAAGAATTCCACGCAGAGAACGCCTGCTACCTGCATTTGATCGAGCACGCCACGGGCGATCTTTACCGCGTCCCGTTCGATCTCGGGTGGGATGCCGGCGGGTGCCGTAGTCAAGTCCAGAATGCCGCGCACGTGATGGTTGCGGACAGCGCCCCAGTGGGCAAACGTGCCATCTTCCGCGCGCGCCGCGACGACGGAGAGTTCCCACTCGAAATCGATACGCCGTTCCAGAACCGCTTCCTGGGAGAGTTGCGACCATGCCGCTTCGGCTTCATCAGCCTTCGAGATCGGGAACTGGCCCTTGCCGTCATAACCGAATCCGGCGGACTTGAGAATAGCTGGCGCGCCGATGCTGGTCAGCGCCCGGTTTAACTGGTCCAATGAAGAAACGGACGCGAACGGCGCAACAGGGAAACCGTGCTGCGCCAGGTAGTTCTTCTCCCGCAGGCGATGCTGGGAGATGTGGAGCACCTCGCCCGAAGGCCGCACCGGCGCGCGGCTGGCCGCCGCATCGGCGGTCGCCGCGGGTACGTTCTCGAACTCAAAGGTGACCACGTCTACGTTTGACGCGAACAGCCGCACGGCGTCCAGATCGCTATATTCCGCTTGAATTTCAACGTCCGCAATTTGACCGGTGGGCGTGTCCAGATCCGGCGAAAAAGTGTGCACCCGGTAACCCATGCGGCGCGCGGCGATGGCAAACATTCGCCCCAGTTGGCCGCTGCCGAGAACGCCGATGGTCGCGCCGGGGAGCACCGGACTCAAGTAAGCTTCTCTTGCTCGATCCGCTCGGCAGTTTCGCGGCGATAGTTCAAAAGTTTTTGGCGAAGGTTGCTATCGGCCAGAGCCAGAATCTGGGCCGCCAGAATGCCCGCATTCTTCGCGCCGGCGGGACCAATTGACATGGTTGCGACCGGCACGCCCGTCGGCATCTGGACGATCGAGAGCAGGGAATCCACGCCGCGCAGGACCCGGCTCTCGACCGGCACTCCAATCACCGGCAGCAGAGTGAGCGCAGCCATCATTCCGGGTAAGTGCGCCGCGCCGCCGGCCCCGGCGATGATCACATGAAGGCCCCGTGCTTCCGCGGACTTCGCATAATCGAACATGATTTCCGGCGTGCGATGCGCCGATACGATCCGAGCTTCATGCTTGATGCCGAACTCGGCAAGGATGTGGCTGGCGAACTGCATAGTCTCCCAGTCGGACTTGCCGCCCATGACTATGCCCACTACGGCCGTCGATTCGTTGCCCATCTATTGACCTTGTACCTGCGAGTAGCCTGACTTGCCGTCGAAGTTGCGCAGCGTTTCGATTTTGACTATATCGTACCCCGCGTCGACAACCTTATCCATCAGCGCCAGGATTTGTTTCTGGGTCACCAGCGTTCCGGGTTTGGCCTTGTTGGTGAAGCGGCACTGGTTGCTGTCTGTGGTAAAGGTCTCCTCCATAAATTCCGGCCAAATCGCAACACCCCGGTTGGAGACCACGGTGAGCTCCAGACCGTCGTGGGAAACGTGATGCAACTTATCCCCGAAGACTTTCCCGTTGTGTTCCCTGGTGCCGATGTAGAGATCGACGCCGACTAAGTCGACTTTCACGTCGGGCGTGGGCTTCAGGGTCCATTCCTTGCGTTTCACCGCGTCCTTCGAATAAGACGCAGGTTTTAGGGTTTCCGGCTTCTGACCCATGCGCGCCACAACGGCCTGCGCGAATTCTTTCGTGCCCACTTTCTCACGGCTGACGCCTGCCTTATAAATGTCGTATGTGTGGACGCCGTCCTCTAAAGTTTTCAGCCACGCATTGTGCACGCGGTCCGCCGCTTCAATTTGACCCAGATGCACCAGCATCATCACGCCGCCCAGCAGCAAGCCCGAGGGGTTGGCCAGGTTTTGTCCCGCGCGCCGAGGGGCGGAGCCGTGGATGGCTTCGAACATCGAGCAGGCCGTGCCGATGTTCGCGGACCCCGCGAGCCCCACCGAACCGGCGATCTGGGCAGCCACGTCGGAAAGGATATCGCCGTAGAGATTGGCCATCACAAGGACGTCGAAGGCTTCCGGCGTATCGGCGAGTTTGGCCGCGCCGATATCGACAATCCAATGCTCATTGACGATCTCGGGGTATTCGGCGGCGATTTCATCGAATACCTTATGGAAGAGACCGTCGGTCATCTTCATGATGTTGTCTTTGCTGAAGCAGGTGACCTTCTTGCGGTTATTGATTTTGGCGTATTCGAAGGCGAAGCGGACGATCTTCTCGCAGCCGGGGCGCGAAATGAGTTTCAGGCATTCGGTGACCTCCGGACTGAGCTGGTATTCAATGCCAGCGTAGAGATCCTCTTCGTTTTCGCGGACGATGATCACGTCCATTTTGGTGTGTTTGGTATCGACGAAGGGCGCGTAAGAGACGCAGGGCCGCACGTTGGCGTAGAGGCCCAGCTTCTTGCGCGCGGTGACGTTGAGGCTTTTGAAGCCGCCGCCCTGCGGGGTCGTGATCGGCGCTTTGTAGAAAACCTTGGTGCGGCGCAGGGACTCCCAGGCGCTGGGATCGATGCCGGCGGGGTTCCCGCGCAGGTAGACTTTCTCGCCGATCTCGATGGTTTCAATTTCGAATTGCGCTCCGCCTTCGGCGAGGATGTGGAGCGAGGCCTCCATGATTTCGGGGCCGATGCCGTCGCCGTGCGCGACCGTGATGGGTGTTTTTAGGCTCATGATGTGGAATGGATCTTGAAGGGAAAGGATATCAGGGTGCAGGTTGATCTTATCGAACCGCTGGACGAGGCCGAGGGATCGCGGCAGTGCCTTTGGTCAGGGCTCCCGATCCCATTGCCGTCGAGCCGTGATAGAAGGTGACTTTGCCGGTGGCCGCCGAGGGAGTCACGGTTGCTGTCAGAGTTACGGCCTGGCCGACTGCCGATGGGTTGGGCGATGCGGTCAATATCGTCGCGGTGGGGTCACGCACCACCTGCATTAAAGTCGCGGACGTGCTGAGAGTGTCGTTGGCGTCACCGCCATACGACGCCGTTAGCGAGCTGGAACCGAGCGGGAGCGTAGAAAGGGTAAGCGTCGCGGTTCCCGCGGTCAACGTTCCCGTTCCCAGTGTGCTTGTGCCGTTATAGAACGTTATCGTTCCGGTGGCTGTCGCGGGCGAGACTGTCGCCGTCAACGTGACGTTCTGGCGGAAAGTTGAAGGGTTGGGCGACGAGGCGAGGGTTGTCGTCGTGGGGGCTTTGCCAACGGTTTGCGTGAGGCTGGGGGAAGTGCTGACGGCGTCATTTTCGCCTCCGCTATAGGTTGCGGTCAGCGCATGCGTTCCTACAGTGAGCGTGGAGACGGCCAGCGTCGCCTTTCCGGAAGTAAGCGTACTTGTTCCGAGCGAAGTGGAACCGTGATAGAACGCTACCGTGCCTGTCGCGGTGGCGGGCTTCACCGTCGCCTTCAACGTCACGGGCTGGCCGAATGTAGATGGGTTCGGCGTCGAGGTTAAGGTGGCAGAGGTAGGGAGGGGATCAACGGTTTGAGTCAGCACAGCCGAAGTGCTGGTTAAGTCATCGGTGTCCCCGCCATACACAGCCTTCAGCGAGTGCGCTCCCGTGGTGAACGACAGCACCGCCAATTCAGCTGCTCCTCCGCTCAAACTAGCGTTTCCTAACTCCGTGGAGCCGTCATAGAACGTCACGGTGCCCGTAGCGGCGGTTGGAGAAACGGCCGCAGTCAAGGTTACGTTCTGTTCGAAGATGGATGGATTCGGGGATGCGGCAAGCGTGGTGGTAGTGCTCTTAGCGGCGATTCCGATCAGGACGCGAAGGGTGCCGTCCTGGAACGTCGCGGCGAGGTCCGTGGTTCCATCCCCGTTAATATCTCCGACTACCGCCGACCCTAGCGCAACGGGAAAGCTGTAAGCAACCTGAGGCTGGAAGGTTCCATCGCCGTTGCCCAGTAGCACGTTCATGCTACCCGTAGTTTGCGGGAACACGGGATAGTCGGAGGTGACAAGATCGGGCCTTCCATCTCCGTTGAAGTCTCCAATTTCCACCAGTCCGGGTTGAGGCGTCGAAGCGTAGGTGACAGCTGGCTGGAAAGTCCCATCGCCGTTCCCTAACAGCACCGCTACGGTAGGTGGATACGGGTTCGTAACCGCAAAATCCAGCTTTCCGTCGCCGTTGAAATCTCCCGCCGCAGGGATGGAGCCGGCGTAGATGCCTTGGGGAAACGTGCATGGTACCGCGGGCTGGAAGGTCCCGTCGCCGTTGCCAAGCGCTACGCTCACGCTAAAAGTATTCCAACTGGTGATGACGAGGTCCGTTTTGCCATCTCCATTGAAGTCGCCTAATCCAATGGATGCGGGCGAATCAATCGAATAGGTAAGCGCCGGCTGAAATGTGCCGTCGCCATTGCCCAGCAGCACAATCACCGCAGAGCCAGTGCCGAAGCCGGTCGCGAGGACGAGATCCGCCTTCCCATCCCCGTTGAAGTCCCCGGCAGTGATGGAGGAGAGCGGCAAAGTGGAAACCACGTAGATCTTCGGGGCGTCGAAGGTGCCGTCGGCGTTGCCCAGTAGCACGCTCACCGCCGTGCTGTTGGATACGACGGCCATGTCGGCGTGCCCGTCTCCGTTGTAATCTGCTACTGCCAGATATGAAGCATATCCGCCGTCGTTATAGAAGACCGGAGCCTGAAATGTTCCGTCGCCGTTGCCTAACAACACGCCCACGCTTGCCCGAACGCGATGAGATCGGCCTTGCCGTCGCCGTTGAAGTCGCCCATTGCAACGTTGTAGGCGGTACTGACGGTCGAGTCCAATTCTGTTTGGAAGCCGTTCCCGGGAAGAGCATTCACCGTTTGCGCGAGGATAGCCGAGGTGCTCGGTCCGTCGTTGCTGTTGCCGAGGTAGTAGGCCTTGAGTGGTTGCACGCCGGACGGTAGCAGGATGGTGGTCAAGGTCGCTTGGCCGTTCACAAGAGGCTCTATTTCGAGCACGGTTGTGCCGCTATAGAAGGTGACAACGCCCGTAGCGGATGAGGGCGTTACGACCGCTGCACTAGCGTACCGTTTCGTTCGCGGGATCGCAACACAGCCCGTCGTGTTCGGCTCGGTTGTCACGAAACTTGACAAAATTGGTTTGGGGAAGAACCGCCTGAAAGCGCGGCCGCCGCCAAAATTGGCCTCCCTACCGGCTGACATAATGAAGGTTCGTGACCATTTGTTATCTGGATGCATTCTCAGGGCTTAGTGGAGACATGCTGGTGGGAGCACTTGCGGACGCCGGGGCGGACCAGAACGCCATTGCATCGGCGATTGAATCTCTTGGCGTGGGCGCCACGGTTGGGTTTGAGCGCGTGACGCGCTGTGGGATTTCCGCGTTGAAGTTTCGCGTGAATGCGCCCGAGGGGAAGACCCACCGGCATTTATCCGGAATTTTGAAGATGGTGGATGCGGCCGCTTTGCCGGCGCGGGTCAAAGAGAATGTCGCCCGGGTGTTTACGCGGCTCGGGGAATCGGAAGCCGCTGTCCATGGCGTGCCCATCGAGAAGGTCCATTTCCATGAGGTGGGTGCGGTGGATTCCATCGCCGATATCGTGGGCGCTTGCCTGGGGTTTGACCTTCTTGGCGCGGAGAAGGTTTATTGCTCGGCTGTGAATACCGGGTCCGGGACGGCTCAGACGGAGCATGGCACGCTTCCGGTGCCGGCGCCGGCTACTGCTTCGTTGCTGCGCGGCGCGCCGGTTTACTCGCGTGGTCCGGCGGTGGAGTTGACCACGCCCACGGGCGCGGCGGTGGTCACCACTCTGGCTGCGGAATTCGGAACCATGCCGCCCATCAGTATCGACCATATCGGCTACGGCGCGGGCGATAAAGACTTCAAGGAAATGGCGAATGTGCTGCGCGTGCTCGTCGGCCGCAGCAATTCGGCATCGGAAGCCACTCTGGTGACGGTGCTGGAGGCGAATATCGACGACCTCAGTCCACAAGTTCTGGCCTATGCGATGGAACGGTTGATGGAAGCCGGTGCGCTGGATGCGTCACTGCAGCCGCTGTCCATGAAGAAGAACCGGTCGGCTTTCCTGCTGCGGGTGATCGCGAAGCCGGAAGATCGCGAACGGCTGGCCGCGATTATTTTCGCCGAGACTTCCACTCTGGGACTGCGCAGCTTTGTGATGGAGCGCATTGTGGAAGCGCGGCGTCTGGTGGAAGTTACGACGAAGTACGGAATAGTACGAGTGAAAGTATCGGACTCCGGGAACATCGCTCCCGAGTATGAAGATTGCCGGGCGCTGGCTCGCTTGAGGGACGTTCCTTTGAAAGCCATACTGGCGGAAGCCACTTACGAGTATCAGAAATCGATTCGATGAAATATTACCTGACTACCCCACTTTATTACGTAAACGCCGCGCCGCACATTGGCCACACTTACACCACACTGGCCGCGGAAACCATCAAGCGCCTGAAGCGCATGCAGGGCTTCGACGCCGTGCTGACGACGGGCACGGATGAACATGGCCAGAAAGTGGAGCGGTCCGCCGAAGCGTCGAAGAGAACGCCGCAGGAATTTGCGGATGTGGTGTCGGCGGAATTCCGGCGGCAGTGGGATGCGCTGGGTATCCAATACGACCACTTCATTCGCACCACCGATCCGCAGCATCATCTGACCGTTCAATGGTTGTTTGAACGCTGCCGGAAGAATGGATACATCTATCAGGGCAGTTACACGGGCCAATACTGCGTTTCGGATGAGCTTTATGTGAATGAAGCGGGGCCAGGCGATCCGTGTCCTTTCTGCGGGCGCATCACGGAGACAGTTACGGAGGAGAATTACTTCTTCAAGCTATCGGCCTTTCAGGATAAGTTGCTGGCGCTTTACGAAACGGAGAAAGACTTCGTGCGTCCCGAAGCGCGCCGCAATGAAGTGATCAGCTTCGTGAAGCAGGGCTTGCAGGATCTCTCCATCAGCCGCACTTCACTGAAGTGGGGCATTCCGCTCCCCGTGGAAGGAAAGCACGTTTTCTATGTTTGGTTTGACGCGCTGATCGGGTACCTGAGCGCGGTTCGGGACACGGGCTTGTGGCCCGCGGATCTGCACCTGGTGGGCAAGGAAATCGTGCGATTTCACGCCGTATTCTGGCCTGCGTTTCTGATGGCCGCGGATCTGCCGCTGCCGAAGAGTGTGTTTGCGCATGGCTGGCTGTTGTTTGAGAACGACAAGATGAGTAAGTCGCGCGGAAATATCGTGCGGACCGATCCGATTCGCGAAGTCGTGGGCATTGAAGCGCTGCGTTATTATCTGTTCCGCGAAATTGTTTTTGGACAGGACGGCAGCTTCAGTTACGATGCGCTGATTGGGCGCTATAACGCGGACCTGGCGAACGGATTAGGGAACTTAGTCAGCCGCACATTGACCATGATCAAGCAGTATCGCGCGGGAGTCACCCCGGCGCAGTTCGACCAAGCCACGGGCCAAGCCGCGGCGATTGCCATTCAAGCGGCGGCTTCCGCGTTCGATCGCTTTGAGTTCTCGCGCGGTCTGGAAGCCATCTGGACGCTGATCGCCGCGGCGGATAAATTCATTGTCGACCAGGCTCCCTGGAAGCTGGCTCGCGCGCAGGATGAAGAATCGCACCGCAGGCTCGATACCGCTCTGGGGACGGCCGCGGAAACAGTACGCATCGCGACGGCTTTGCTCTCGCCCGTGCTGCCGGATTCGACCGCGCGGATCTGGAAGCAGCTCGGCATGCGGAACGATTTGAGCTTGATTCAAATGAAAGATATCCGATGGGGTGAGTTTCCGGCGGGCCAGGCGATTGGCGATATCGCCGGTGTGTTTCCCCGAATCGACTCTGCTGTGGCGATTGAGAAGATGCGCGCGCTGGAAGTGGAAGTGGGACGGCAGCAAGCCGCGCTGCTGGGGAAAACGGTTGAGGAGCCTGCTGGGGCCACCGGCGCAATCGCCCCGCTCGCGCCTTCAATCAACATCGATGATTTCGGAAAGGTGGATCTCCGGGTGGGGTTAGTTCTCTCCGCCGAGGCCGTGAAGGGCGCGGATAAGCTGCTCCACCTGAAGGTGGATATCGGAGAGGCCGAACCGCGGACCATCGTGGCTGGTATCGCCAAGGTCTATAAACCGGAGCAGATGGTGGGCCGCAAAGTGGTAATTGTGGCGAACCTGGAACCGCGCAAGCTGCGTGGAATTCTGTCGCAGGGGATGATCGTTGCTGCTTCGCTCGAAGACGGAGCGCCGGTTCTGGCCGGCTTCCTCGAAGAAGTCCCGGTGGGCGCGCGGCTCAAGTGATCGATTCCCATTGCCATCTGGATCACGAGAAATTTCAGGGTGATCTGGAAGAGACGGTGGCGCGCGCGCGAGCGGCCGGAGTCGAACGTTTTCTCGCGATCGGGACCGGCGAAGGGCCGCCCCATCTTGAAGCCGGTCTGCGTCTCGCGGAGCGGTTTGATGGGTTTTTCGCCACAGTTGGCGTTCATCCACACGACGCCTCGAAAGCCGTCGCCGAAACTTTTGCAAGACTCCGCGGGCTGGCGAAGCATCCAATGGTCGTGGCTTTCGGCGAGATTGGGTTGGATTATCACTATGATTTCTCGCCGCGCGATGTGCAGGCGAGCGTTTTCATCCAGCAGCTCGAGATCGCGCGCGAGGCCGCGCTGCCCATTGTCATTCACACTCGCGAGGCTTGGGCGGATACCGTGCGGGTGTTGCGGGAACACTGGAACGGCGGCGGCATCATGCATTGCTTCACCGGGGACGTGGCTCAGGCGCGGGAGGCATTAGATCTTGGGTTTCACCTGGCGTTCGGCGGCGTGATCACTTTCCCGAAATCCGATGAGACGCGAGCGGCGGCGCGGATGGTGCCCGACGATCGCCTGCTCGTGGAGACGGACGCGCCCTACCTGGCTCCCGCTCCGCATCGCGGTAAGCGGAACGAACCCTCGTTTCTGGCGGAGACGGTTCGAAAACTCGCGGAGGTTCGCGGCGCGGAGCCGGCGCGCATCGCCGAGATCACCACCCGTAATTTCGAGCGCCTCTGTCTCGCGGGCCGAAGCGGTTACACTGAGGAATCCGATGAACAGCGGTAAAACCAGCTCGACTGCTGCATCCGCGCCCGAGATTTTCGCGCTCGTGGAACAGGATTTGCGCGCCGTGGAGCGCGAGTTGGCGCGGGAATCGGTGGCCAGCGTGGAATCCGTGACGCGGATTGCGCGGTATTTGCAAACCAGCGGCGGCAAGCGCCTGCGTCCCTCGCTGTTGCTTTTGTGCGCGCGCGTGGCGGCTGATGGGGAACCGCCGTCTCAGGCGGCCATTGAACTGGCTGCCGTGGTTGAGATGCTGCATGCGGCTACCCTGGTGCACGACGATGTGATCGACGTGGCCCAGACGCGGCGGGGGCGGCCTTCGACCAACGTTCAATGGGGCAACCATACTTCTGTTCTGGCGGGCGACTGGCTCTATATGCAGGCCTTCCAGGTGGCTTTGCAACTGCGCAATTTCCATGTGCTCGATCTGCTCATCGGCCTGACTCAGTTGATGGTGGAAGGCGAGTTGATCCAGCTGGAACGGATTGGCAAGATCGACATCACTGAGGCGGATTGCATGGAGCTGGCCGATCGCAAGACGGCCGGCCTTTTCAGCGTGTGCGCCAAGATCGGCGCGATTGTGGGGGGCGCGGAGAATGGGCTGGAAGAGAAGCTGGGCGAGTTTGCCTGGAACCTCGGCATGGCGTTTCAACTGATTGACGATGTTCTGGATTTCAATGCCGAGGAGCGCGTGCTGGGCAAACCCGTGGGCGGCGACCTGCGCGAAGGAAAAGTGACTTTGCCAGTGGTTTACGCGCTGGAATCCGCTACGGCGGAAGAGCGCCGTCAGGTAGCTACCGTGCTGCACGATCGGGCCTATGATCGCGTGCCGCTGGCGGATGTGCGGGCCATTGTGGAAGATCGCGGCGGGATTCGTCGCGCGCTCGACAGGGCGCAGCAATTCAGCGAGCGGGCCGCGCAGATTGCCGCCGAACTTCCGGAGACGGCCTTTCAGAGGGGGCTGATCGCGCTGGCGGAATTGGTAGTCGAGCGCAGTTTCTAACTAAAACAGCAGGTAAGATCCGTAACCTAAGACGCATCCCAGCGCGCAACCCGCAATCACATCGCTCAGGAAATGCAGTCCTAACATAATGCGCGAGACGGCGATGCTCACCGCGCAGAAAACCAATCCCGCGGCCAGAGTAGGGTAATGCAGAACCATCGGCGTCGCCACCGCAAACGCCGTGATGGAATGGCCCGATGGAAATGAAAACTGGTCCGGCGGAAGCAGCTTCGCCCAGCAATGTGGTTCAATGGCGCACGGCCTTCGTCGATGGAAAATCCGTTTCAGCTTCAGGAAACACAGAATGCCCAGAGCGGAAGCCAGCGCGGCCGCTCCGACAGTGGCGAACCTTCCCGCACCACCGAAGAGCACAATAATCGCACCCATCACATACCACAGCCAGCCATCGCCCCCGCGTGTCGCGCAGATCATCCAGAGCCGGATCCAACTGGGCGCGCGCCAGCGATTCACGCGGCGCATCAGCTTGTGGTCCCCACTCGCAATGTGGTTGAGAACGCCTTGCGCGATCAAGCCGCTACCTCGCAGATGGCGGATTCCCGAGAAGCTGCAATGGCGACGCGCCTCGACCAATGATACGCAAACTTCTTTTCGCGAATGTAGTTGATCAGCGTGATTATTGGCACAAGCCCACCCAGAAGGGCCACAGGGGCCGTTAAGGGATTGGAAGTGACCATTGCCAAGCCTATTTCCACGATATCACGGGTCAGCTTCAAATAGCTTCCCTGATTTCCATGTACCGCGCCCCGGCCCTGGCGCAATCCCGAAAAGAATTCCCCTTTGTTGCGCGCGCCTGCTACTTCTGTCCAGCAGCAGCCGGTGGTGGAAAGCGTATGCGCGTCGCTGCCTCCCAGTGCGACCTTGCCGCATTTGGCGGCGAACTCGGCGGCGCTGCGATTCGTAACCTCCAGCATGCAGCCGTTCAACACCTCAAACGCGTCGAAAAAAGACTCGAAGCACTCGAAATCGGCAGCCGTGCGCGTGCCCGTCAAACTGGAAAAAATGTGATTGGCGCTGAAGAAGAGATTCTGCTCCCGAAGATAGGAGATCAGCGATTCGAAATCGTCGCGCCGTCGCTGCAACTCGATGTGCTGTCGATCACTAATGTCATAGACGCCGACGTGCATTTCAGACCCGCCGGGGAGCGTGCAGGTGACTTCTTCGCTGACGAAAAAATCGGCATGGCGGCGGAGTTCGTCCCCTGCTCCAACGGAATCGTGGTCGGTGATCGTGACCAGGGACATGCCGCGTCTCTTCAATTTGCTGTAGACTGCTTCCGGCTCGGAGTAGCTTTCGAGACAGAATGCCGAGATCACAGGGATGTTACACAGCCCTGAGTGCACCGTATGCACATGCAAGTCGCACCGCATGCTCCTGTTATAAAATTTCACCTGTCACGGTTCCGTGACGAATGCAAAAAACAATTGTGAATGTCTATGTTTAGCTGCGCCGCCACATGTAAGAATCGAACCTGCTGATGAATACGGGCGAATGAAGACCATTCACTTGATTTTTTTCGATGCGGGCGGCGGCCATCGCAGCGCCGCCAACGCGCTCAAGCACGTGATCTCCCAGCAGGGCCGGGAATGGCAAGTGGAAATGGTGAACCTGCAGGAACTCTTCGACTCCCTCGACGTTTTCCGCAAGCTGACCGGCGTCAGGATGCAGGATATTTACAACACCACCCTGCGCAAAGGCTGGACGATGGGATCCTCCCAACTCACGCGGGCCATGCACGGGATTATCCGTCTGTATCATCCACGGCAGTTGAAGCTGCTCGAGCGCTTCTGGCGAACGAATCCAAGCGATCTGGTCGTTTCGTTAATACCGAACTTCAATCGCGCGCTGTTCCAGAGCGTCGAAAGCACACTGGCCGGCGTTCCTTTTATGACGATCCTCACAGACCTCGCCGACTTTCCGCCGCATTTCTGGATTGAGAAGCAGCGGCAGTACCTGGTGTGCGGCACCGAGCGCGCCATCACCCAGGCACGTTCCATGGGTTATACGGACAACCTCTTATTCCGGTCTTCGGGGATGATCCTGAATCCGCAGTTCTATGAGCCGGTCGAAATCGATCGCGAAGCGGAACGGCGGAAGTTGGGCCTCGAACCGGACGTACCCACGGGAATTGTTTTATTCGGCGGCTTCGGTTCGAGCGACATGGAGGACATCGCGGAACGCTTAAAGGAATCCGGCCAGCGCGTTCAGTTGATCATGATGTGCGGGCATAACGCGAAACTGGCGGATCGCCTGCGAGCCATTGGGCCGCCTCCGCGGATGCATGTGGAAGGTTTCTCCCGCGAGGTGCCCTACTTCATGAAGCTGGCCGATTTCTTTATTGGCAAGCCGGGCCCCGGCAGCATCAGCGAAGCGCTCGCGATGAAATTGCCAATGGTGGTGGAACGCAACGCCCGCACGCTGCCGCAGGAGCGTTATAACGCCGATTGGATTCACGAGAACAATTTCGGGCTGGTGCTGTCGGGTTTCCGTGAGGTGGGAAGCGCGATTGAGGAATTGCTGGCGCCGGAAAATTACCGGCGCCTTCGAGAAAGCGCGGACTGTTACCAGAACCGCGCCGTGTTTGAGATCCCGGATTTTATGGCAAAGGTGATGGCGCGAAGCGTTTAGGGCGCTGCATCGCCGACGAGGTCTAGATTGTGGCTGCGGCCATCCCGCTACCGTGCGCCATCTTGACTAATGCTTCGAGTTGGTCCTCAGCCACGGTCAGCGACAGATTTACCGCGGTGCCGTCCGTAGAAATCGTGAGGCCCTTCAATAAGTTCGTCAGCTCCGAAGGCGCTCCGCCTGTTCCGCTGTGCATCGATGCCATTTGAGAGAGCATCTTGACCACATCGCTGAGCGATGCCGCGTCCTGCGTGCTATCGGCGATTACCTGAACCGTCAACACAACGCTGCTGCCGAACTTAATGCCGCCACTCGACTGCTGAATACTCTGAAGCACGGCGGAACCGGAATCTCCAGTCCCCAGCATCGGAAGCGCGCCCGCCAGACCTTTGGTGGATACGCTCCAGGCATCTTCGGTGGTGCTCAGTTCGTTGATGCGAGCCATGGTGCCGGAATCGATCGCGCTGCCCGGACCTGTGCGCCGGTCGAGCGCGGCCTTCACGCTGACCAAATCGCCCACTGCCGCCGTGGAGGCGTCAATCAATCCGAAAGCCATCGTCCCGTCGATCGTGAGAAGCTGCACACCCGCGTACGTGGAGAGTTGAACCTTCTGATCGGCGCCGGCCGTCGCCACAATTTTCGGAATGTTAAACGTGCCCTTGGCTAAAACCAGACCGGACGAAAACGAGGGATGCCCGTTCTGCGTGGCGGCATTCGCGGCTGGCGCGGTCAGAGTCGCAGCCATCAGGACCTCTGTGAGATCGGTGCGCGGATCGAATCCGGTTTTTGTAATGAAGGTTTGAATGTCCGCGTTCTGTGGAATATTATTCAGCAGGAACTGGCCAAACTGGCTGGTCTTTGCCTGGGTCACGTTGATGCCCGCGTAGGTGGTGGCGTCAGACGGCGCCATAGCCAGCAACTGCGGGTCGGCTGCGAAAAGGGACGAGCCGGCGAATAGCAGCGCCGCCAGTAAAGTGGTTTGTCTCATGAAGTGCTCCTCACGCAATAGTAACGGAAAGCAGGCACGGCCAGTTCCAAATTATTTTCCAAATTATTTTCTAACCAGCGCGGAAATCGGATCGTGAACCGGAACCTGGTCCACAATTTGTATGCCAAACCCTTCCAGCGCAACAACCTTACGAGGGTTATTCGTCAATAGACGAATCGAGTGCAATCCGAGGTCCGAAAGAATCTGGGCCCCGATACCGTTTTCATGCTGGAGGTGGGTGTTTGGGGAACCCGATTCATGCCGCAAACCCGGTCCATTCTGGTGCAGATAGACCAGAACACCGCGTTCCTCCTTGGCGATCTGCTGCAAAGATCCGCGGATCAGGTCCTGGCACTCGCAGTTCGTTGAACCGAAAACATCGCCATAAAGGCAATGCGAATGCATCCGGACCAGAACCGGTTCCGGCCCGGTGAGATCTCCCCGCACCAGGGCCAGATGCCGTTCTGGCTCGATGTCGCTGGAATACCAGATGGCCCGGAACGGACCGGACGGCGTTTGGAGAACTGTCTCGGAGCGGCGGTGGATGTAGCGCTCATGCTTCATCCGGTAGCGGATCAGGTCGGCAACCGAAGTCATCACCAGCGAGTGCTTCTTGCAGAATTCGATCAGTTGCGGGACCCGGGCCATGGTCCCGTCGTCATTCATGATTTCGCAGATCACTCCGGCGGGGGTGAGCCCGGCGAGGCGAGCCAGGTCGACCGCGGCTTCGGTCTGCCCGGCACGCACCAGAACGCCGCCTTCGCGCGCGCGCAACGGAAATACGTGGCCGGGGCGCGCCAGGTCATTCGGGCGTGTGGAAGGGTCCACGGCGGCCAATATCGTTCGCGCTCGATCCGCGGAAGAAATACCAGTGGTCGTGCCTTCCTTGGCGTCTATCGATTCGGTGAACGCGGTCCCGAAGTTCGATGTATTCTGCGCGGACATCATCGGCAGCCGCAAATAGTCGCAGCGCGCAGGAGAGAGGGCCAAGCAGATAAGGCCGCGGCCATGGGTCGCCATGAACGTAATCACGTCCGGGGTAACGCATTCGGCCGCGATGGTCAGATCGCCTTCGTTTTCCCGATCCTCGTCGTCCACGACGATGACCATGCCGCCCGCCCGCACAGTGTCAATCGCTTCCGGAATTGAGACGAAGCCCATGAATAGCTTATTTCCAGTGTACTGATTTCCAGTGTAATGGATCTGAGGATGGTCCAGTCGCACCACTCGCCGCCTGACATTCTCGCCCGCGAGCTGCACCGTCTCTGTCTCCGCGAACCCCGCCTTCTCGAACGCACGTAACGACCGCAGGTTACCCACCTCGGGATCGGTAATCACGGCGCTCACCCTCGAGTCTTGAAACACGATTTGCCGGAGGAATTCGCAGATCGCAACCGGTCCCACTCCCCGACCCGTCAGCGCGAGTTCCCCAATAGCGAGATCGATACCAGCCGACCCGGGTTCCACTCCGAGCTGGATCGCATGCTCCGGGTAATTGGACCACAGATACCACTGGATCCATCCCACCGCCCTCGCGCCGTATTCGATCACGAAAACGTGCGTAGGCTCGATGCCATCCACCCTTGGACCGTACCTGGCGCGTACGCTCGCCTCGTCGAAGCGCTCATTCCACCACACGGCCACGTGCGGGGCGGACGGCCATTTCTCAAGAAGTGGAAAGTCAGACCGGCGAAGAGGGCGGAATGAAACGGCATCGGTTTATCGGCGTATACAACACCTATGACAGAATAAGTCAGCGGATGTCGATTTTTGAACCATTTTCGCGGCTCACTTTCGGGTCTGTTGTCGACATTCTAGCCGTCGCTTTTGTCTTTTATCAGTTGTTGATGATTGTCCGTGGAACGCGCGCGGCGCACATCCTGGGCGGCATCATCACCGTAATCATTGTTTACTTCGCCGCCGCATGGCTGCAACTCGAAACGCTGCGCACTTTGCTTTCGTACCTTGTCCCTTATTCGGCCATTGCGACCATTGTTCTGTTCCAAAGTGAGATACGTCGCACACTCGCGCGCATCGGCCGCAAGAACTGGTTCAGCCGCGGATTCCGACGACTCGAATCCACCGATGAGATTCTGCTCGCAGTGTCGATCCTGTCGCAGGACAACAAGGGCGCTCTCATCGTGCTGGAACGCGATACCGGCCTCCGCACGTTCGTCGAAAGCGGGGTGCGCCTCGACGCGGAAATTTCCCGCGACCTGCTCCTCGCCATCTTCCAACCAGGCGCCGCGTTGCATGACGGCGCAGTCATCATTCAAAAGGAGCGGATTGGAGCGGCCGCCTGTTTTCTGCCGCTCAGCACGAACCCGGCGATTTCCTCGAAGTATGGAACCCGCCACCGGGCCGGAATCGGGATTACCGAAGAGACGGATTGTCTGTCTCTCATTGTGAGCGAAGAAACCGGCGCCATTTCCGTTGCCATTGGCGGGGAACTCCGGCCGGACCTGACGGTGGATGAAGTCGATGAGACTATTCACGCGCACTTTGGCTCCGGCAACCTCGCGGCAACGGCGGAAGCCGCGCTCGGCGATGGAATCGCTGCGGAGAGGGCCGTGAAGGAATGAAGAGCCTCTTACGCCTCCTTGTTAAGAATTGGCCCTGGAAATTGCTTTCACTCGGCGCGGCCGCGCTGCTCTGGATGGCCGTTGCCAGCGAACCGGAAATGGCCTCTTTTATTCGCGTGCCCGTGGTCTATAAGAACGCGCCACAGAGTCTCGAAATCAGTTCTACGGTTGAAAACTTCGTTACGGTACAGGCCACGGGTGTAAGCGGCCGTCTTCGCGATGCCTCTTTGGCGCCGTTGCCGGTCGTGCTGGATCTTTCGAGCGTGCGCAACCCCGGTGCGCGCACATTCAACATCGATGCTGGCGATGTCCGTCTGCCGCGCGGCGTTCAATTTGTAAGCTCGGTTCCGGCGCAGTTGCACTTCACCTTCGAGAATCGCGTCACCAGGAGTGTTCCGGTTGTGGTGCGCTGGTCTGGCAAGCTGCGCGAAGGCAAACAACTCGACGCGGCTCAGCCAGATCCCGCGGTAATGACCATCGAAGGTCCAGCGAGTCGTGTGGACGCCGTGCAATCCGTTTCGACGGATCCAATCGACCTTGGGCATCTTTATGACGGCGAGGTGGTCACCACGTCCCCTTTCATCGAAGAGCCATTGGTCCGGTTCCAGAGTTTCCACCCGGTCCACGTTCGGGTGATACTGAAGGATTGACGCTTGATGGTTAGAAAATTGTTCGGAACCGACGGCATCCGCGGTGTTGCCGGCGAGCGCCCCCTTGACGAAGCGACCGTGTCGGCCTTTGGATGCGCCCTTGGGAAAGACGTTCAGGAGCACGCAGGCCCCGGCGCGACGGTTCTGATTGGGATGGACACCAGGGAATCCGGCCAGTGGATTGCCGAAAGTATCGCCGGCGGCCTCCGGCAGCACCAGGTCTCGTCCCGTTTCGCAGGCGTCATCACCACCCCCGGCGTGGCCTATCTCACCAGATCCGGAGAATTCGCCGCGGGCGTGATGGTCTCCGCCTCGCATAACCCTTACGAGGACAACGGCATCAAGGTTTTCGCAGCCACCGGATATAAGTTGCCGGATGACGAGGAGCTCGAAATCGAGCACGAAATCTTCCGGGTACTCCTGCAGCAGCCGGTGCCGCCGGAGCCTCTCGAAGCGGACGCGCTACTTGCGCCGCGCTATGCCGGCTATCTCCTCTCGACGCTGCCGGCGCGCCTCGACGGGATGCACGTGGTGATCGATTCCGGCAACGGCTCTGCTTCCCGCCTGGCGCCGGAACTGTTCCGGCGAGCTGGCGCGCGCGTGACCTCCATCCACGATCAGCCGAACGGGCGCAACATTAATCTGAATTGTGGCGCTTTGCATGTCGCATCTCTGGCGGATCGAGTGATCGCCGAAAAAGCCGACGCCGGAGTCGCGTTCGACGGCGATGCGGACCGGGCCATCTTCGTGTCGTCCAGCGGCCGCGTCGTGAATGGCGATGCCGTGATGCTGATATTGGCGCGCTCCTTGAAACAGCAGGGGCGCCTTTTGGGAAACCTCGTGGTATCGACCGTGATGTCGAACCTGGGACTGGAACTGGCGTTGGAGCGCGATGGAATTCGTATGTTGCGCACGCCGGTGGGCGATAAGTACGTGCTCGAAGAGATGGTGCGCGTCGGCGCCAGCCTGGGTGGAGAGCAGTCCGGCCACATCATTTTCCGCGAATTTGCCACCACCGGCGACGGAATGCTCACCGCCCTGCACGCGTTTTCCATTACGCGGAAAATGCGAATGTCGCTCGAAGAGCTTTCAAGCGACATGGAACTGTTCCCGCAAACGCTGGTCAATATCCGCGTCAAGGATCGCCGTAAACTGGAGGACCTCGCCTCCGTCCAGGACGCAATCCTGTTAGCCGAAAAAGCTCTGGACGGCGGCGGACGCGTGCTGGTCCGTTTTTCCGGGACAGAGCCTCTGGCGCGCGTCATGGTGGAGGGTCGCGATCCTGCGCTCGTCGAAAAGTATTCCCAAAGCATCGCGAAAGCGATTGAACAGGAGTTTCAATGAAGCCATTCGCCGCGTTACTCATAGGCTGTCTGGCCGCAGCCGCTCAGCAACCCGCTCCGCTGCCCAACCTGCAATGGGTTTCGCTCTTTAACGGACACGATCTCACCGGATGGGACCCGGTTGGCCAGGAAACCTGGGAAGTGGTCGATGGCAGTATCCACGGGAAAACCGTCACCAAGAACTACGGATATTTGCAGACGTCAAAGAACTTCAAGGACTTTGAACTCTCGCTGCGCTTCAAATGCGTCTCCGACGGCAATAGCGGTGTTTTCTTTCACACGGCGTTCAAGCCCGGAACCGTGGATGTCAGCCAGGGCCTGCAGTTTGAGATCGACCCCACCCTGCACCGCCATACCGGCGGAATCTACGGCGACGGCCGCGATTGGATTGCTTGGCCTGCCGCGGAATTCGAACAGGTCATACACCCCCACGACTGGAACGACTATCTCTTAAAGGTGGAAGGGAACCACTACGTGGCCCGGCTGAACGGAATTGTGGTCCTGGACTTCACCGATCCCAAGCCGAAATCCACCGATGGAACCATCGCTCTGCAAATGCACGAGGGTGGCGGCGGAGATGTCCTGTTCAAGGACATCTTTATCCGTGACATGTCGCGCCGGTAATGGCGCTTCGCCTTTTCTACTCAGACCTTTACACGATTCCCCTGCCCGAAGGGCACAAATTCCCGATGCACAAATACCGGGCCCTTCGCGCCGCCCTCGAAGGCGATCCGCGCTTCGAATTTGAGCCGTCTCCGCTCGCCACACCCGAGGAGGTTGAACTGGCGCACGACCCCGCCTATGTCCACCGGTTTCTCGAAGGGCGTCTGGAGCGTCACCAGATTCGGCGAATTGGTTTCCCCTGGTCCGAAGCTCTGGTCAAGCGTACCCTGGCCTCAGCCGGAGGCACGCTGGCTGCCACCCGGCACGCATGGGCCTTCGGGTGTAGTGGCGCTCTCGCCGGAGGCACCCACCACGCGTTCTACTCCGAGGGTTCCGGATTCTGCATTTTCAACGATATAGCGATCGGCATTCTGTGGCTTCGCGAGAACCGCGGCGTGGGCCGCGCCGCGGTAGCAGACCTCGATGTCCACCAGGGCGACGGAACGGCGTCGATCTTCGCCGATGACCCAGACGTTTACACGCTATCCGTGCATGGCGAGAAGAATTTTCCGCTCCGCAAGCAGGTTTCTCGGCGCGATGTGGGCCTTGCGGATGGCGTCGGCGATGCCGAATACCTCGAAATCCTCGCCAGGGAATTGCCGGCTTTGTTTTCGTTCCGCCCCGAGATCGTTTTCTTCCAGGCCGGAGTGGACGGGCTTTCCACAGACCGGTTGGGGCGTCTCAAGCTCACACACGACGGATTGCGGGAACGGGATCGCATGGTCCTCGAAGCGTGTAACGTTCGCAATATCCCTGTAGTGGTCACAATCGGTGGGGGCTATTCCGACCCGATCGACCCGACGGTGGAAGCGCACGCAAACACCTTCCGGACCGCTGCGGACCTTCGCGGCAAACCCTTAAGTTAGTGCCCTTTAGCTGAGTACTATACAAAAACTGGGACAAAAATTCGTTTGACTAGTACCGCCGCCCTATGTACACTAATGTGAGCGTCAGAAAAGTTCGTTTCCACACAAAACCAAATGAAAATTCCCCATTCTCTCCTGTTCTCCTTCCTGGCCGTCGGCGTTGCCGCCGTTCCTTCGTTTGCCGCACCTGTAACGTTCGGCCAAGGTTTAGAGCAGAGCGCAAGTCAGGATTTCAACCTTGTTGATACCGGCTCTGGAGTGACGCTCTCGGCTTCCAGCCAGATTTACTTCATTTTCTCGAATATCAACGGCACCTTGCCCGCGGGTTTATCCGGCCCCCTTTCCGCCACCCTGACGCTGAACCTGTCCTCCACAACGCCGGATGTGATCAGCAATGGCACGATCTCCGAAGGCGGTTTCACCGGGACGTTCTCAATCGTGCTGAACACGCCCGTGAACGGTCTCACGAACTTATTGTCTGGGACCATCACTTCCTCCTCGAATGCCACCCTGACTGGAAAAAGCGGGGGCACGGGCGCGAGCCTCTCGGCCTCCACCCCTCCTCTTGGGTCCGTTACGTTTAACTCCGCCTTCGTCCAGTTCATCAACCCGACCACGCAGGCGTTTTCGCTGGCGCTTTCCTCGGTCGTGCCTTCGTTCGTGGATAACGGTTCCGGTTTCCTCAGTCCCTTCTCGGCGGCGGGCAGTTTGACATTTTCCTCCGATCCGGCCCCCAGCGTGGCCGGCGTCGCGACACCCGAGCCGATTTCCATGCTGCTGCTGGGATTTGGCCTGATCACGCTCGGCGCTGTCGGATATCGTTTCCGCCGCGCTTAATTGCGCCGCCCCGCCTATTGAAACCGTTCCAGAACGCGCCTCTGGAACTCTACCGGCTGCGTGCCGAACGCTCCGCAGTGATCCGCGCCGGCGACCTCCCATAACTGGATTTCCCGGTTCACTCGCGCCATCCGGCGCGAGTGCGCGATCGGCGTGTGGCTATCTTCCAACCCATCAATCAACAGGACCGGAGTCCTGGTATCCCGCAACGCGTCCACGGCCGATGTCGCCTTTAAGTCCACGCCATAGCGGACGCGGGCATAAAACATTCCGCCTGCTACGGCGGGGACGGCGGCAAAATCTCCTAGCCACGCAGGCACTCCCAGCACACGATTGATCCGGTCAACCGCAATGCGGGGGAAACTGGAATACGCGGAATCCGCGACCACCGCCCGAAACCGCGTCTCGTGCGCCAGGGATTGCAACAAGACCGCGCCGCCCAGCGATTCGCCCAATCCGAAGATCCGCGTGCAGCCCCGGCCCTGCAGCCAATCGACCCACGTGGAAACATCGCGCGATTCGCGCACGCCATAAGTCACCAGCGCATCGCCGCTCCACCCGTGGCCGCGGCTATCCGGCGCAAGGGTGCGATAGCCCGCGGCAACCAACACCTCACTGAAGCCGTTCATGCCGAAGTGCGTGTCGCCGATGCCGTGTAAGAGCAGCACGCAACCCCGGTCCCCCGAGCCGCGAAATTTACCACGCAGAATGACGCCGTCGAAGGCGATCGCCTGTGGCGTGCCCGGAGGACATGCGCCCAAACCCGGCGGCCGTCGCACGTGCATCGACATCTCCGCCAGCACCCCGCCGATCACAAGCAACCCGATCAGAAGAGCCGCGACCCATTCGGCGACGCGCCTCACAACCTTCACCATGCAAGGCCCATCATGCAAGGCATGACGTGGTTTCAGACGCGTTTGTTCAAGACTCATGGGGCATCTCACAAAACGCTCTCCCTCGGAAGTGGCGTGACCGTCGGCGCTGGCGGCGTTCTTTACGGAGCGATACTCGGAGACCCCCACCAACCCCGACGGGGTGGTGTTCTCATTGTCCCCTCCGGCTGCTCAAGGCGGGGCCTGGAGCTATGCAGAATTGTATTCATTTCCTCTGAACGGCAGCGGCGGGGAACAGCCCGAGTCTCCCCTGGCGCTCGGCGCGGGTGGGATCCTCTATGGCGCCACTCAGTATGGCGGCGACACTGAAGGAGGCCTGCTGCAGGGCCTTGGGGCGGTTTTCTCAGTGACCCCTCCGACGTCGCAAGGCGGTGCCTGGACCGAGACCGTCCTGCATTCGTTCCTGGACGACGGCGACGGCATTGGCCCCTGCTGCGTGGTCCTTGGAGGCAACGGAACCCTCTATGGCATCGCTGTGGAAGGCTCAAGCTCCGCCGGCAGCGTATGGGAAATCCGGCCGTGAACGTGATGGCAGGCCGACGCCGCTCACGCGAAGTGTTCGGGCGAGCTTGGGCAGTTGACACAAAACAGCAAACCTCCCACATTGAGGGCATGGAAGTACAGTGGGCGCGAAAAATCCTGTCGGGCCAGTCCGGTGAGGCAGAACGCGCCACTCGCAACGCTGCCACGCAACGCTGACCTGTGTACTCGTCCGTTGACAGAAAGCGCTGCAACTCTTACCCTTGGAACATGGACGTAGTACCGATCCGGCCGGAGCGCAAGGCGCCACTGTAAGAGTATGCCCAACGCCGAGGTCAAGATCCCGGAGCTGTCGTTGATGACGCGCTGGGCTGCTTATCTGGAATGGGAGCGGGAAGACTACGAGGAGACGGTCGAAGCCCCGCAAGCAGGTTATGAGGACGTGCGAGCCGGCCGCACCAAACCGGCCGCGGAGTTTCTGCGGGACTTGCGCGTGAAACATGGCTTTCCGGGTTGAAGTCACCTGGCTAGCCCGCAAAGGGTGCGTCGGGCACCCTCATTGCATTCAAGTAAAGCGGCCCGCGCACTCCGTTTTGCGGGCGACTTACTTAGAAG
>PLFE01000125.1 GCA_003136675.1 Bryobacterales bacterium
GAATGCTGGCCGCATTGCACGCCTGGAGCGCCTGAGTCTCTCATAACCTCTATTTTTGGGCGGGCATTTGACAGCGAGACCCAGATCTGAGATAGTTCCGACCATCGGTGCCGTCAAATCAAATCCTCGTTTATGCCGGCGACTTGGCACTCGCCGGCACGATTGTGGTGCTGCTCCGCCGGGGCCTGGTCCCGCGCTATTGGGCCTGGTGGCTTTTTCTTGTATTCCAGCTTCTTAGGGGGATCGCACCCGCGCTTCTATCTTTGAACAGCCTGCTCTATGCCCGGGTGTTCATGGTCACAGAAGTGGTCGTTGACATCGTGTTGGTTCTGTCGGTTTATGAATGGTTCCGGCTTCTGGCCGGACACTATCCGGGAATCAAGCTAGCTGGAACATGGTTCCTGAACATCGGGCTCGGAATCTCTTTCTTGGCCTGCCTGGCCACAACCGGCCCGGATTGGAGAGCGATCGATTGGAACGCGCCCCTGTTCTACCTGGTTCTGTTGGAGAAGCGTGTAGTGGTCGGTGTTCTCGCGGTATTTGCCGTTCTCGTGTTCCTGGCTTTTCTCGCCTACCGGGTCCGCGTCCGGCCGAATGTAATCTGGCACGGTTTGCTTCTGGCCGCCTATCTGTGGCTGCAGAGCGCTCTGTCGATCGCAGACGCGTGGAGCGGCCTTGATGCGGTGCATCGGACAAACATAATCAGAGAGGTCGTCACGATTTTTCTCTATCTCGGCTGGGCCGTCCTGCTGACACGCCACGGCGAGGAAGTAGAGATTGCAGCTCGACTCTCGGAAGACGAGTGCATCCAACTGGACAGGCTGAACGAGGAATTACTGACTCTCGCGCAGCGGGCTATGAGGGGGACTTGATGGGGACGACAGTTGCCGTGCGCACCTTCAGGAGGTCATGGAGAGCATCCGCGGCCGTGTCCAGCAGATGGCTCGGGTTGCCGAGTTTGAGCGCAGCCATGGGGACTGCGGCGTAAAGCAGTAGCAGGCAAACCGCCAACTCGCGGTCGCGGCTGAGGATCCGATCCAACGAAAGACCGGCTTTGCCGAGATTGAGAAGGGACAGACGGCGCGCAGCGAAAACCGCCCGGCGGATGCGGGAAGCAAATTGGAGATACAGATAGATTCGGTACAGGCGAGCCCGATACCCGCCGACGCTCTCAATCAGGGCGAGTTCCTTGCGATCCAGAAGCCGCGGCAGCGGGGAGTACTTCGCGGGGATCCAGTTTGGTGGCCACGAGGCGGAACTCCGCTCAGGCTCAAGGAACGAACCCAGCATTTTCCGAAAATCTTCGATCAATTCCGAATTATTCGGGGCTAGTGATACCAGAGGCATATCGCTTAGACGGTTATAACCGGGAAATTCCCCCCTTGTCAAGGTCTTTCCCTAAGCAAAGACCCTGATAAGGTCTCTGTTGAGTCGGCAGGCGCACAAAAAAATAAATTCAGGCATCCGCCCAGAGACTACGCGTGCTGCGTGAAGTGCTTCATCGCAAGCGCAGCCGCGCCCGCTCCGAGCGAATCAATGAGCGCCGGATGCTGTGAATAAAACTGGCTGGCCTCTTCGACGATCCCGGGATTGTTTTGTTGAGCGTGGTTCGCCAATTCCTCAATAGCAGCATTTGGAATCTGCGCCGCCTGTTCCGGCGTCACCTGCCCAGTTCCTCCGGCGGCCTGGCCGAGCAACCCGCTGAATGCGCCGCCGCCGATACTTCCGAGCACTTCCGGCGCCGCCGAAGCCAGTAACTGGTTTAGGATACCGGATCGCTGCTCCGGGTTCGACTGCGAAAAAAGCTGGCTCACGTTCTGGCCGAACGATCCGGTCTCGGCTGAATTGAAAATAGAGGACAGGGCGCCGGCCACCGCTGTCGGGCTAGCCTGCTGCGCTGCCTGCGCCGCCCGGCCCGGTGTCGCGGCGGCACCCTCGAACTCATTGACGAGTCCACCGATTTGATCTAGAAAGCTCACGTTGTACTCCTCTGCCCGGACATCTTAATGTTGCGATCTTTGACAGGTTATCACCTTGTTACCACCTGCGTTACCACCAGACTGCGGAGATCGCTCACATCCAAACGGAGCCGTTTCTCTTCACCAAGCCCTGGGACTGTAAATGCACGAGGTGGGCCAGCACCTCGAAAATGGCAAAACGATAATGGATGGGGTCTAATGGGCGCTCCCAGAGCCAGTTCGTGATCTGATGGGCAGTCGACGGCTGAAGGGTCACAATCTGGTGAATTCGCGAAAGGCGCTCCCCGTGATGCGCCATAGTTTGTTGAATCCACTCCCGGTAGCCGGAGAGCGGGTCGCCGTGCCCCGGGAGTACGAAATCGATTTCCAGCAGGGAGATTTCCTCGAGAGAGTTCAAATACCCGGCGAGCGGATCTTCGTCCGGAAGCCAGCCGATGTTTGGGGAGGCCGTTTCGAGAATGTGGTCTCCACTAAAGAGAATTTTTCGCCGATGGTCGAAAAAACAGAGGTGTCCCGGCGAGTGCCCGGGGGTTAGTATCGCTTCCAGGCAGCCGAATTGTTCCGCGCCTTCGAGAAGCAGATCGGGAGTCAAATCGGGGAAGCTGACTGTGAGCAGATGAAACGCGGAATTCACGGGGCCAACCAGTTCCGCGGGGCTTCCCGCTAAACCGAGCGCCACGCCGTTCCAGTGCTCCGCAGTCTCCGGTTTGGCAAATTCCTTCAGAAGTTCGGCTTCACGCCGATGCATGGCAACCGCGGCGCCGCTCAATTGTTTCACTTGTGGCGCCAGCCCAACGTGATCCGGGTGCATGTGCGTAATGAACAGGGTCCGTACATCGCTCCAACTGACCCCGGTGGCGGAAACCTCGCGCTGCAGAGCCGCCCAGCCAGCGGCTGTGTGCATGCCGCAATCGATCAAAACCCAGCCCTCGCCGGAATCCACCAGCCAGGCATTCAAGGCGTCCATGGCGAACGGGAGCGGAACTTTGAGTTGATAAACGCCGGCGGTGAATTCAATCAACGGCTTTTGATCAGCGAAAGGAATTCATCCCGCGTCTGCTTCTGGTCGCGAAACACACCGAGCATCGTGCTGGTAACGGTGCCGGAGTGCTGCTTCTCGACGCCGCGCATCATCATGCAGAAGTGTTGCGCCTCGCAAACCACACCCACGCCCAACGGGCCGAGCCGCTCCATCAGGCAGCCCGCAACCTGTTGCGTGAGCCGTTCCTGGATCTGCAGACGCCGCGCGAAGACATCCACTATGCGTGGGATCTTGCTGAGTCCGATCACTTTCCCGTTGGCAATGTAGCCGACGTGGATCTTTCCGAAAAAAGGAAGCATATGATGCTCGCACATGCTAAAGAACTCGATGTCCTTCACGACGACGAGCTCGTCATGATCCACCGTGTACATGGCTTTGTTGACCAGCCTGTCGATATCGACCGAGTATCCGCTGGTGAGAAATTGAAGAGACTTATTTACGCGCTCGGGCGTATTCAGCAGACCTTCGCGGCCGGTGTCTTCGCCCAGCGCTTGAATGACGCGCTCAATCTCCGGCGCGATCGATCTCCTGGCATCTCCTCGCGCGGGCATGTTTACAACCGGTTCTGGCTTTTGCAATTTGGCGGTTTTCATGGGTTGTTAGTGATCTACCTCGATCATGTTGCGTTCGGTCTCGAAGATGCGGATTCGCGCGAGCGCGGGCCGCGCGCCGGGGAACGAAGACGGCCACGCTTCCGCCAGCCGTTTCTCGATCTGGCGTCCCAGGTTCTCGGTGGTCGGAATTTCCGTCTTGAATTCGGGGAGCTCTTCGTTCAAATAACGGTGATCATAGCGCTCGACGATGGTGCTGGTCACCAGGTTGTCGAGCCGCGCTAAATCCACAACCCGGCCGGAGCCCGGGTCGATTTCGCCGCGCACGCTCACCTCGATCTCGTAGTTGTGTCCGTGGCCGAACGGATTGTTGCACTTCCCAAACACCTCGCGATTTTCTTGTTCCGAAAACAGAAACGACTGCAGCCTGTGAGAAGCGCTGAATTTGTATCGCCGGCTCACGAGAATCAACGGCGCACCTCCACGCTGAAGTCGGAGGTTTCGTGGAGCCGCACGGCGTGCAGGCGGCTGGAACCGTTGGTCAGTTTGGAATCGAGACGGTTCCAGATCTCGACGGCGATGTTCTCCGCGGTCGGTATGGTCTTGTCGAACGGAGCAACCTCTCGATTCAAAAAGCGGTGGTCGAATGGTTCAATGATTTCGCGGTCCAAGACGTCCTTGATCTCTTTCAGGTCCCGCACCATGCCGGTGACTGGGTCCGGTTGTCCCTCTACTGTCACCTCCACCACATAATTGTGCCCGTGACCGTGCGGATTCGCCGCTGCTCCGTAGACCTTTCGATTCTCTTCATCGCTCCACTCCGCGTTCCGGCACATATGCGATGCGGAAAATTCCGCCTTGCGGGTGATGAACATTTCTTGCCTCTTTACCTTGTCTGTTTGATGATCGCTTTCCGGGAAACGCTACACTTTAAGTGTACGGGCTTATGGACAACCGCAGCGCATCTCAAAAGGCATCCAAAAGGGCTATCGACAACGCTGTCCTGGGGGGAATCGGCGTCCTCCTGATCGCTTTCGTGGTCACGCTCTCGTTTACTTTGGAGGAACACGCGGCCGCCGAGGGGAAAAAAGCTCCGCCTTTCTCCATCCGCACCGATTCCGGCCGCACCATCACGCCCGCGCACTTCGGGGGCAAGTTGCTGGTGCTCAATTTCTGGGCCACATGGTGCCCGCCCTGCGTGGATGAGGTTCCCTCGCTGGACGCGTTGCAGCGTCGTTTCGCGAACAAAGGAGTGGTGGTCCTGGGGGTCAGCGTGGATGACAACCCCAATTTGTACAGGGAATTCCTGGCCAAGAACAGGGTTTCGTTTCTCACTGCACGAACTGGCTCGAAGGGGCTCAGCGCGGATTACGGCACCTTTAAGTTTCCAGAGACTTATCTGATCGATCAATCGGGCGTTGTCGTCAAGAAGGTCATGGGAAAAGAAGACTGGAACGACGATCGCGTGATCAGCTATGTCCAGTCGCTGCTCTGAGGACGCCAAAGCCCGAATCGTCTCCGTGGTTGGGCGGCGCGGTTATCTCGATCAACCACATGACCTGACGCTTTACGAATACGACGGCAGTATTGACCGAGCGCGTCCGGAACTGGTCGTCTTCCCGAGGAGCACCGCGGAGGTCGCCGGAGTTGTAGCCATCGCGGCGGAGAACGGCATTCCTTTGGTGGCCCGCGGGGCGGGAACCGGGCTAAGCGGAGGCTCGATTCCACGAGAAGGCGGGTTGGTCATCGGCTTCTCGCGGATGAATCGCATTCTGTCGCTCGATCCCGATAACGAGCGGGCAGTGGTCCAGCCAGGTGTGGTGAACCTGGAACTCAGCCTGGCCGCGGCGCCGCATGGTTATCTGTTCGCTCCGGACCCCTCCAGCCAGAAGGCATGTACGCTGGGTGGCAACGTTTCCGAAAATGCCGGAGGGCCCCACACTCTGGCCTACGGCGTGACCACCAACCACGTCCTCGGCCTGGAATGCGTGCTTCCGGACGGGGCGGTGTTTGAGACGGGTGGGCTAACGCCGGATCTTCCGGGCTACGACCTTACTGGCTTGCTGACCGGTTCGGAAGGCACCATGGTTCTGGTGACAAAGATCGTCACCCGGCTCATGCGGCTTCCGGAAAAGGTAAAGACCGTTTTAGCGATTTACGATTCCACGGAAGACTGCGCGAACACCGTCGCCGATATCACGGCGCGCCTCATCACCCCCGCCGCCGTGGAGATGCTCGATGGAACCATGCTGCGGATGGTGGAGGCGGCCACACACGCCGGATATCCCCGGGATGCGGCGGCCGTACTGCTGATCGAACTCGAAGGGCCCTGCGAGACTGTGGACGAGCAGATGGACCAGATACGGGAAGTGTGTCTGGCCGCGCACGCCCGCGAATTTCGCGTGGCACGGACGCCCGAAGAACGTGACTTGCTCTGGAAAGGCCGCAAGAACGCGTTTGGAGCAATCGGCCGTGTCAGCCCTTCGTACTATGTTCAGGACGGCGTAGTACCGCGGTCACGCACGGCGGACACGCTGATTCACATTGAAGCGACTTCGCGCAAATATGGGCTGACCATCGGCAACATCTTCCACGCTGGAGATGGCAACATGCATCCCATCATCTTGTTTGACAAGCACAAGCCAGGTGAACTGGAGAAAGCCCAGAAAGCGGGTGAAGAAATTCTGGAGTACTGCATCGCGGTAGGCGGATCGATTACCGGCGAACACGGCGTTGGCATGGAAAAGAACGAGTTGATGGCACGCCAGTACAACGAGGACACTCTCGATACCATACGCGATTTGAAGACGCTGTTCGACCCGCATTGCGGTTTGAACACGGGAAAACTGCTTCCGCTGGGGAAAGGGTGCATGGAAATCCGGCAGCGGCCGATTACGGGGGACTCTTCAGTACTTTAGGCCGATTTCGTTCTAAGAGTTAGGCTGCTAACGTGGTTTGAAATTACCATGAGCAGAATTTCCAAAGCATTCCTATTCGCGGCGGCTCCGCTGCTGGTCCACAGCGCGCTTGCCCAGACTGCGGTACTGACGTACCACGGCGACATTTTCCGAACGGGCGGGTACCGACAGGAGACGAAGCTAACCCCAACCAACGTGAACTCGACTACATTCGGCAAGCTGTTTATCATGCCGGCCGACGGTTTGGTGGACGCGCAGCCCCTTTATGTTCCTGGTCTCAGTATTGCGAGCGTTACGCACAACGTTGTTTTCGTGGTTACCGAAAACGACACGGTTTATGCTTATGACGCGGATTCCTCCGGCGTGCCGCTCTGGCAGGTAAGCGTGCTCAAGAGTGGCGAGACGCCGTCGGATGATCGCGGCTGCGGTCAGATCACGCCGCAAATCGGTATTACTTCAACACCTGCAATCGACACAAGCGCGGGTCCACACGGGACCATGTATCTCGTGGCAATGAGCAAGGATTCATCTGGAAATTACCACCAACGGATCCATGCGCTGGATATCACAACCGGCGTGGAGGAATTCGGCGGGCCCGTTGACGTCTCGGCGACCTATCCGGGGAGCGGCGAGAACAGCTCGGGTGGAAAGGTTGTTTTCGATCCCGCCCAGTACGATGAACGCGCGGCATTGTTGATTTCTGGCGGGTCTGTAATCACCAGTTGGGGTTCGCACTGCGATGCCCAGCCCTACACCGGATGGGTGATGAGTTACAGCGAGACCTCGCTCGACCAGGTCAGTGTTCTCAATGTCACGCCGAACGGCAGCGAAGGGGCTGTCTGGCAGAGTGGTAACGGGCCCGCTGCCGATGCGAGCGGAAACCTCTATCTTCTCGTTGCTAACGGGACATTCGATACGACCTTGAACACGTCAGGCTTTCCGAATGAGGGAGATTACGGCAACGCTTTCGTCAAGATCTCGAACACGGGCAATAAGCTGGCGGTGGCGGATTATTTCACGATGTTCAACACCGTGTCGGAATCGGACGCGGATGAAGACCTTGGATCTGGCGGAGAGATGCTGCTACCTGCGTTGACGAACGCTTCCGGGCAAACTGTCCAACTGGCGGTAGGGGCGGGGAAGGACACCAATATCTACGTCGTGAACCGGGCCAACATGGGCAAGTTCAATACTTCGTCGAATAACGTGTATCAGGAGTTATCAGGGGTTCTTCCAGGCGGGGCATGGTCGTCGCCCGCTTACTTCGACGGACGGATCTATTATGGCGACGAGGGTGATAACATACGGAGCTTCGTCTGGCAGAGTGGCGCGTTCAAAGCCGGGAGTAAGTCGGCTCATGTATTCGGATATCCTGGAGCTACTCCAGCTGTGTCCTCTAACGGTAAGACCGACGGCATACTGTGGGCCACGGAGAATGTTTCTCCCGCCGTCCTTTGGGCCTACTCGGCTACTAACCTCGGCACGATGCTCTACAACAGCAGCCAAGCCGGGACGCGGGATAATTTTGGAAACGGCAACAAATTCATCACGCCCATGGTGGCGAACGGGAAAGTGTACGTAGGTACTCAAACAGGCGTCGGGGTGTTCGGCCTCCTTCCATAAATTCGGAACAAGAATATTGCGGGCTAACCCTCGCCGGTTAGCCCGCACCTGTGTTGTTACTGGGGTTAGAGTTACCGGGCGCTATGCCCCAACGGGAGCATGTGCGTCGGAGCTTCGCTCATTCGGATTTCAGTGAGCACGGCATCCTGGCCCGTCCGCTGGAACTTGAGTTCCGGTTTCGCGGTAAGTCCTTGTGCTCCTGGCGCCGTTACAAACATGACGCTTCCCGACCGTCCTTCGAGCAGGAATAATCCTCCCGCGTTTTCCTCGACGACTGTATACTCGCCAGCCGGCAGGTTTACTGTGCCGGCGCGGAACGCGAAGGGTATTGTGACCTTTACCTGACCCAGTTCATCGGCGAAAGCCGGAGCCACGGATGCGGCGGCGGCAAGCAGGCAAAGCACGAGCAGGCTAGTTTTTTTGTTGTTCATTTAGGGTCTCCTTTTCCTAAGTACCTATTGTTGTTGACTGAGGGCGCGCAGCAACTGGCCCGCAGCTTACACACACCTCCGGTTCGAGTCGCTTTGTAATCGAGTCCGGTGTGTTCGTTTTTTGGAAGTTCGATTGGGGAACTTCCGTTCGTTAGGCTTCGGCGAGGAAGGTTGGCGGCCAACTACGTTGGCCTCGTGCTGATGCCGTTTACAAATCGTTCATAGGCATCAACATGTCCAAGTTAACAGATGGCGCTATCGGAAATCCAATTAGAAATTTGTATTTGAGCCATGGATGAGTAACCGTAAACTCATGTTTCTAATGCATTTCTCTTAATATCATGAAGCCTCTTGCGCGTGCTCGATAGAATCGAAGGGTGGCGACAAGTCCCAGGGTTCAAGTGATTGGCGGCGGCATCATTGGGATGTCCATCGCCTGGCAGCTTTCGAAAAGCGGCGCCGGGGTTACCGTCTTTGAAGCAGGAAGAGTGGGGAACGAAGCCAGTTGGGCCGGAGCGGGGATGCTTGCTCCCGGTGGTGAACTCAGTGAGCGCGACCGGCTGTTTGATCTCGCGATGGAAAGCCAGCGCATCTATCCCGGCTATGTGGCGGAGCTTTCGCGCGAAAGCGGCGTGGCGATTGATTACCGAGAGTGCGGAGCGTTTTCTCTGGCTTACTCGGAAAGCGAAGCCGAAGATTTGCGGTCTTTGGCGACGAAGCAGAACTTGATGGGGATCTACTCGGAGCAGTTTTCGCCGGGCCGCGTTCCAGGCGTTCGCGCGGGCGCGTTGGCCGCGCAATACTATCCGGGAGATGCGGTTGTTAACCCGCGGGATCTGATGCGCGCGCTAGTTGTCGCTTGCCGGCGCGCGAACGTCACGCTCCGCGAATTGGAACCGATTCGAGAAGTCGCGGAGCGCTGCGAATTTGATGGCACAGTCCTGGCCGCGGGTGCGTGGAGCGATCAAGTCAAGGTGGTAATTGCCGGCGATCTCGTCAGTCTTCCCACTGTGATTCCCGTGCGAGGACATTTGATTTCGTTTGACCTCACTGGGGCCGGGGATGACCCCGCGCTCTGTGATGTGATGGTGCGTCACAATCATACGTACTTACTGCGCCGCTGGGGTAACACGATCGTCGCGGGTGCGACCACGGAGCACTGCGGGTTCGACCGCGCAATCGACGGGCGCGTGGCGGAAGAGTTGGCGGCGAGCGCAGCGGAATTGATGCCTGCTCTCTCCAACCGGGGCTACTCCGCTTGGACCGGCTTCCGCCCGGGCACTCCCGGTGGACAGCCATGTATCGAAAGGTTAGGTGATTCTTCCATCTGGCTGGCCTACGGGCACTACCGGAATGGGATTCTGCTGGCCCCCGTGACGGCGCAGCTCATCGCGGCCGGGATCAATCAGGCCAGTTCGCAAATGGGCTCACCTTTGCCAGCCGGGCTTCGGCGATAAGATCGGGAACCCGTTTCCTCCGGCGCATCAGGTCTTCCAGTAACTGCTCCAGACGGTCTTCATCGCCAGCCAGCCACTCGGGGGGAATTTGCCGAAGCGCCTGGTCCACCACGTGCTCCGGAAAGTGCACAATGCGGTCGAGGCCCGGCTGAAAGTCTTTGAACGAGCGAATGGAGTTATAGACCATCTTGCGCGTGTAGAGGCCCTGCACAGGTGAACTGATGAACTCCCAATGCGGCCCGTTGAAGACGTAGCCGTGGTCGATCATCTGGGCGACGAAACCCATCTTGCGCGGATTTGCTTCCGCGCCAGGCAGCCATTGGTTGATCTGAGCGCGAAAGAAGATCGATTGCCGGCTATCCGCGTTCCCCATCCATTTGTCGAAAGCGAGGGTGCTGATAAATTCGTGCACGTTGTGAACCTGACTCAGCAATTGATCGGGCACAAAGTCGTAAATGGTTAACAGCGTAGGATTGCCGGGATATTTCGACCCGAAGTGCCAGCCGGGTTCGGGAAGCACCGCCTGCGTGCCCAGTTGCATTGCGCATTCGGGGAACTGCTCAATGAAAGCGCCGGTCACTTCGACGATTGCGGTTTCGGGACTCGAAATCTGCAAGTACTTCAGCAGCACCGAAGAGATGAGTTCGTTCGAGAGGATGCGCCGGTGCTGGGGATTGCCGGCATACTTCACCACATAGAAATTGCCGTCGTCGCATTCGATGAGGTGGCTTTGGGCTCCCCCGCGCATCTTCCTGACGTGCCGGAGTGCTCGAACGGGCATGTGAGATCACATTATGGCAGGGTGCGCCCGACGCCAGTCGACAGGCTCAACTCGTTTCACAATCCAGAGGTAGCTGACTGCCCCCAGAACGAGGAAACCGGCGGCGATCACGAACGCTGTGAAGTAATCGCCGTGGCTGCGTTTCACAAGCCATCCGGTGAGCACCGGGCCGAGCATTCCAGGGAGATTTCCGAGTGCGTTCTGGATGCCGGTCCATTTCCCCGCGGCCAGCGGTCCCGCGAGGGTCTGAGTGACCGCCCAGACATTCGAGGAATAGATTCCGAAGCTGGACCAGGCAATGGTCAACAGGACCAGCGACAGGCCATTGTCTTTTATCAGCATGGCCGGCACGATCAGAGTGGCCAGCAGCAGGCCGCTTACGGTGAATAACTTGCGCACAAAGTTGGTGGAAGCGCCCCTGGCGATGAGCCTGTCCGAAACCCATCCGCCGCAAATCGATACGGCGGCGACGCCCCAGAACGGAGCGGACCCCAGGATCGACATCTCCCGGTGGGTGAGGTGCCGCTGATTTTCGAAATACGGGGGAAGCCACAGCATGATGAAATACCAGGCGTAATTGCTGGCCATGAGCCCGATCACAGTTCCCCAGAAGGACCTCAGGCGCAAGAGCGAGGCAATGCTGGGAGATTCCGCGGGCGTCTTGACCTGGGTCTCCACTGGGGCGTTCTCAATCGGAGCGGCGACAATCCACGAACGCCGCGCCATCCATGTCCAGGGAATGAGCCAGAGCGTGCTGAAGGCGCCCATGCCAATAAAGAACGCGCGCCAACCAAACTCTCCAATAAGAAGGCCGCCCACCAGGACGCCGACCGCAGGCCCGGCTTTGCAGCCGGCATCTATCAATCCGTTGGCCAGCCCGCGCTGCTCCTCGCGAAAGGATGCCGCGAGAATCCGGGAATACGAGGGGTACGCGACCGATTCGCCCGCGCCCAGAACCAGGCGCAGCGCAAGGAGAGATCCGATGCCGCCCGCAAACCCGCTAGCCATCATGGCGAGCGACCACAGCAGGTATCCCGCGCCGTAGACCACGCTGACCGACCAGCGATCGGCCAGCCAGCCGGAAGCGATCTGGAGCGGCGCGTAGGTCCAGAAGAAGGCGGCAAAGACGACGCCGAGCTGCGCCGGGTCGATGTTGAGATCGCGGATGAGACCTTTCTGGCCGACGGAAAGGCTACCCCTATCCGCGTAGTTGATGCCGATCGAGAGCACGAGCATCCCCACCAGCGCCCACTGCTGGGTGCTCAAGCCCTTCGGATCAACGCGCGCCGGATTCGCCGCCATGTTCGATGCTGCCACGGCGGTTATCTTATCGTATGAGGCTGAAGGCTGCGGCTTGCTGCGGTATTATGACGATAGTGGCGCGGTAGCCAAGTGGTAAGGCCAAGGTCTGCAAAACCTTTATTCGTCGGTTCAATTCCGACCCGCGCCTCCAAAACCAAGACCTCCGGACCATTGCTCGATTTCATGGGTCCCGGCCCGACCGACTTTCATCAGGCCCAACCGATCCGGTGACTACCACTTGCGGCGCCTGATTCCGAGCGGGCGGCAAGCGAGTGCTTCAACAGGACTTCCCTCACTTTGGCGAGCAGTTCGGCCGCGCTGAACGGTTTGGGGAAGACTTCAAAGTCTTTCAGCGCCTCCCGATTTTGAAGATGGATATCATCGAGCAGGCCGCCGACCATGAGAACCGGGATTCCCGGACATGCGTTTCGTAGAAAAACAGCAGCGTCATAGCCGGAAATGCTCTCGGTGTAGTGGCGAACCATCAATAGATCTGGTTTTAGCCGCTTCAACCAATCCTCGGCGGTCCCGACATCGCCCGCGGACTCCACATAATATCCTTCGCTCTCCAGCGCTTTGCAGATGACCCTGCGGATATCCGGATCGGACGCGAGAAACAAAATCGTTTGAGACATAGCTTTGATTTCAACTCAGATGCAGGACGCGCGCGACCGATCGCGCGATCATCAATTCCTCGTTCGTGCGGATGACACGCACCTTGACGCGGCCCGAATGCAGCGAGATCACGGGTGCATTCTTCGCATTCCGCGCGTCGTTGATGCTGACTCCGAGGAATCCGAGTCCCTGGCAGATCCGCTGCCGGATCAGCGGTGAGTTCTCCCCGATGCCAGCGGAGAAGACGAGTGTATCGAGACCGCCAAGAACCGCGGCAAACGACCCAATCCATTTCCTGGCCTGGTAGCAAAACAGATCCAGCGCCTCCCCGGCGCGAGCATCTGTGGCTTCACTGGCGGACAAGTCGCGCACGTCGGAACTGGTGCCGGAAACACCCAGTAGCCCGGAATCGTGGTTCACCATCTGCTGAAATTTCTTTGCGGTCATTTTCTCGGTGCGGGACAGAAAGTAAACCAACCCGGGATCCAGATCGCCTGACCGGGTACTCATCACGAGTCCCGATGTGGAAGTGAATCCCATGCTGGTGTCCAAACTCTTCCCGCGGCGGACGGCCGCCATGCTCGCGCCATTACCAAGGTGCGCGAGGATCACCCGGCCCTGAGCGGCCGCGGGGTCGAGACGGCGGAGTTCCTCCATCAGAAATGTATAGGAGATGCCGTGGAAGCCGTAACGCTCGATGCCCTTGGCAAAGTATCGGCGCGGGAGCGGGAGTAACTTGGCGACCATTGGCATACCGCGGTGAAATGCGGTGTCGAAGCAAGCCACCTGTGGCAATTTCGGATGTTTCCGGGATATGGACTCGATGAGCTCGATCTCAAGCGGCAAGTGATCCGGGTCATAACTTGTCAAGCGCCGTAAGTCCGCGAGAAGTTTTCGGGTGACCCGTTCGGGTTCGGAATGGTTCATGCCTTGCACCACGCGGTGTCCGACGGCCTTGACGTCTGAAAAGCCGGGCTGAGAGTTGAGCCACTCCAAAAGAAAATCGGCAGCCTTCCTGTGATTAGTAGCGGCATGTGGAAGCGGAACCGGCCGCGCTCCGGGCGCATGGGTGACACTCAGGTTTGTGCCTTTGAGCCCGATGCGGCCGATCATTCCGCCAAGACGAAGCTTTTCACCCGACTCGTAAACCGCGAACCGGATGCTCGACGACCCACCATTGATGGTGAGCACGCAGGGCGGAGCCGCTTTCATCACGCGTGACCAGCGTGAACGTCGGTTTGAAAATTTACGAGTTCCGCGAAGCTGACCGGGTCGAGACTCGCGCCCCCCACGAGAAATCCGTCGATCTCAGGCTCCGCCAGGAGTTTCCCGGCATTGTCAGGCTTTACGCTGCCGCCATAGAGAATGCGGAGCTGATTCGCCGCCGCAGCCCCGAAACGTTCCTTCGCCTGAGCGCGGATACATTGATGAGCGTCAGCCGCCACGGCAGGCGTCGCGGTCTCGCCGTCGCCGATGGCCCAGACCGGCTCGTAACCGATAACGATCGCCGCGAACTGCTCATCGGAGAGCCCCGCGATCCCGCCCCGGAATTGCTCGGCGAGCGTGGCTGCGGCGTTCTTTTCCTGACGCTCCCCGACGCAGACGATCGGCGTGAGCCCGGCATCAAACGCTGCGACGGTTTTCTTCAAAACGCCGGCATCGGTTTCGCCGAAGTAACGGCGGCGCTCGCTATGGCCGACGATGACGTGGGAGCAGCCCGCGGCTTTGATCATGGGGCCGGAGATTTCGCCGGTGAACGCGCCCTCCTTCTCCCAGTAGAGATTCTGCGCGCCAATCCGGACTCTGGTGCCACGGCCCGCGGCGACGGCGGTTTCCACGTCGAGAAACGACGGGCAGATCACGATTTCGCAGTGCACGGCGCTTTCAACCAGAGGTAGAAAACTCCGGAAGAAAGACGTGGTTCCGGCGGGGTTCTTGTGCATCTTCCAGTTCGCCGCGATGAGAGGAATGCGCATGGTTCAACTCCGCCTATGCAGCTTTGCCCGCGGAGACCGCGTCCCATTTCCACGAGCGTTCCATGGCGGGCTGATACTCCCCGCGGCGCGCAGCCCGGTTGCATCTCGCTCGATGATAAAGAGCCTGCTGCGCGGCGGTCACATTTTCCTCGTGACCTTTCCAGATTTCGAGTGCGGGTTGCTGGATCGCCCGGGCAAATGAAAATGCTACGGCCCAGGGTAACTTCGACTTGAACCTGACATTCATGGCATTCAAACGAGCCGAGGCCAGTTCACAGGATTGGCCGCCCGATAAGAACGCTACGCCGGGAACGGCGGCGGGGACGGCTCGCGACAGACATTGCACGGTGGCATCGGCAACCTCGTCCACGCCTTCCTGTTGGGGACAGGACAATCCAGGAAGCACCATATTGGGCTTCAGGATCATGCCGTCCAGTTCCACCCGCTGTGTATAAAGGTGGGCGAAAACCGCGCGTAACACTTCTTCGGTCAACTCGCTGCAACGCTGCAAGGTATGATCGCCTTCCATCAATACTTCCGGCTCGACGACGGGAACCAATCCCGCCTCCTGGCAGAGCGCGGCATACCGGGCGAGCGCGCCGGCGTTGGCTTCTATACAGCCCCGGCTCGGAATGCCCGTACCCGGCGTGATCACCGCGCGCCATTTGGCGAAACGGGCGCCCATCTGGAAATACTCATTGAGGCGTTCGCGCAAGCCGTCGAGCCCTTCGGTGACTTTCTCTCCGGGATGACCGGCCAATGCCTTCGCACCGGTGTCCACTTTAATTCCCGGAACGATTCCCGCGCGCTGGATGGTCTCAACGAACGGTGTGCCATCTTTTCCGCGCTGGCGAATCGTCTCGTCATAAAGGATCACGCCGCTGATGCACTCACCGAGGCGCGGCGTGGTGATGAGTAACTCCCGATAGGCGCGGCGTGCCTCCACGGTCTGGGGGATTCCCTGTTTGGCGAACCTTTTATCGCAGGTTGGATTGCTTTCATCCATCGCCAGGAGGCCCTTATCGTGAGCGACCATTCTCTGCGCTGTGTTTTTCAGTTCCTGATTGTTCATGTGAGTTGGCTTTCTGTCTGCAGCCCATAAGAATCAAGCTGCTTGCCCGTGGACTTGTAGTCCGTGTGAAGAATGCTTCGAATTCCCAGGCTCTCCGCGATGCCCACGAACATCGCGGTGTTTTCGATATACAAAACCTGATCCTCCGGCGCCTGGGCGATATCCAGGGCAAGCTGGAAGATATTGACATCGGGCTTGCGGAGATGCACGAAACACGAAGAAATAAATGAATCCACGAACGCGCCGAGCTTGAAGGTGCGGATGCGATACGCGTTCAATTCGAGGGACTCGTTGCTGACCACTACGATCTTCAGTCCGTGCCGCGTTTTCAATTGCGCGACCATCCCGAGCATTTCGACGTAAGGTTTCGACTGGTCGCACATGAAGCGGCGAAACTGCGCGGGCGTGAACCGGCGCTTCTCATAGAACACCACCAAGCCCAAGTATTCGTGGAAAGTGAGCTTGCCCTCCTCATGAATTTCAAAGGTCATGCGATGCCGTTCTTCCATCTCGCCCCAGTCGAGCTTGAAGTGGGACGCCGCTCTTCTGCGGGCGTGATGATCCCATCCGTTGGTCAGGAGGACGCCGCCGATATCCACGAACAAGCAAGTAATTTCAGCCGGTTTCTTCATCGAGATCTTAGATTTTTGTGGTCTGGAAGAAACTCTGCAAGTAGAAGGCCGAATAGCGTAATGATGGTCGCCGCCCAAACCGCCATTTGCACGCTCTGGGGCGCACAAAGAAGGAGGAACCATCACAACGGCCTTCTACATGCGAGTTCAGTTGACCTAGATCGTTCCACTTAGTGCAGGACGTGGTGGACGGGCTCCGCATTTAGGATCGGCGGGAGCCTATCGATACGAATGGAGTGAAGCAGGAATGCCCATTGAACTGAGTCGGACAGGCGGAGGAATTGTCATCTGCACTGTTGCCGGAAAGCTCGTGCGATCAGACTACGAACGGTTCAGTTCCCGGTTCGATGGAATGCTGCAGCAACATGGTAAGCTGCGCGTTCTTTTCGAGATGAAAGATTTCCATGGCTGGGAGCCCAGTGCGCTATGGGACGAGATCAAGTTCGACATAAAACACTCCAACGATGTCGAACGCCTCGCGATGGTCGGAGGAAAGCAGTGGGAGCGCGAGTTGGCGGTTTTTTCGGAACCATTCACCGCGGCACCGGTCCGGTATTTCGACCTCTCGGGCCTTGCTGCGGCGATGAAATGGTTGGATGAAGCCAAGGCCGCCCCAGCAACCGCGTAAAGAAAAGGAAGAAAAAGGCGATGCCGGAGATTCCTGACTGGACATGGAAGAGCAAGATCTGAAGTTCGGCCCCCGGCGATCTTTGTGCTGACGGATAACCTCGCGCTGGTTCCTAAGCTACATCCGTAGGCGAATTCGCTCGATTCCAAGAACAAAGGACTTTTCTCATGAGACCAAAGGTAGTGCCCACCGGAGCGAAGTCCGACGCGCAGAAGAATTTGAAATCCATTCCGATGCCGGAACTGGAGAAGAAGCTAGGCTCATCACCTGAAGGCTTAAGTCAGGCCGAGGCGCAGAAAAGGCTCACTCAGTACGGGCCGAATGCGATTGCGGAGAAGAAGGAAAACCCCTACCTGAAATTCCTGACTTATTTCTGGGGGCCGATTCCCTGGATGATTGAGGCCGCGGTCATTCTATCGGGCGTCGTCCGGCATTGGCCGGATTTTTTCATCATCCTCGTTTTATTGCTTTCGAACGCGGTGGTCGGATTCTGGGAAGAACACCAGGCGGGCAATGCCATCGCCGCGTTAAGAAAGCAGTTGGCGATCAAGGCGAAGGTCAAACGCGACGGCAAGTGGACCGAACCTCCAGCGAAAGAATTAGTGCCCGGCGACGTGATCCGCCTCATGCTGGGCGATATTGTTCCCGCGGACGCGCGTTTGCTGCCCGGCGACCCGATGGAGGTGGATCAGTCCGCGCTCACGGGCGAATCCCTCCCCGCCGCAAAAAACGCCGGCGACGCTATCTTCTCAGGCTCCATTATTCGCCAGGGCGAGAGCGAAGCAATGGTTTACGCGACCGGCGGCGATACCTACTTCGGCAAGACCGCCCAGATGGTGCAGGGGCCTGAGTCCGTCAGCCATTTCCAGAAAGCGGTTCTGAAAATCGGCGACTATCTGATCGTTCTCGCCGTGGCGCTGGTGCTGCTGATTGTTGTTGTCGCACTGTTCCGTCATGATCCTCTCCTGAGCACGCTGGAGTTCGCGTTGGTGCTTCTTGTCGCCGCGATACCGGTGGCGATGCCCACGGTCCTCTCGGTCACCATGGCGGTGGGCGCGCGTTTACTGGCGAAGAAGCAAGCCATCGTCACCCGGCTGTCGGCTATCGAGGAACTCGCCGGCGTGGATATCCTCTGCTCCGATAAGACCGGCACGCTGACTCTGAATAAGCTGACCCTGGGCGATCCCTTCACGCTGCCGGGGGCCACGTCCGAACAGATTATTCGCTACGCCGCGCTGGCGTCCCGCGCCGAAGACAAGGACACCATCGATCTCGCCGTAATCGGCGGAGTGAAAGACCAGAAGGCTCTACAAGCCTGCCACGTCCTTCATTTTCAGCCTTTCGATCCGGTTCACAAGCGTACCGAGGCCACGGTGAAGGGAGGCGACGGAAAACAATTCTGGGTCGCCAAGGGGGCGCCGCAAGTCATCCTCAAGATGTCCGCCAACGCGGGCGAGGTGAAAGAGGCCATCGGGAAGGCCGTGAACGACTTTGCGGCCAAAGGCTACCGGTCGCTCGGAGTCACCCGGGCCGATCAGGAAAACCAATGGCAGATGGTCGGCGTGCTGCCCCTGTTCGATCAGCCGCGGCCGGACGCAAAGGCGACCATCGCGAACGCTCGTGACATGGGCGTCAGCGTAAAGATGGTTACCGGCGATCAGATGGCGATCGCGCGGGAAACCGCCAAACAACTTGGGATGGGCACCAACATCCTCGACGCCAGCAGCCTCGGCGACATCAAGCATCAAGAGACCCCGCAGATGGCGGAAGCCATCGAGAAAGCGGATGGATTCGCCCAGGTATTCCCGGAACATAAGTTCCACATTGTGGATGTGCTGCAAAAGCACGGCCACATCGTGGGCATGACCGGGGATGGCGTCAATGACGCGCCGGCACTGAAGAAAGCCGATTGCGGCATCGCCGTTTCCGGGGCGACGGACACCGCGCGCGCTGCCGCCGACATTGTCCTGCTGGCCCCCGGCCTCTCGGTGATTATCGACGCCATCAAGGAAAGCCGGCGCATTTTCCAACGAATGAACAGTTACGCCATGTACCGTATCGCGGAAACATTGCGCGTGCTGTTCTTCATGACTCTGGCGATTCTGGTCTTTAACTTCTATCCCGTCACCGCGGTGATGATCGTGATGATCGCGCTGCTGAACGACGGGGCCATTCTCTCCATCGCCTACGACAACGTCCATTACAAGGACAAGCCCGAGGCCTGGAACATGCGGCTCGTGCTGGGAATTTCAACCGTCCTCGGTATCTTCGGCGTGATCGCGGCCTTTGGGTTGTTTTGGCTGGGGGAGCGCGTTTTTCATCTGGACCGCGACCACATCCAGACGCTGATGTATCTCAAGCTCTCCGTGGCCGGGCATTTGACGATTTTTCTCACGAGGACTCGCGGCCCATTCTGGTCCATCCGGCCCGCCAAGATCCTTTGGATCGCGGTATTGGGAACCCAGGCGGTTGCGACTCTGATCGCGGTCTACGGACTCTTCATGACGCCGTTAGGCTGGGGCTGGGCCGCGTTCGTGTGGGGTTATGCTATCGCGTGGGCTCTTGTAAACGATCGCGTGAAGCTGTTGGCTTACCGGATTCTCGACCCGGTTAAGACGCCCAAGCCGGACAAGCCCCCAGCCAAGCCCAAGGATTTGAAACCCCAGATCGCCGAGCGGGCTTACGAACTGTTTGAGAAGCGCGGCCGCGCCGATGGACAGGCCGGAGCGGACTGGGCGGAGGCCGAACGCGAGATTGAAAAGGAACCGGCGGTTGCCAAGACGTAGTTATGGACAAAATCAACTCCAGGGATTTTCGCGTCGGGCATGGAGAAGCCGTTCATCTCCACAAATGGCCGACGAAAGTCAAACCCGTTTACAAATCGAAGCAGCAGTATAAAGAGCTGCTCGAAAAACACGTGTCGGAGTTGAGCAAGCTGCAACAACTGCACTATGCTTCCAACCGCTATGCGCTCCTTCTGATCTTTCAAGGAATGGATGCGGCCGGCAAGGACGGCGCCATCCGCCATGTCATGTCCGGGGTGAATCCGGAGGGTTGCGAGGTCTCCAGCTTCAAGCAGCCCAGCGCCGACGAACTGGAACATGACTTTCTCTGGCGCACCAACCAAAAGCTTCCGGAACGCGGGCGCATCGGTATCTTCAACCGTTCTTACTACGAGGAAGTGCTGGTGATCCGGGTGCACCCGGAAATGCTTCTCAAACAGGGCCTTGCCGAGGAACTGCGCAATGACAAGGAAATCTGGCGAGGGCGCTACCGCTCCATGGTGGATCTCGAAAGCCACCTCGACCGCAATGGAACCAAAACCATCAAGATATTCCTTCACCTCTCCGAGGCGGAACAGCGCAGGCGTTTTCTGAAGCGCATCGACGAGCCCGATAAGAACTGGAAATTCAGCGCCGCCGATATTCATGAGAGAAAGTCCTGGAAGCATTACAAGTCGGCTTATGAGGATTGCCTAAGCGCTACCAGCACGCACCACGCCCCCTGGTTCGTGGTTCCCGCAGACGACAAAGAAAACGCCAGGTTGATCGTTTCCCAAATCGTGCTTGATGCACTGGGTGACCTAAAGATGGCCTATCCCAAGACCACTAAGAAACGCTGGCTGGAGCTGAAAGCCATTGGCAAGCAGCTAAAGAACTGAAATTTAAAGAGGAACCAAAATGATCGAGCATGCCCTTGACAAGCCGGAGTCCAAGCCGGAAAACAAGCCGGAAGCCAAGCCGGAAGCCAAGCTACCCGTATTCACGCAGCTGAATGGCTCAAAACCCGAACCGCCAGTCATGGGAAATCCGCCTCCGACCTGGCCGCTGCGTTTCATGAAGTGGGTTCCGCCTATTGCCGTTCTGCTTTTCATAGCGCTGGTGTTGTTCCCCGGCTTTTTGCAGAAGTGGCTGTGGATGCGGCAGCTCGATTACTCAGGAATCTTCTGGACGCTGTTCTCGGTCAAGCTCGGCATGACGTGCGCCGCTTTGGTCGGTTCGTTTCTATTCTTGTGGATCAATGTTCGCCAGGCCGCCAATCACTGCTTTGCCCTGATTAAGAGCGCGCCGGGTTCCGCTCAAACGATCGACATCCGGGGCGTCCAAATCCCGCGGCATGTGTTGAACCGCATGGCAACCATCGTGACGGCGATAATCGCACTGATCTTCGCCGCCGGCTTTTATGCGCAATGGGATACCTATCTCCGCTTTCGCTACGGCGGGTCGTTCGGGCTGTCTGACCCCATCTTCGGAGTCGATCTGGGCTTCTATCTCTTTCGCCTTCCGTTCTATGAACTGTTGCAGGGCAGTCTCGTATTCCTCACCATACTGGCCATCGTTGCCGTGCTCGCGCAATACGCTTACTTTGGCTTGGTTCGCCTGACGGGACGGCAGACCGCCGAGAACCGCGACACCGCCGTACGTCACGTTTCCGTTCTCCTCGGCATCCTCGCCGCGGCCTACGCCTGGGGTTACTACCTCGGACGGTTCGATCTTCTCTATTCGAATGTAGGTGTGGTCTATGGAGTTGGATATACACAGGAACACGTCAACCTGATCGCGCTTTGGGTCATGATCGGCGTCTCAGCCGTCGCCTGCGCACTACTTGCCGTGAATTTCCTGCGTCCGCACTGGAAGCGGACGATGCTGGGAGTAGGCGCCTATGCCCTGGCCCACTTGGTCGCGGTTATGGCCGTTCCCGCCCTGGTTCAGAAGTTTGTCGTCCAACCCAATGAACTCAGCCTCGAAACTCCTTATCTGAAGAACTACATCGAGTACTCCCGCAAGGCGTACAAACTCGACGCGATCCAGGAAACGGCATACCCCGCGCTTACCGATCTTACGCCCGCCGTCATTGCCCGCAATCAAGATACGATCCAGAATATCCGTCTATGGGATAAACGGCCGCTGCTTCAGACTTACCAACAGACTCAGGCTATTCGCCTTTATTACCAGTTCACCAATGTCGATGTGGATCGCTACCACTTAGCCGACGGGTACCACCAGGTGATGCTATCGACGCGGGAACTCTCGCCGGAACTGCCCGCGAAGGCGCAGACCTGGGTGAATGAAAACCTCCAGTTCACGCATGGCTACGGCATGGTGATGAACTTTGTTTCCAAAACCACCGGCGGCGGCTTTCCGGAGTTTCTAATTCAGAACGTTCCACCGGAATCTTCCAACGGCCTGGCGATCACCCAGCCGGCTATCTACTTCGGAGAATCCATGCCGGGCTCGCGCATCGTATCGACCGGCGTCAAAGAGTTCGATTACCCCAAGGGGAACCAGAATGTCTATACCAGTTACCAGGGTAAGGGTGGAATTCCGCTCGACAGCCTTCCCAAGCGTGTCCTCTTCGCCTGGACGCAAGCCGATATCAATATATTGCTGACCGGCTATCTCACACCGCAAAGCAAAATACAGATCTGGCGGAATGTGCAGGAACGCGTATCTCAGGTGGCGCCTTTCCTGAAACTGGATTCGGATCCTTACGCTGTCTTGAGTAAAGGCAAGCAGTATTGGATACAGGATGCTTATACCACTTCATCGCGCTTCCCCTATTCCAATCCCAGCGCCTCGGGCGTCGGCGTGATCAATGGCCTGAACTACATTCGCAATTCCGTCAAAGTCATTGTTGACATGTACGACGGTACAGTTTCCTTTTACATCATGGATCCACAAGATCCTGTGTTGAAGGTCTACCAGCAGGCTTTCCCGGGCGTCTTCAAGAATCTCAACGAGTTGTCACCCGACCTCAAGCTGCACCTGCGCTACCCGCAGGATCTGTTCGCCATTCAGGCCACCGAGTACCAGAGCTTCCATATGACCGACCCCCAGGTCTTCTACAACCGCGAAGATCTTTGGGTGCCTCCGCTTGAGAAATACGACGGCAAGGTGACTCCCATGGAGCCTTACTACATCCTGATGAAGCTCCCCGGAAGCGATCAGTTGGAATATCTGCTGATGAGCCCTTTTACTCCCCAGAACAGGGACAACATGATCTCCTGGCTGGCCGCCCGGTCCGACTTTCCGGATTATGGACGCATGCTCTTCTACCAGCTTCCCAAAGAGAAGCTGATTTACGGGCCCAACCAGGTGGAGGCCATGATCGACCAGAACACCACCATTTCGCAGCAATTGACTCTTTGGGATCAGAAAGGTTCCGGAGTGCTGCGGGGCAAGCTCATCGTCATTCCGATTGAGAATGCCTTCCTCTATATTGTTCCGCTGTATCTGAAAGCGGAAGGAGCCAATTTCCCACAGTTGAAGCGCGTGATTGCGGTAACCGGGGACAAGGTTGTGATGGAGCAAACGCTGGATGAAGCGCTCAGCGCGCTGTTCGTATCGCAGGGGGCGTCGTCGCAGAACTTCCTCTCGCAAGCGACGGGCGCGCCGCAAAATCCAAGCGGTACCAACCTCGACCAGGCCCGCGCTCAACTGGCCGACGCCCAAAAGGCCATCGATGCTTTGAAGATTCTGCTCAATCAACCGGCTGCCATTCCGCCGGCTGGCAAAGCCGTGCACCAGTAAGTCATTCCACAGGCCATGCCAACTACAACAAATAACGTCGCGCCGGGCGCTCCCGGAACTCCGGCGCGCTGGACATCCAGCGCCAAGACCGCCGTAGGCACGGCTCTCAGCAGCCACAGCCACGTGTGGTTCACCATGAGCCACGGAATCTTTGACGAGATTTACTACCCGCGGATCGACCAGGCTTCCATCCGCGATATGGGGCTCATCGTCACCGATGGCGCGGATCTCTTCTCCGAGGAAAAGCGCGACTGCGAGTCCGCGGTCTCATGGCTGGAGCCCGGCGTTCCCGCATTCCAGTTGGTCAACACCTGCCGCGAGGGCCGCTACCGCATCGAAAAGCAGGTTGTCACAGATCCCCAGCGCGCCACCGTACTACAGCAGGTTCGCTTCGTTGCGCAGAAGGGTTCCCCGTCCAGTTATCGCCTCTTTGTCCTGCTCGCCCCGCATTTGGGGAACCAGGGTGGTGACAACACCGCATGGGTCGGCGAATTTGAGGGCACTCCGGTGCTTTTTGCGCAGCGTGATGGCAGCGCGCTGGCCTTGGCATGCTCCGTTCCCTGGGCCAGGCGTTCGGTGGGCTACGTGGGTTCTTCCGACGGATGGCAAGACCTGAAAGCGCACAAGCGGATGACGTGGGAGTACACGCGGGCGGAGCACGGCAACCTGGCGCTGACCGCCGAGATCGACTTAGTCAAGTCGCAGGGAAACGTCGCGCTCGCCCTTGGTTTCGGTACAGTCCCGGAAGAAGCCGCCCGGAATGCCACGGCCAGCCTGCACGACGGTTTTGAAAAGGCGAAGCATGACTATATAGCCGGATGGCAGCAACATACTCCGCATAAAAATAACGGCAGCCGTCCCACCGCCCTTTCGCAGAAAAGCCTCGCCGTGCTGCGCTCCCACGAATCGAAGACCTCGCCGGGCGGAATCATCGCCAGCCTCTCCATTCCCTGGGGCTTCAGCAAAGGGGACAAAGACCTCGGCGGATACCACCTCGTCTGGTCGCGCGACATGGTCGAAACCGCAGGCGCCTTGCTCGCCGCCGGCGCGCATGATGACGCCAGGCGCGTGATCTCGTACCTGCAGAAGACCCAGTTGGCGGATGGGCATTGGCCGCAGAATATGTGGCTCGATGGCTCGCCGTATTGGGACGGAATCCAGATGGACGAAACCGCTTTGCCGATCCTCCTGGTCGACCTGGCGCATCGCGAAAAGGCCCTGGCCCATAGCGATCTTGCCGGTCTTTGGCCCATGGTGAAGAAGGCCGCGGGGTATTTGGCTCGAAGCGGCCCCGTCAGCCCGCAGGATCGCTGGGAGGAAGATCCCGGTTACTCGCCCTTCACGGTGGGGGCGCAAATCGCCGCACTGCTCGCGGCGGCGGATCTGGCCGACCTGAATCACGAGCCACCCATTGCAACCTACCTCCGTGAGATCGCCGACGTCTGGGAGATGTCCATTGAACGCTGGATGTACGCATCGGGTACGAACTGGTGCCGCAAATACCAGGTGCACGGATATTACGTGCGCATCTCCCCCGATGGCAGGCAGGAAGGAAAGCATCTCGATGGATTGGTACACGTGAAGAACGTCACTTCTTCCGATGACAGCCGCCGTGCCAATCACATGGTAAGTACCGGACCGCTTGCCCTGGTTCGTTTTGGGGTACGCGCCGCGGGCGATCAAAGGGTGAAAGATACGGTCACGCTCATCGATGCCTTGCTCAAGATTCAGACCCCCACCGGACCCGCCTGGCATCGCTACAACGACGATGGTTACGGCGAGCATCGGGATGGGTCGCCGTTCGACGGAACCGGGATCGGCCGCGGCTGGCCGCTGCTGACGGGTGAGCGCGCCCATTACGAACTGGCGGCCGGTCACCTCGAAAACGCCACGAAGCTTCAGACCGCCATGGAATCCTTCGCCAACCAGACTGGTTTGATTTCGGAGCAGGTGTGGGACTCGCCGGACATTCCTCAACACGAACTGCATTTTGGCAGGCCGTCTGGTTCGGCCATGCCGCTGGTGTGGGCCCACGCCGAGTACCTCAAGCTGGGGCGATCCCTCGGCGACGGGCGCGTCTTTGATTTACCTCCGCAGACCGTCAAACGCTACCTGACGGAGAAAACCGTATCCCCGCGGCTGGTCTGGCGATTCAACCATAAGATTCGATCGATGCCCGCAGGCAAGTTACTGCGGATCGAGACGTTGTCCGCCTCTGTTATCCACTGGAGCGGCGATGACTGGAAAACCGTCCGGGACGTCACGACGACAGATGTAGGGCTGGGTATCTACATAGCGGACTTGCCAACAAAAACTCTTATCGAAGGGAGTCAGATTCGATTCACTTTGTACTGGCCGGATGCTCATCACTGGCAAGGAGCCGATTTCGTCGTTTCCGTTGGCCCTGTTAACCCGGAGAGTTTGGCCGATGCCGGACAAGCCTGAGACCGGGCTAAGAGGCCTGGTCTATGTCGCTGTTGGGGTCGCCGCCCTGGGAGGTCTGCTCTTCGGCTACGACACGGGCGTCATTTCAGGGGCCATTCTGTTCATTACGAAACAGTTTTCCCTTTCGGCGCGCATGGAGGAGATTGTCGTTAGCGCCGTTTTAGTCGGCGCCGCTGTTGGCGCCGCTCTGGGAGGCGCTCTGACGGACCGCTTCGGTAGACGAAAACTGATCATACTGGCCGGGATTATTTTCACATTCAGCGCCGTTGCAACAGCGCTGGCGCCGTCGGTCACATGGCTGATCGCCGGCAGGATCGTGAGCGGCCTGGGTATTGGCGTTGCCTCCTTTATTTCTCCGATGTACATTGCCGAAATAGTTCCCGCAAAGGTTCGGGGCGCGCTGGTCGCGGTGAACATGCTTGCGATTACGACCGGGATCGTGGTCGCTTACCTGGTGGACTATGCATTTTCCGCCACCGAGGGGTGGCGCTATATGTTCGGTCTGGGCGCGATACCGGCCGTTGTCCTTGTCGTCGCCATGTGGCGATTGCCCGACAGCCCGCGCTGGCTCATCATCAAGTCGATGGTGCCACAGGCCAAGCAGGTTTTAGAGCGTGTCCGCACGGTGCCGGATGTAAGCCGGGAAATCGCGGATGTCCAGCAAAGTATGCAGCAGCAGGGGAACGGAGGGATTGCCGGCCTATTCCAGCACTCCGTGAGGATGCCTCTGATTGTGGGACTCGGGCTGGCGATATTTCAGCAGATCACAGGCATCAACACAGTCATGTATTACTCCCCGACCATTTTCAAATTCGCCGGCATTCAAGCCGCGGGAACAGCGATCCTGGCAGGAGCCGGGCTGACCGCGGTGATGTGGTGCTTTCACGTGCTTGCCATCTTCCTGCTCGATCGCGTCGGAAGAAGACCTTTACTGCTCGTCGGAGTCGCCGGTCAGGTGGTGGGTCTTGCGATTCTCGGCGCTGCTTTCAAGTTCCAGCAGTTAGCAAGTTACAAGAGTGGCGTAGCCATTGGCGGCCTCGTGATCTATGTCTCATGCTTCGCCTTTGGGCTCGGGCCGATTTTCTGGCTGATGATATCGGAGATCTATCCCTTAAAGGTCCGGGGTGCGGCGATGAGCGCGGTGACGGTGGTTAACTGGGTCACAAACCTGGCGGTAGCCGTTACATTCCTGAGCTTGGTCAAGGTTCTGGGGCACGCGGGGACCTTCTGGTTATACGCTGTAACCGGTGTCGCCGCCTGGATCTTTTTTTACAGGCTGGCGCCGGAAACCAAAGGGAAGACGCTTGAACAGATTGAAGCGCACTGGCGAACGGGAAAGCCTGCGCGGGCGCTGTGAAAACGAAGTGCTCGTCGCGTGGCTCGCGGCAGCCATCCATAAGGGTAAGAAAAGGAGTGTGGAAGAGATGAGGTTCAGAAGATCGGTTCTTGGCGGCCTGGCAGGCGGATTGGTGATGATCATAGCCCTCGCGATTGCCCGGGCAGTGGGGTTAACGCGCCTCGACTTGACCATGTGGATCGGTAGTTTTGTCGTGTTGTCGCCCGGCCCAATTGCGTGGATTGTTGGAGCAATCCTCGAACTGCTTGCCAGCGCAGCGATAGGCGTTGTCTATGGACTATGCTTTGAATTCCTGACGCACCGCGCCAACGTATGGATAGGTACTCTCTTTGGCGGAATGCAAGCCATTGTGGTGGGCTTTGCAATCATGTTCCTCGCGTTTATGAATCCGTTTATGTATCGCGCCCCTGGCCCTGCCCCGGCGGGTCGTTTGCTCACGCCGGGCGCGTTTGCCGCTAATTATGGCTCCGTCACCGTATTCGGGCTCGTTGGGCTCATCATCCTGTTCGGCGCGATTCGGGGCGCGGTCTACGGCTCAAGCTCGCCGCTCAAGCATTCACCCGGAGGGTGGCGACATACGGGCTAGGCGCACGAGACTTCATTTCCGAGCAGCGGCTGTCAAGGAGTGGTACTGCAAGAGGAAACGCGAGCCGTGAACTTACGGTCGCCAGAAAGGAACAAATAGCTAAATGGAACTGGGCATGATCGGGTTGGGCCGGATGGGAACCAACATGGTGGGGCGTCTGATGCGGGCTGGCCACCGCGCCGTTGTTTACGACGTCCAGCCGAAAGCCGCGGAGGCAATTATCAATCAGGGCGCGGTCGGGTCGGCGTCGCTCAAGGAGTTCACGAGCAAGCTGAAATCGCCTCGTACGGTCTGGCTGATGGTACCCGCGGCGGTGGTGGAATCGACGCTGGATGCGCTCATCCCGCTCCTCGAGCCCGAAGACGTGGTCATCGATGGCGGCAACTCCTACTACCACGACGACATCCGCCGCGCCGCCGGACTGAAACCGAAAGGCATCCACTATCTGGATGTCGGGACCAGCGGCGGAGTCTGGGGGTCTGAGCGCGGCTATTGCCTGATGATCGGCGGGGAGGAAACCGTCGTCCGGCGGCTCGATCCCATTTTCTCCGCCCTAGCCCCATCTATCGAAGAAGCGGCGCGCACCCCCGGCCGAGACAAGGTCGGCGGCACCGCCGAACACGGCTACCTGCACTGCGGGCCCAGCGGCGCGGGCCACTTTGTCAAGATGGTCCACAACGGCATCGAGTACGGCATGATGGCCTCCTACGCGGAGGGATTGAATATCCTTCGTCACGCCAATGTGGGCACCGAGCAGCGCGCGGCCGATGCCGAAACCGCGCCTCTGCGGCACCCGGAACTTTACCAATACGACCTGAACCTTGCCGATATCGCCGAGGTCTGGCGGCGCGGCAGTGTCATTTCTTCGTGGCTCCTCGATCTGGCTGCCACTGCGCTTCTCGACAGCCCGGACCTGGCAAAGTTCGCTGGCAGGGTTTCGGACTCGGGCGAGGGGCGCTGGACCATAGCGGCGGCGATCGATGAGTCGGTCCCCGCGCCGGTCCTCACTACCGCTCTGTTCGAACGCTTCAGTTCGCGCGGTGAGGGCGATTTCGCCGACAAGATGTTGTCCGCCCTCAGGTACCAGTTCGGTGGCCATCAGGAAAAGGCCGCCGGGAAGGCGGGTGCCTGATGGCCGCCGCCCATTCAGACGCGCTGGTCGTCTTCGGTGTGACAGGCGATCTGGCGCATAAGATGATCTTCCCCGCGCTCTATGCAATGGTGAAACGAGGTACGCTCAAAGTCCCCGTAATCGGCGTTGCTCTTCCCAAGTGGAGTCTGGAGCGCCTGCACAAGCGAATTACCGACAGCATTGAACGGTCCGGCGGGGTCGAGAGCCGGAGCGCGCTCAAACATCTTTTGTCAAAGTTTACGTACGTGGGCGGTGATTATGAGGACCCCGCCACTTTCGCGACGCTGAAAAAGGAACTGGGTCGCGCGACCCGCCCGGCACATTACCTCGCCATCCCGCCCGCGCTTTTCGAAGTAGTCATCAAAGGGCTCGGCGCAGCGAAGTTGGCTCAGCACGCCCGCGTCATTGTCGAAAAGCCATTCGGGCGCGATCGGGCGTCTGCGAGAGAACTCAACCGCGTCGCCCGCGCGGTCTTCCCCGAAAACTCCATCTTCCGCATCGACCATTTCCTCGGAAAAGAGTCCATCATGAACATCCTCTATTTCCGCTTTGCCAATTCTTTCCTTGAGCCGATCTGGAACCGCAATTACGTGGAGAGCGTGCAGATCACCATGGCCGAAGATTTTGGCGTGAAAGACCGCGGCTCGTTTTACGAAACCGCCGGCTGTTTGCGCGACGTAGTCCAGAACCACCTCTTCCAGGTGGTAGCGTTACTCGCCATGGAGCCGCCATCGGATAGAGACTTTGGAGCCGTCCACGTTGAGAAGGCTAAAGTGTTTCAAGCCATGCGTCCTGTGAAGCGCGCGGACATCGTGCGCGGCCAGTATGCAGGGTACCGAAAAGAGCCGGGCGTCGCCAGGAACTCCGACGTCGAGACATTCTGCGCCCTGCGGCTCACCATCGATTCATGGCGATGGGCCGGCGTGCCCTGGTATCTGCGCTCCGGAAAGTACCTGGCCGAGACTGCGACCGAGATCGTGGTCGAACTGAAACCGCCCCCACAGGGGCTGTTCGGCGACTCACAATTGGCCGCCGCGCGCGGCGGATACTTCCGCTTCCGGCTTTCTCCCAATGCCGCCATCGCCCTGGCCGCTCGCGTCAAGACCCCGGGAGAGGAGTTCGTCGGGGAACAACGGGAACTCTACCTGTTGGAAGAGCGTCCGGAAGACGAACCGCCCTACGAGCGGCTTTTGCGCGATGCCATGGCCGGCGATGGAGCGCTTTTCACACGTGAGGATGCCGTGGAAGCTGCCTGGGCGGTCGTCGATCCGGTCCTGAAACACCACCCCAAGGTTCGCCCGTACAAGCGGGGGACGTGGGGCCCCAAAGAGGCTCAAACGATCCTCGCTCCTCACGGCGGTTGGTACAACCCCGCACTTTGAAGGCTACCCCCTGGGCGTAGGTGAGGGCGAAGAAGTACTTAACGACGTGCGCTGCATCCGGATTGTGTCGCGTTCGATCATCGGACTCTCGGAGATTCCTTCGCCTGGTTTATCGTAGGTTTTTAATGCCGTTGCATTTATTTCGGGATCGCGCACAACGCGCGTCTCTCGTTCCTTCTTCACGAACTTACTAACTTCACCTGAATCGAGGCGGCGACGTGACGGGCAGAACGACTAATGCTTCCAAGCCCCGCTGTAACGGCCACTTGAGTGCGGTAACTGTTCATTGACCTATGGGGACACTCATTGCCGTTCTCAAGAGTCTATTGTCACTGTTTGTTCAGAAGGAGACAGTCAGTTATGAAATCAAATGTTTTTGTAGGCGCAGCTTTGCTGGCGTCCGCAATGTTAGGTCCCACTTCAATGTTAGCGGGCGCCCCGCAGAATGCGAGCGGAGATCATCAGGCAACCGGGAAGCCAACTAGCTCAACAAGCGACACGTCGAAGAGGTTGTCACAGCAAGCAACCGACCTGCTCCGTCACGTTGACGAAGCAAGACGTGCCGTGGACGCGAAGCAAACTCAAAGCGCGATGAGGCACGTTGACCAGGCTCTGGCGGATCGTAATCAACTCGTCACGCTGTTGAAGGACAAGGGCCAGTCTCTCATCGTGCCCCTCTATTCGGAAATTGACGACTCATCGGTCCTTGGACCTGTTCTCTCCGCACGGAAGGGTAAGCCGCAGCCCAGCACGTCCGGCCCGATCACGGTAGATGATGCATCCGCGCAGTACACGTTCGTCGGACTTGATCTGGATAAAGCAATGAGCCGGTTGGACGCGGCCAAGAAGGCGCTCGAAAACAAGAACCCACAGGCTGCTTCCGATTCGTTGGGCGCCATTGGCACTGATCTGGTTGTGGAAACCAAAGAGGCTGATCTACCCCTCCTCGCTGCGCGCGAGAACCTGGGTATCGCCCAAGCCGCCGTGAAGCATCGAAAATACACAGAGGCGACTGCAGCGCTCAAGGAAGCTTCAATCGCGCTCGACACGTATTCGAAGGGGAGCGGAGCACAACACTCGAGCGACGTCAAAGACTTGAGAAGTAAGATCGATTCGCTCTCGCAAACGGTCGCCCAGAACCATTCGAACGCGGAGACCACGATCGAAGGATGGTGGCATCAGGTCGACGGCTGGTTCGCACACGCTGCACACTCTGTGTAGCAACCGCTCTCGCAGGACTTCGCACGGGTCGGGGCCTTCGAATAGGTGCCCCGACCCATCGACTTTGATTACGTCGCGATGATGGCTTCGAAGATTCTCAGGTCTCCAGGAGCGCCGTACAATCAGACCACTTCATGGTCAGAGGCGCCTGCGCGACGCCATGGCGATGGAGCGCATCTCATACGTGAGGACGCCGTAGAAGCTGCGTGGGCGGTTGTCGACCCGGCCCTCGAGAACCACCCCAGGGCTCTCACGTACAAGCGCCGTAGCTGGGGTCCAAAGCGGCTGAAACAATCCTCGCTCCGGATGACGGTTGGCGCAACCCCACACCTTTGAAGGCATCGCCTTGGAGACAGCTTTCCACGTGGAACCTCGCGAAGCGGCGTCGGCGCTCGGAGCCCGAAAGGTGAGCTGGCGCAAAACACTCCGATCTGACGGTGAGTCAAAGCGACTTTCAAATTAGTCGGTTGAGAAAAGTGGGAGGCTGTGGGCTCGCCCGCTGAAGCGAACGTTAGCGGGGGATCTCCCCTATCTTCCGAAGCAAAGGTGGCATAGTCAGGCTTTGCACGAAGACCGAGAAAGCCACGACAGCAAAACTGATCGTAAATTGCCCATGACAAGGCCTGCCGTGATGGTCGCCAGCACACCGGACAGGCCAAAGTGGTCCGCCAGGAGAAACGAGCCGTAAGCGGCGACGGTCGTGAAAGTAATCTCAACAAGATGATCGTCCGTTCGCCCCGCGAGAAGAAGCGCTCCAAGAGCAACAGCGCCGCCACAAAGTATGCCGCCGCCGATTGTCTTGAAAAGCATGGCGCTGATTTCGATCGACGTGAGCGGCTGACCTGAAGCCACGGCGATAACGACGCCGAAGGCCACCGCGGCTGTCCCATCGTTAAGAAGGCTCTCCGCCTCGATGAGCACCAGTAAACGACCGTGGGTGTTTGCTTCCTTGAAAGTCGCGATGACCGAAACCGGGTCGGTCGCGGCGATGAGAGCTCCGAACACCAATGCGCCAATCCATTGCCAGTGCGCAAAATAGCGCATCCCGGCTGCGGTAACGCACGCGGAAAGCAGGACGCCGAGAGTTGCCAGCACGACGATGACGGAAAGTCGCGACGCAGCTGATTCCAACGAATGTATAAGGCAGCTTCAAAAAGAAGCGGCGGGAGCAGCGCGGTAAAGATGAGATCTTTGGGTAAGACCAACCTTCGGCGCGAACGGCAATATCGCGAAAATAATTCCCGCCGCAACCATGCCGACGCTGTAAGGGAGGTGAAGTCTCCGGGTCAGCATCGCGACGACAGCGGCGGTCAAAAGCAGCAGCACTCCGGTTTGAAAATTAAGTTCCATGCACGTTCAGCAGCGATGCTTCACAATGGCTTTCGGCTCCTGAATTGAGGGTGTCCGCGCATTCCGGGCATCCGCCGTGCGCGCACTCCGCATGCACAATCACTCTGCTCACGGGATTGGTACGTCAAGCCGGATATTGTTTTAGTGCAGGCGTTCCAGCCGTCTGATTTTTGAATTCGGGTAAGGTAAAACGGATGATGGTCTGCAACTGGCGGGTTTGAATCGACCCCGAGGCGGATGCTTTCAGCCGAAAGGCAGACCGAATAACGACAATGCCCTCAGAGACCCCGTCCAACACGAAGCGATGGCCCCTTCAGACCTGGCTTGGTATTTCCGCCGCCGCCAAACCAAAGGTATACGAGCAGATCTTCGCAGACAGCGATTTCAAGAGCCTTAGCTATTGGTTGGAAATAATTT
>PLFE01000211.1:0-92727 GCA_003136675.1 Bryobacterales bacterium
CACCTCCAATTCCGTCGATGGCGCCTTCTCGCCCGGCTGCCATGCAAAAAACTCGTCTCGGGGGTCGTCCAACTGAAGCCGCCTCAACATCTCCAGCGCAAATGAACTCTGTTTTCCGAAATAACCGATCTTCATGAGAACCTCACTCCTGTGTGCAGATGCCGGTGCGCGTCCGCTTTGCGGATGAGGCGCTCATGGGGCGCCCGTAGACCATGGTCCAGACAGCTTTATCCCCTTCGCGGTACTCATTGCCTTCCCATGGGCTGCCACAGACGTGCAAGTACGCGTATGGGGTCCCGGCAAACATCACCCAGGCGCCCTTGTCACGAACCGTGGCCGGAAGACCATTGGCCTCTGCGTCGAACGGCCAAGTGATCATCCAATGGGGCCCTTTGGGGATGGCGGGGCTGGTTCTGTCCGATGGATCGAAATTGCTTCTCTGCGTTGCCCCGCACAGCATGTAGATCATTCCAGGGGCGGTATTGGTTGGCGCGCTCTTTCCCTGCATCGCGTCCATCATCCACCGCAGCCCCATCGGATTCATGCACATCGGCGGATCGCCAACTTTGTTCTCGTCGCCGGGCGCGCACACCCACTCGTTGGTTCCTTTTACCAGAACAGTCATCGTTCCGCCCGCGCCCACGGCGACAGTTGCGTTCTTTGTCACGCCTTCAGGCCTTGAAAGACGCGCTCGCGCGATCCTTGGATCTTCCGCCTTATCTTTCATTCGATAGACCTCGCTTTCCCTTGTTGTCTTGCAGAAACAGAGCGCAGTTCGCGTATAAGGACTAAGCGGCTTGGGGCACCAGGCGAGGCGCACTTTCAGACAGACGGAGCAAACCAAGCGTATTGGTTGAGAAAATCTTTCTGCGGTCTTGAGCGTCGGGGATCGTGTTGTCCACAAGATCGATGTGCAGCTTCGGGCTCATGGGAACCGGCCCGAAATCGGTTCCGAACAGCACGCGGTCAACGCCGCACATTTCGATCATGGCCTTNNCCCATGGTATCCACATAGATATTCGACTTGAAATATTCCGAAGGCTTCCGGAGGTTCTTATCCACCTTCTGGATCGGTGGATTTTGAACGCCGTTGTAATTCAATTCCCAATTCCAATCGAGCCGGCAGATCACGGGGGCGAGTGCTCCACCCATGTGGACGAACAGAACCTTGAGCCTGGGGTATTTATCGAAGACGCCGCTAAAGATCATGCGCGCTGCCGACAGCGCCGTATCGAATGGCCGGCCTACGGCTTCGATCAGCCTGTATTGCTGCATTGCAGACGCGCCGATCGATACCAGAGGCGGATGAATATGAACAAGAACATCCTTGGCTTGCGCGTACTCCCATAGCCATTCGGCTTTGGGGGAGTCGAGAAAAACCTGATCCGCACCGGCTCCGTAGCTGGTCGAAATGCTGATGCAGCAAGCTTCCTTGTTGGAAATCAGCGGATCGATGACATCTCGCGTATTCTCTTCCAGCGCATGAGCGTTGGCCATGCAGGCAACCTCATCGGGGAATCTGTCGCGAAGCTCGAACGACTCGTCGTGCAGGAACTTGAGCGTGTCGATGGTGCTCGCCTTGATGATGTGCTGGGCGAACGTCTCCACCTCTCCTCCATAGCTGTTCACGCAGGACGACACGCCGCTTTGCCGCTGAACCTCCATCGAATAATCGACGTCAACCGACTCGCGATAGAAGAACATTTCGCCGGCATTGGCCTGCGGCAAAGGCTTCGAGTCGTCAAAGCCTATATTCTCAACGAACTTCTGACGCAGCTTTGGCCCGAAAATGTGCCGGTGCGTGTCGATGATGCTTCTGGTTGATTTAGTTTGGGTCATTTGGAATTCCTTAAGAAATGGTGGTGATCTTACGCTGAAGATAGACAGTACGGGAAGTACGATCTGGAAGGCCTGTTGTAGTGCTGGTGTAGCGGATTGTCTTTCTGCGGAAGGCTACTGATTGCATCGCATTCTGATGGCCGTTCACTCCGGCGGTTGCACGGCCCTTCCCGGCGTGAGGCGGAGCGGCCGCGGTCACCATTTCGTAGCGCTGAATGATGAAATCGAGCGGGCCTGGAAGGTGGTCGACCCGCTGATCGGACTTGTATCTAACAGCCCTTCTGTTCGGCGAAGATACAATGAGGATCAGATAAGGATGAGTCAGCTTCCGGCCAGCCTGCGCCGCAAAACGAGACTATTCGGTGCCCGAAGATCAGGCAGCTTGGGGCCTCGCGTCGTGCAAAAGGCGCAGGAGACGGTCGCCGGGGACGGCGATTGGACGCAGACGTGCGCCCCGAGTCGTCGCTGAACTCAACCTCGTAAACACCTGAAGAAAGCATCTCGACGACCGTGCCGACCTGGCCGCGATAAAGCCCTTCCGCCGCGAGATCATCCAACAGAGCCACCACGGATAGCATTTCGAGCTCGGGCATTCGCCACCTTCACTCCGTTAATACAAAACATGTCGAGAGCTTTCGAAACGAGTCCGCCGCTAACACGATCCAGCGGCGGGCAGTGACGCTTCGAACTCCGCGAACGCACTGGAAATCAAGTGTGTACCGCTGCCCATATTGGTCGCCCTCGTCCACAATGAGCGCCACGGGTTCTGAGGTCGCCTCGCGCCTCAAGCCCTCTTCGCCTGCGGCTTCACCCCATGCGCCGCCTGCCAATCCTTAAAATCCTGAATGGTGGCTAATTTCATCGCTTCGCCAGCCCGCTGAAGCCACTTCGCCGGTCTCTTCTTTAAATCCGCGTCAATCAGTTTACCCGCGCCCTTGGTCCCCAGGTGCACATTCGCCGTTTCAAAACCCATGGCATGCAGAAGCTTGGATTCCTCGCGCTGCTTGGGAAGCGTGGCGAGATCCACCCGCGAACAATAAGGCGAAAGCCGCCGCACAATCCAACCTTTCTTCACCCGGACACAAGGGTCCAGTGCGCGAATCGAGGTCTCCAGAATGTCCGGATACATGGGCTCGTTCGATCCGCCTTTGACCCCGGCCCAAACGGAAGCGGACGAGCACAGCGCCTTCGCTTCCCTCGCCACATGGGAGCCATTGAGGTAAGCCAGCGCCACAAAACGCTGCCGCCCCAGGCTGCCGAGCCCCGCCACACGGTGGCTGATGCGCTCCACCGCCGCGCCCACGGGCATCAGTTTGTCGATCCCGCGCATCGCTTCCTTTGGCACCGTCACCTTACACGCGCCCATTTCCTCCATCTTGGCCCAGAACAGAACCGGGTCGCGCAGTTCACCCGTCACGGTCTCCCGCAGCCAGCGATGTTGTTCGGCCAGAATAAACGGGCAGCCACCGGAGGCAATTCCCGCCTTGTATCCTTCCAGAATGGAAGTGCATGCGTCGTCCGGGCCAATCGCCAGATGGTTCTCATCGGCGGCGATGCGGGCACTCACCGCCAGGCGGACCAGATCAATCGTATAGGCGAACGGGTACACTTCATCGAAGTCATTGATACCCCAGACCAGACGGCCGTCAATGTCCCGCCACGTTCCAAAATTCGCGACGTGCAGGTCCCCAACGGCCAGCACCTTAGGCGCGCGCGCGGCGTCCCCGGCGTGCTCCTTCCATATCTGCACAAACCGGTAAAACGTGGCGCGCAGGAACGGAAACACAGACTGGGCCATGGCCGCATGCTTCTTTTCCAGGTCTTCCGGGACGATCTCAAGCAGGCCGCCCAGCCATTTTTCATACGATGCAGTAGATTCGACGATAGTCATGAGTGACAATCAATGTTTAACATTATGTTCCAAACGGAGGCTTCGTGATGCATAGATTCGCCCTTCTGCTGCTCCCTTTCTGCGTACCTTTCTTCGCGCTGGCCGCTACGCCGACATTCACGAAGGACGTTGCTCCCATTCTCCAGAAGAATTGCCAAACCTGCCATCGTCCGGGAGAAGCGGCCCCCTTCTCGCTGCTCACCTATGAGCAGACGCGTCCCTGGGCGGCCGCGATCAAGGAAGCGGTGCTCACGAAGAAGATGCCGCCCTGGTTTGCCGATCCACACTACGGCAACTTCTCAAACGGCAACACGCTCACCGAGAGCGAGGTCGAGACGCTGGTGGCCTGGGTGAATGCGAAGGCCCCGATGGGCGATCCGCGAAACATGCCGGCGCCCGTGCAGTGGACGGAAGGATGGGCCATCGGGAAGCCCGATCTGATTCTGGAGCTGCCGTCGGTCTATGACGTGCCTGCTTCGGGCGTGATCGAATATCAGCATGTGATCGTTCCCACCGGGTTCACGGAAGATAAGTGGGTGCAGGCCGCGGAGGTTCGGCCCACGGATCGAGCCGTAGTGCATCACATCATCGCGTTCGTGCGCGAGCCGAATTCGCGCTGGTTCCAGGGACAGAAGCCCGGAGTATTTTTCGTCGCGCCCCCGGTGAACAAGGAAGAGGTTCCGGATACCAGCGCGCTTCCCAGCGATTTCCTGGTGGGTTACGCGCCGGGACAACCAGCCGAAATTCTACGCCCTGGGCAGGCGAAACTGATCAAGGCGGGTTCGGACATCATCTTCCAGGTGCATTACACTCCGAACGGCAAACCGGTTCACGATCGAACACGATTAGGGATTGTCTTTGCCAAAGCGCCGCCTGCCAAGAGGGTGCTCACGCTCTCCGCGAGCAATGGCACTTTCAAGATTCCACCGGGCGACCCGAACTATCGCGTAGACGCCAGTTTTCAGGTGGGAACGCAAGTAGAACTCTCCGGCCTTCACCCGCATATGCATGGACGCGGGAAGGATTTCCAGTATCGCCTGGTCTACCCCACTGGCGAAACCCAGACTATCCTGAGCGTGCCCCACTTCAACTGGCACTGGCAGAACTGGTACACGCTGGATCAGCCGATTGTTCTGCCCAAAGGCACCATCATCGAATGCTCGGCGCACTTCGATAATTCCCCAAACAATCCCGATAACCAGGACCCGAAAAAGGAAGTATTGTGGGGCGACCAAAGCTGGGACGAGATGATGGTCGGCTTTTTTAACTTAGTCTTCGACGCGAAGACGCCGGTGAAAGATCTGTTCCCGGCGAAGAAGAATCTGGCTGACATTGCGAGCCGCTAACGGAATGAAGTGGATTGCGGTTCTGGCGATATTCGCGGCTGTTGGAAGCGCGCAGACGCCAGAGCACCCGCGCAAGAAACTGCTGGTGATCGGAGAAGAGAAGGGATACCGGCATGAGGCCGTGTCGCATGCCATGGCCACCATTGAGCGCCTGGGGCACGACACCGGTCTCTGGGACACGTTCATCCGGACCGATACGGAAGCGCTCACCAAGAAGAAACTGGAGTACAACGCGAAGAACTTAAATGACTTCGACGCAGTGGTTTTTTACACGGGCGGGAATTTGGAAATGGACGATTCGCAGAAGGCGGATTTCCTCTCGTTCGTCCATGACGATGGCAAAGGCTTTGTCGGAATCCATAGCGCCGGCATCACCTTCACCAACTGGCCGGAGTATGTTGACATGGTCGGGGGAACCTATGATGAGCATCCCTGGATGACCTTCAACGCACCTATCATCGTGGAAGACCCGAAGTTCCCCGGCATGTCGCAATTTCCGCCGGCCTTCACCATCAGAGACGAGATCTATCAGTTCAAGAATTTCTCGCGAGACACATGCCACGTTCTGATGCGGTTGGACGCGAGCAAGCTCGATCTGGCGAACCCGCGCGTGCACCGGGCGGACCATGACTTCGCCGTGACCTGGACGAAGATGTATGGCAAAGGCCGCGTCTACTACACCTCGCTGGGACACGTGGAGGAGAATTGGGACCGGCCGGATTTTCAGAAGATGGTCACCGAAGCCATCAAGTGGGCACTGGGATTATGATTACCAGACGGGCATTCCACCTGGCTCTCGCCGGCGCCGCGGTTCTGGGTGCGGCCGAACCACTGAACATAGGCGTTGGAACCTTCTCCTACCACAGCCTTTCCATCGATCAGATGATCGAGCGGCTGAAGGCTCTCGGGATTACGGAGATCGAGATGTCGCGTGGGGAGTTCATGCTGATGACTCCTCCGACTCAGCAGATGTGCGAAACCGCGCGCGCGCGTTTAGACCGCGCGAAGATCCGTTGCGTGTCTTACTATACGGCCACCATCAAGTCCGATCAGAACCTGGACGATGCGGTACGCAATGCCAAAATCTTCGGCGCGACAAATGTATCCGGCGATGCCACCGGGCCGATTCTGCGGCGCATTGACGAACGCTTCACTCATGAGGGGCTCACCTTCGGAATCCACAACCACTGGTTCCCGCAAAAGTTCGCTTATGAGACCGTGGACGATGTGCTGCATGGTCTTTCCGGCTTGTCCCGGACGTGTGGCTCCACGCTCGATGTAGGCCAGATGGCGGCATGCGGACAAGATCCGGTGGATGCGGTGGTGCGGCTCGCGCCCTATCTCAAGGTGGTCCATCTGAAGGATGTGGAAGCGGCGGGCGCGGAACATAATGTTCTGTTGGGCAGCGGGATTGCCAAAATTCCGGAAGTCATGCTTCAGTTGAAGCGCATCGGATTTAAAGGTTTGGTTGCCATCGAGTATGAGAAAGAGGGCGACGTGGATCGGGACATGCGGGATGAAGTGGCGTACGCTCGGGAACGCGCTTAGGCTGGCCGCCGCGCTGGCTGCCCTGCCCGCCTTCTGCCACGATCCAATAACCACAAATCTCACATGGACGAATGAGATTTCGCGGCTAGTCTACAGGCACTGCGCAAACTGTCACCGGCCAGGCGGAACTGCGATGTCGCTGCTGAGGTACCAGGATGCGCGTCCCTGGGCGAAAGCGATACGCAATGAAGTCCTGACGAGGCGCATGCCGCCTTTTGACGCGGTCAAGGGAATCGGCGAGTTTCGCGACGACCCGAGCTTGACGCCGCCCGAAATGGATCTGTTCGTGGCCTGGGTTGAAGGTGGAGCGCCTGAAGGTGNNGGAGCGCCTGAAGGTGGAGCGCCGGAAGGTGCTCCCACGTCTGTTGCGCCCGCCGTACCGCAAGCTCCGGCACGGGCGACGTGTTCAGGCCAGCCGATTCGCCTAAGCCGGTCCACTCAACTGGCTGCTTCGACGACGCTGTGCGGGATACAGCCGGAAGGCCCTTTGGAAGTGACAGCGCTGTTGCCGGATGAATCCGTGCTTCGCCTGATCTGGGTACATGATTTCCGTCCAGAATGGAATCGCACCTATGTATTTCGCGAGCCGGTAGAACTTCCGAAGGGTACGCGCATCCTAATCGCTTCGCCAAAGGGCGCGGCCGCGCGGCTGTTTACAAGTCACGAACCGGAACGGTGAACGATAGCGTATTCACTACGCCCTTGCGCTGCACCTGTATCCAGATCCGATAAGCGCCGCCACGCGGAAAGAACAGGTTAAACTGAATGTCCGCGCCTCCACCGGCCAGAAACGGATGACTGTGTATCGTATCAATCAAATCGCTGCTCACGGCCAAAAGATGCGCCCACGCGCCGATATATTTCTCCATGCCATCGGCGGGGCTCAGGTGCAGGACCAACATGGTCTTCTTCCCCGCTATAGGCTGCTCCGGATCAACCCTGAGTTCGGCGACTAGATTCGCGCCCGCTTTCGTGGATAGATCCGGCATGGGGTGCGCAATCGAGTTCTCCAGCGGCGCTGTGAATCCAGCCGTCGAGAAGGTTCGGGTAGCAAGCTGCGGCGTTCCGCCCTCGGGATCGAAATCGGCAATCAGACGATAAGTACCTGGCTTGGGAAGCCGCGTCTTGAGGCGAAACCAACCGTCTGGCGTGAGCACCGGATGCTCATGTGAAAAGTACTCCAGATCGTAGCTCACCAGAAACAGGTGGAACAGCTTCTCATGAACCGTAGTGAACCGGGTTACGGGGTGCAACGTCGCCGGATCAAGGATGCGAAAAGAGAGAGTGACATCCTGGCCCGCTGGAATCCGCCGCGGCTCAGCCTGAAACTCCATCGGATATTCGCGCGGTTCGGGCACCGTCTCCACCAGCGTCATTCCGCACCGCGGGCACTTACCGGGCGTGGGGGAGCGCACTTCCGGATCCATGGGGCAGACAAAAACCGGCGTCTGCGCGAATGCGGATAGGGCGAGCAGCAGGAGCACAAACCGCGTCATCAAGATCAGTGTAGTCGACGGAGTACCTTTAGATTATGCGAACAGTTGACCCAGGGCATGTTTCCGATGCATCCGGGTTTGAGGGTTGGGCGGACGCGTTCTTCGCCCCCGCGACGGAAGCCGAAGTGTCCGCGCTGTTGAAGGACGCGAGCAACCAGAGCATCCCCGTCACGGTGCTGGGCGCTGGTTCGGGACTCACCGGCGCGCGCGTGGCACAGGGCGGATGGGTACTCTCGTTGGAGCGCTTTCGAAAACTGGAAATCGGGCAGGGCGCTGCGCGCGTAGGACCGGCCATCACCTTAGTCGAGTTGAATCAGGCGGCAGCCGCTAAAGGTCAATTCTACGCACCGGACCCCACGGAAAACACCGCTTCGATTGGTGGAACCATCGGTACGAACGCCAGTGGCTCGCGCAGCTTTCGCTATGGCAGTACGCGCCGTCACGTGCTGGCGCTGCGGGTGGCTATGGCGGACGGCACGGTTCGGGAATTCCGGCGCGGGGACAAGGTCGATTTCGACATTCCCACGATTCCTCTGCCGCATACATCCAAGTACACGGCCGGTTATCCGCTGGTTCCGGGCATGGATTGGATCGACCTGTTCTGCGGCTCGGAAGGCACGCTGGGCGTTACGCTCGAAGCCGAGCTTCGGCTGCTTCCCACTCCGCCGCATCTTTTCGCCGGCGTGGTCTTCTTTTCCACCGACGAATCCGCGCTCGGTGCCGTCGATCAATGGCGCGGAATTCCGGAGTTGCGCATGATCGAGTATATGGACGCGAACTCTCTGGCGCTGCTGCGAACCGCCTATCCCGATATCCCCGCAGCGGCGAAAGCCGCGCTCCTCATCGAAGCGGAGGGCGAAGATATAGACGCCTGGGACGCGCGGTTGACTGAGTCGCTCGCTCTGACCGAGGCATCGTGGTTTGCCGCCGGGCCTGCCGACCGCGAACGGTTTCGCAAGCTGAGACACACTCTTCCCGAGATCGTGAATCGGACGATGCTCGATCGGGGATATATGAAGATGGGCTCCGATTTCGCGGTTCCGATCGCGAAAAACCGCGAGATGCTGCTGTGGTACCGGGAGCGGCTCGATCGCGAACTGCCCGGCCATTACGTGATCTATGGCCATATCGGCGACGCGCACGTACATGTCAACATGCTGCCCGCATCGGATGACCAGATGTATCGAGCGAAAGCGTTGATGGATGAGTTCGCCCATCAGGCGGTGAAGCTGGGAGGCACGGTTTCAGCGGAGCACGGACTAGGGAAGCGGAAGGCCCATTTCCTCGGCTGGCAGTATGCCCCGGAACATATCACGGCCATGATGGCTGTGAAGCGGAGGCTGGATCCGCACTGGATTCTGGGCCGCGGGAATCTCTTCCCAGTCCCGGAGAACGTGTAACTTGAATTTGCTCGACCATGTACCGCCCGGACAACTGTGGCGCTTCCTGTTGGTCGGAACCTGGAACACCATTTTCGGCTATAGCCTCTACGCACTATTTACGGCGGGCCTCACCGGCCGCATCCCTTACGCCTATATTGCCGCGAGCCTGCTCTCCAGCCTGATTTCGATCACGGTATCTTTCCTCGGATACAAATGGTTTGTATTCAAGACTACGGGCAATTACGTGCGCGAGTGGGTTCGCGCAGTGATGGTTTACAGCGTGGGAATCGCACTCGGGGCCGTGTTACTCGCGCCCGTTGTATTTCTGGTTACGAGGGTTACCGGGAGACCGAAGGCCGCTCCTTATATCGCGGGCGCCTTACTTACCTGCGTAAATGGAGTTATCAGCTTTTTCGGGCACAAGAATATCTCGTTCCGGCCGACGGCTGGTCATTGATATACTGAGCGAAATGAAAGTTGCCATCCTCTGCGGAGGCCAGGGGACGCGTCTTCGCGAGGAAACGGAATTTCGGCCGAAGCCGCTTGTCGAGGTCGGTGGCCGCCCGGTGCTGTGGCACATCATGAAGCTCTATGCACACCATGGTTTCAAGGACTTTGTTCTTTGCCTGGGGTACAAGGGCAGCATGATCAAGGAGTATTTCCTGAACTATGAGGCCATGAACAATGACTTCACCATCAGCCTGGGGCTGAATTCCTCCATAGCCTATGCCGACAAGCACACGGAGCAGGATTTTCAAGTCACCCTGGCCGATACCGGCGCCGACACCATGACGGGTGGAAGGGTGAAGCGAATTGAGCGCTACATAGACGATGAAACGTTTATGGTCACTTACGGAGACGGCGTAAGTGATGTAGATATCGGTAAGCTACTGAATTTCCATTGCAGCCACAAGCGGCTGGCAACGGTAACCACTTTTCGCCCGGTGTCGCGGTTCGGCATTCTGGATATCCGGGAGAATCAGGTAAAGAACTTCATTGAGAAGCCCAAGTCGGACGCATGGGCCAGCGCTGGTTACTTCGTATTCAATCGAGGTGTTTTCGATTATCTCGATGGCGATGAATGCGTTCTGGAGCATGGACCGCTGGAGCGCCTGGCATCTGAAGGACAACTCATGTCCTATCATCACGACGGCTTTTTCTATGCGATGGATACATTTCGCGAGTTTCAGATATTGAACGATCTGTGGAAGTTCGACAGAGCTCCATGGAAGGTATGGGATTAGTGGCGGAATGGTGGAGAGACCGGCCGGTATTCGTTACCGGGGCCACCGGGCTTGTGGGCGGGTGGCTGGTGGAGTCTCTGGCCGCCGCGGGCGCCGATGTCGTGTGCCTGGTGCGCGACTGGCTACCGCAAAGTGAGATATCGAGGCGCGGCCTTCTTGAGCGGGTAAAAGTGGTCCGCGGCGACATTTGCGACCGCGCACTGATGGAGCGCGTGCTGGGAGAGTACGAGATCCATACCGTGTTCCACCTCGCCGCCCAGACCATTGTCGGCATCGCGAACCGGAACCCGGTTTCGACCTTTGAAAGTAATATCACGGGTACGTGGAATGTGCTGGAAGCATGCCGCCGCTCCCCGGCCGTGCGCGCTATTGTCCTCGCCTCTTCGGATAAAGCCTACGGCGACCAGAAGCAGCTACCTTATTCCGAAGATACGCCGCTTCAAGGAACCCATCCCTACGATGTGAGCAAGTCATGCGCCGATCTGATTGCTCAGACTTATGGAATCACTTATCAGTCTCCCGTGGTGGTAACGCGCTGCGGAAATTTCTACGGTGGCGGCGATCTGAACTGGAACCGGATTGTTCCCGGCACTATTCGTTCGGTGTTGCGCGGCGAGCGTCCAGTGATCCGTTCCGACGGGCAGTTTGTCCGCGATTACTTCTATGTTGAGGACGGCGCAGCGGCTTATCTGCTTCTGGGGGAGCGCGCGGCCAACGAGCCTCAACTGCACGGCATGGCCTTTAACTTCTCGAACGAGATACAAGTCACCGTCTCGGAATTGGTGGAGAAAATCCTGAAACTGATGGATTCCACCCTGAAGCCGGTGGTGCGGAATGAGGCATCCAACGAGATTCGGCACCAGTATCTGAGCGCGGCACGCTCGCGCTCGACATTAGGCTGGCATCCTCTCTTCACTTTGGATGAAGGCCTGAGGCGCACCATCGCCTGGTACCGCGAGTTTCTTGAGTTACCAGCATGAGCACTTCAGCGGACACGTTGCGTCAGCAGATTCTACAACTCGTTGGCGAATACCACGATGCACAGTTCGGGACGAAACCATTCATTCCCGGAGAGAGCCCGGTGCCTGTTGCCGGCCGGGTGTTCGACGCCGGCGACGTCCGTTCTTTGGTGGATTCGTCTCTTGATTTTTGGCTCACCACGGGCAGGTTCGCGGCGCAATTCGAGCGGGAATTCGCGCGCTGGTTCGGAATCCGGACGGCCACGCTGGTGAACTCCGGCTCGTCGGCGGACCTGCTGGCCGTCACATCGCTCACCAGTCCCAAGCTGGGAGATCGCCGGCTGCGTCCGGGTGACGAAGTGATTACCGTCGCGGCCGGCTTCCCCACCACGGTGAATCCCATCATTCAAAACGGTCTGGTCCCCGTGTTTGTCGATGAACAGATTCCCACTTATAACATCGATGTCACCATGCTGGACGCGGCGCTCTCGGAGCGTACACGGGCGGTGGTGATTGCGCACACGCTGGGGAATCCCTTTGACCTCGCGGCCGTAACTGACTTTGTACGCAAGCACGACCTATGGCTGGTGGAAGACTGCTGCGACGCGGTAGGCGCGACTTACAAAGGGCAGAAGGTTGGCACCTTCGGCGACATGGCGACCGTCAGCTTCTATCCGGCGCATCACATCACCATGGGGGAAGGTGGATGCGTTCTGGCGGAAAAGCCGCTGCTGAAGACCATCGTTGAGTCGTTCCGCGATTGGGGCCGCGATTGCTGGTGCGAGCCCGGTAAAGAAAACACCTGCGGGAAGCGGTTCAACTGGCAGCTTGGCCAGCTTCCTTGCGGATATGATCACAAGTACACTTACTCGCATATCGGCTATAACCTGAAGATGACCGACATGCAGGCCGCGGTAGGGGTCTCGCAACTGAAGAAGTTACCCGGCTTCATTGAAACGCGCCGCCGGAATTTCCAACTGCTCTATGAAGGGCTGAAGGATCTGGAAGAGTTCTTCATACTACCCGAGGCGACGCCTCACTCCGAGCCCAGTTGGTTCGGCTTCCCGCTGGCTGTACGCCACGATGCGCCGTTTACGCGAAACCAGGCAATCGCCTTCCTCGATCAGCGTAAGATCGCCACCAGGCTCTTGTTTGCGGGGAATCTATTGCGCCAGCCCGCGTATCAGGACATCAAGCATCGCGTGGTCGGCTCTCTCCAGAATACCGACTTCATCATGAACCAGGTTTTCTGGGTCGGCGTGTTTCCTGGAATCAATCGGGAAATGATCCATTACATGCTGGAGACATTCCACAAACTTGCATCTGCCTGAGCGGGATCTGAATCACGTCCTGGAGCACACGGCTGCTATCTGGCCGAACCTGCGCGGCGAGCGTGTGTTCCTCACTGGCGGCACCGGATTTGTGGGCACGTGGCTGGTAGAATCCTTTCTCTGGGCGAACCGTCAGTTGAATCTGGGAGCGCGGATGGTGATCCTCTCGCGGCAGCCTCCCGAATCCCAAGACCCGGCCGTGGAATACCTCGCGGGAGACGGCGTCACGTTTGATTTTCCGGCCGGCGCCTTTGCGTTCGCGGTGCATGCCGCGAATGACCTGAGCTTCAGCCGCAACGTCGAAACCACTCAGCGCGTACTTGAGTTCGCAAGCACGCACGCAACAAAGAAGCTTCTCTTTACCAGTTCCGGGGCCGCCTACGGTACCCAACCCCCGGAAATGTCTCACTTACCGGAGAGTTACAGCGGGATGGCGGTTACTCCTTACGGGATGGCCAAGCGGGAATCCGAACGCATGATTGCGGCGTTCGGCGGGGTGATCGCCAGGCTGTTTGCATTCGTCGGCCCCTGTCTGCCGCTCGATGCGAACTATGCGGTGGGTAACTTCATCGGCAATGTGCTCCGCTCAGAGCCGATTCGGATCACGGGAGACGGTACACCCTACCGCTCTTACCTTTATGCGGCGGATCTTGCAATCTGGCTCTGGACCATGTTACTTCGAGGCGAACCCGCGCAGGCCTATAACGTTGGTTCCCCGGAAGCCGTGAATATCGCAACCCTGGCCGCGACGGTTGTTCAGAACACGCGACCCGGAACGCCGATTGTGATTGCCGAAGCGCCGCAGCCCGGCGCATTGCCTGCGCGCTACGTGCCAGGCATCCAACGGGCGGAGCAGGAACTCAATCTACGAGTTCTCATTTCCCTAGCTGATGGAATAAGGCGCACTTACAACTGGCGCCTCAGGCGGGACCACTCGCGACAGGGAAATCCGCCGGTACTGCAAGAACCCAATTGATCCCCAGATGCCCATCACGAAATAACCGATTGCCTGAAACAGAATGATGTAAGTGATGGCAGCGGTCCGTGAAAAGCCAAATGGGGTGAGCACCATAATCGCCACGAATTGCCAGACGCCCACATAGCCGGGCGCGGAAGGCAACGCGCTGCTCAACCCGAGAGCGGCAATCAGTAGAAACGCAATCGGGTACGAGATATTCAAACCGAGCGCGTTTCCTCCAATCACCGTGCTGGTGGCGTCGAAGCACCAGATAATGATCGTCAGGCTGATAAATCCGGTGAGGCGCTTCCAGTCATGAAACGCGCGCAGGCCGCGCAGGCTGTGCTCAAACAAATGAATGGCTTTGTCCTGGAACTTCACGGAAACAGGGACTACCCGAATCAACTTGATCGCCAGACCTTCCAAACGCGGCAGAAGCGCGATGATGAAGACGCCGGTCAGGCCAATGGCCGCGAACCCGCGCGAGGCGTCGGCGAGCCATGGCGTTTTCCCCGGCAGGAAGATCAGCACGATTCCCGTGATCACCACAAGCGCAATGCCATCCGCCGCGCGCTCCGCAAAAGCTGTGGTTAGTACATAGGTTTTGCTGAGCGGCGACCGGGAACTGATCATGATGGTACGAACCAGCTCGCCCGCGCGGGCAGGAAGAAAGTTGTTTCCGAAATAACCCGCGGCCGTAGCCCAGAATGCGGCGGGAATCGGCACCGGATACTCGGCGCTCAACAAGATCCGCCAGCGGAACGCGCGGATGAAAAGCGCCACGGAACTTAATAAGCAGATCAGCACCAGATTGAGCGGTTTCGCGTGCGTAATGGAATGGTAGACCTGACGCCAATCGATTCCGCGTAAAGAATAGAAGAGCAGCACCGCGGCCAAGACAAACGCGCCCAGAGTGGTGAGGAGTTTAGCGAGATTTCGCGAAGGCTTCGGCTGATCTTCCGGCATCGACACAGTCTTTAATCAACTTAGCAAATTCACTGTCACGACGCGCCCCGGTGCTTCTTCCATTCCAGCACCTGGTCCTGCAATGTATTCAACGCGTTGGTCATCCGGTCCGCTTCCACCTGTAACAAGGTATCCGACCGGCCGTGCTCCGCGAGGCACAGGGCAAGCGTTCGATAGGTTTCGCGAAGATCGTAAACATAGTGCGCGCCGGCGTTCAAGCCTCGCAGCGTAGTGGTCGCCAGGTACAGCATCAGGTCCACGCGGTCCAGAAACTGCTGGAGCTGCGGCAAACACCATTCATCCACCGAGCCGGATTCCAGCGTCATGGCGGCATAAATAAAATTGTGCGAACTGGCCAGAATGGCGGCCGTAATCCGCACCAGTTGAGGACTTGTGGCGGGTTCCGAACCCAGGCGGTCGGCGGACGCTTCCGCATTGGTTCGGGCCACGCGGGCAGCCTGGCGAACCCGATCTACTTCACCCTCTGCTTCACCCTCTTCGGAACGGCGAACCCCGCGCAGATAAGCTCGATAGGCATCGAGTAAACGAGCGAAGTTCTCGCCCACGTGCGCCCGCTCCCAGGTAGGCCAGGCGACGTAGGCCAGCATCGCGATCACGCCGCCAATCCCAGTGTTCATTCCGCGCAGCAGGATGACGCTGCGGGGCGCAACTCCGGTTCGCGCGATCAGAGCCACCACAATTGCGCTGACCGCCAGAGAGAGAAGTCCGTAGTTCGCGCGGCCCCAACCGCGTAGGACCAGAGTGAACAGACCCACCACCGCGATGTCGGTGAGCGCGCCAGCGGGCGCAACGTGATAGATCGCCGTGGCCGCGATCAATCCCGCGAATGTGCCTGCCAGACGCAGCGCGCCGCGGCTGAAGGTGGAGAGGAAATCCGGCTTCAGCACGATGGCGATGGTCATCGGAATCCAATAAGAACGCTGCCAGTCGACCGTGGTGCTGATGGCTTCTCCCGCCAGGATGCAGGTGGCGAGACGAACGGCGTGACGGAAGGCGATGGAGCGGAAGGATAAGTTGGCGCGCAGGGTTTCCAGGCGGGCGTGAAACGGGGAACTGGCTGTCATGATTCCCTGGCTCGCGCTTCCGTGGCCCGCGACGGGCGCCCGCGGTTCAACCAGAACTTTCGCGTAGACCATTCGCAGCGCCGCGCGAAGCTGGCCGTTGATGGAATCCATCAAAAGGGCGGCGTCGCGCGCCGCGGCGCGGGAGAAACTGGAAAGCCCGTGATCGCCTGTTTCGCGCATCTGTTCGGCCGCGGCCTCCGCTGCGCGCATCGGGGCGTCATGCTGAGGCGAGGAACGGTTCGACAGGCGCTCCCCAATGCCGTCGGTGACCTTTGCGGCCGCTTCGCGGAAGTTATCCAATTGCCGGACCGCGCTGGCCGCCTCCGCATCCCTTCCCAGCCTGCGGCGCAGACGCGCCAGAGTCAGCAAACGGAGGCGCATGCGCTCCGCCTGGCTGAGCAACGCGCTGAACAACTCAGCATGCGGACCGTGGTCGCGGTTCTGTGCGCGGAGCGTGTAGCGGGCGAGAGTGAACTCGGCCGTCGCGAGCGGCGCTCCGCCGGCCGTTGCGGAGACGCGCGCGAGGAAGGACAGTTGGGTAAAGACGCCGGCCATCACGCCGCGGTCTTCTTCATCCCGGCCCGCGCGCGAGAGAACGAGCGATAGCGCGGTTTGCAGGAATCCCCCGGAGAAAGCCAGCAAGGCGGCGAGCGAGGCCTGCCTCGCATTGAGCGGACGGGCGGCGAACACCACCAGAGTCACGAGGCTGATGGTTCCCAGATCGGCCGCGGTTGTCCCCAGCACGACGATCAGCCCGGCGCCGAAGGCCCAGATCATGGCGGCCAGGGCGGCCGCGGCGTGGCTCTGTCCGGCGAGACCGCCGACCAGGACGGCCAGCGCGCAGAAGGAACAGGACAGCAGCATGCGCCGCGCCCGGACGGGAACCGGATCCACACCATCCGAATAGGCCACGTTCAGTGCCCCGATGGCCATCACCAAGCCCGCGGACGGCTGGCCCAGGAGCGTCGCCGCGGCGAGGGGAATCAGCACCCCGGCCGTATTCCGCACCGCAATCGCCGGATGTATCTTCTCCCGTTCCCAGCGGGTGAGCGCGCGCTGGAAAGCCGACCAGGTAGGTGAAGCCATTCTCTGGTTCAGGATGGCATGTTGCGGGATTTGACGGAACGAAGCTCGTGGCAGGAAAGACTGTCCCCCTTTTACAACCAAATCCGCTTCTTATTAAGAGGAACAAATATCGCGGATGAGCTTAGAAATCTTGCTTCGCGCAACCAGCCCTTGCCGCCCGGCACGCCGAATTTGATCTCGCGTTATACCGGTTCGAAATCGCGAGAGGTCCTCGTTAGCGAGCGCATTCAGCCGCCGGTCGTCAATGGCTTCCCGACGGGCGGCTTACCCTCGTCAACCTTTGAAAACCTCGCTAATGTTCTCAATCTTCTTGCCGAGCGGTTGAAGTCTGGCCCGGCCGTGAGCCCGAACAGTATCAAGTTAACCGTCGATGGAATCCAGGAGCCGCTTAAGACTCTGGCACAGGTGGTTTCCGCATCATCGGACTGCAAAACCAATTGCGGTTGCCGGGATTGCGGCGCGCGGAAGGATCAGCAGGCTCAACAAATCCCAGTTCCGCCGCCCGTCGACCAAGTCGCCAGAATCGCGAGATCTCTCGCTGAGATTTCGGGCGCTTTGAAAGCGTTTGCTCCCAGTGTCGGGAAACCAGCGCTCCAACCCGGGCCGTACGTTTTCCACGTAGTGAGTAATGACTGGTCTGGTTGTTCCGCAATCGAACGCATAGACAAGGACGGAAAGCTGCAGTCGGTCCAGGTCAAGTTCCGTCAAGCTCCCGGCCCGGGAAAAGACCGGCCAAACGAGGCCCCCGCGATCGAAATGAAGGACTGCAAGGACACGAGCGACATCGCGACGACAGTTCAACTGAACACAATCACAAAGTTCGGCGGGTTCGAGGCGATCTTCGATCAAAAAGAACCGCGCCGGCTATTTTCCCGGAAGCAGTCTTCCCGTCTCGTGATAACAGGAGTTTCAACCGAATAGGAGCAGCGACGGCCATGTATAGAGAAGTGTTTCGTGCGATCGTGCTATTGACGCTTTATGTGGCGGCGGCGACGCCTCAAATAATCCCTGCCGTTCCGAAGCCAAAGCCGCCGGCGCCCGCCTACACAGAGGTTTCACCATTAGGCGACCCCGAACAAAAGGCGCAGTCCGTTCCGATTCAAGTAACCAATCTCACTCCCCAGGAGCTTGCGCCCGGAGACGTTCTAGAGGTTTCAAACGCGATCACGATCGGACTGGTGAGTAAGAGCCTGGCCTACAGACTCATTCCAGAAGCGGATTTCAAGATGAAGGACGCCTGCAGCCCGAGCGATCTGTACCCCGTTTCGCTCCTGCGGACGATTCGCGTCCCCATTCCAATTGGTACCAATCAGGGAGCCTATCTCGTATCAATTTGTTCTCTTGATCCCGTGAATAAGAATGAAGTTCGTCTCATCGTTCCTGTGACGATCACCACGCGGACTCCGCAGTTGTCGGCGGTGGACCCGTCTGCTACCAAGGAGGGACCGGTCGCCCTAACTCTATTCGGTCGAGATCTTGCGTCCGTCGACGACGTTTGGCTCAGCTGCGGCGGTCCATTCTCGAAAGTTAAGACCTCCAATGAAACGGCGGGAAGTGCAGGCAACACCCTCGCCTTTCAAGTCGCGAGACCCGATACATTTGTCCGAGTCTGCCGGCTCCGGGTCTCGGCGCCCGGGGGCCCTCGCTCCAACGACCTGGAAGTGCACTTTGGAGCGGCACAGTCCCGTGCTGGATGGCCGGTGGGTCTCGCTTACCATGGGTCTCGCGGTCCTTGGGTTGCTCGTCGGTCTGCCGGTGGGCGTTAGAAAGGCAAAGGATCGCAATCCCTGGTGGCTCCGGTTGGTGACGGATGAGGGAGCCCGCCGGATCAGCCTGTCGAGGTTACAACTCTACGCGTGGGTGGTCTCCGTTGTGCCGGCAACGATTCTCCTGTCGGCGCTGGACGGCGGCCTCCGAACCCCGCTGCCCAATGGAGTGCTCGCATTTTCCTTCATCTCTTTATTGACAGCGGCGCTCGGCACGTATCTGAACTACGAACGGTGGTCCGATGGCGCAGCGCAAGCCCGGGCGTCGATTTCCGATTTGGTCATGGAATTTGGATTGATTCATTGGGAACGTGTCATCTATTGTTTCGGCATCGCCCTCACACTCGGCTATTTTTTCGTCATGCTCTTCATAGACATCGGCGAGGGGGCCGAGTACGTTTTCGATATCCCCGTTTGGCTGGTGCTGCTAAACGCCATATTCGCCACATTGTTTCTATTGGGAAAAATCGTGCGGGTTCGGGGTCCCCAACTGCGCGGAGTCGAGGCGGTTCAGGGCAGCTTGCAATTGACTCTCACCGGGTCGAATCTTTCGCCGGACGCGACCTTCTTTTTGGGGCGGGAGGAGATCCGGCCACAAACGTTGGATCTCAATTCCGATGGAGAACACAAGCCGGAAGTGATTCTCGAGGACTATTCGCGACGGGGCTTCGCGAACATCTTGCGCTTCAATATCGGTCTTCCCTCCAAGACTCAATGGGAAGAAACGAACGTTCTTTCCATACGCAACCCGGACGGCCAAATGGCGCAGTGCAAATTCGCCCTGGCTGTCGCCATTACGGAGCTTCCGGAAAGACCGCAGCAGGGCTCCCAGATCCATTTGCGTGGCCGTGGCTTTCACCCGGAGTGCTTTGTGAAGTTTACCGGCAGCGCTCCGTCTTTTGAAATCGTCTGCAAGACGGTTTGGGAAAGCAAGAGTTCCCTCAAACTAACGCTGCCCCAAAGGACCGGGCCCGGCAGACTGGTCCTGGTGAATCCGAACCGTTCCAGTGCTTCCCGGTTCGTTCACGTGGAGCCGCTACCAGAGGACGGCGGCGCATCGTAGGGGAGTTTGCGATACACTTCCAAGCTCATGCGCAGTGTTTCCCTTTCCCTGTTGCTTGCGGCGATCGCCTGCTGCGGCTGTTCGTTCACCAGCCAATCGGCCTCGGGCACCTGCACGCCCGACAAGAATCAGCGCCTGCTCAATCTGTTGAGCGCAGGCCAAACGCGGCCCGTGGACAACATTCTGGTGTGCGGCGTTACCATCAGCCCGTCCTACACGCACTCCGGCGGAGCCGAGGGCAGCCACCAGATTCTGCCGCTGCGCGTGGCGTTTCCGGATGGCAGCTCAAAGCTGGTTGAAGTGGTGACGAATGACGATCTGGATGGCGTTCTGAGCGCACCGGAAGGCGCGGCGGTGAGTGCGTATGGACAGGCTTTCTTCGACCGGACGGGCCGTTTTGACGCCGGGATACATGACGTGCACTGCTCGACGCATCGCGGCGCCGACGATGGGTGGGTGATTATCAATGGACTCAAATTTCCAAAACACTGCTGACCGCAAAATCCGAATCGCCACGATTCAAGATGTTCCAACGATCGTCCGGCAGCGCCATGCCATGTTCGCCGAGACGGGATTTTCCGAGGCATCGCTGGCTGAGATGGACCAGGAAGCTCGCCTCTATTTCGCGCGTGCCATTGAGGCCGGAACCTACCATCACTGGTTCATCGAGCGCGACGGACACGTCGCTGCAAGCACAGGCGTCAGCGTGACTCCTTTCTATCCGGGCCCGCGCGACCCTCGTCCGCAGCGCGCCTGGATTTTGAATGTTTACACGGAGCCCCGATATCGCAAGCAGGGCATGGCCAGCCAGTTGATGGGAACCGCCATCGACTGGTGCCGTGGCAATGGACTCCGCACCGTGTATCTGCACGCCACCGACTTCGGGCGTCCCCTTTACGAGCGGCTGGGTTTTGTTTCTTCGAGCGAGATGCGGCTGGATTTAGAGATTTTTCATCCCTTGCCGCCCGGATTCAGGTAAGCTGTGTGTATGCCTGTGGTTCCCAGCATAGCCCGCCCCAGCCTTTTCGGCTCCGACTAACTCCCCTCCCACCCAAGCGGCCCTCGCTCGTTCGTAAGAATAATCAGGAGAACGTCATTATGAATGCTTTGGAAGCTGTCCGCATGGACCTGCCATCGCTGGAAGGTCCGCTGCCCGGCCCTCGCGCCGCGGCGATCATCAACCGGGATCGAAGTGTTCTTTCCCCTTCCTATACGCGCGGCTATCCGCTGGTCATCGAGCGCGGCGAAGGCGCCATGGTGACCGACGTGGATGGGAACCGGTTTCTGGATTTCAACGCGGGAATCGCCGTCGTCTCCACCGGGCATTGTCACCCGAAAGTCGTGCGCGCCGTGCAGGATCAGGCCGCTAAGTTCCTGCATATGTCCGGGACCGATTTCTATTACGAGAACATGGTCCAGTTAGCCGAGAAGCTGGCTGCGCTTGCTCCAGGCGGGCATGCGCGCAGAGTCTACTTTGGTAACTCCGGAACGGAAGCCATGGAAGCGGCGATTAAGATGGCCCGGTATTACACAGGGCGCGATAAGTTCATCGGATTTCTGGGCGCTTTCCACGGGCGCACCCTAGGTTCACTGTCCCTCACCGCGCGGCGGCCTGTGCAACGCCGCGGTTTCGGACCATTTATGCCCGGTGTGCATCATGTGCCCTACGCTTACTGCTATCGGTGTGCATACGGTAAGACACCGGACACCTGCGCGGTGGAATGCGCCCAGGTGATTGAGCAGCAGTTGCTGAAGACCATCCTGCCCGCCGACGAGGTGGCCGCCATTGTGGTGGAGCCGGTTCAGGGCGAAGGCGGCTATATTGTGCCGCCCGCAAAGTTTCTCGAAGAGTTGGAACGTATTGCGCATCGCCATGGCATGCTGTTAATCTTCGACGAAGTACAGGCAGGAATGGGACGAACAGGCAAATTTTTCGCGGCCGAGCACTCGGGTGTATCACCCGATATTTTCACCGTCGCGAAAGGCATTGCGAGCGGCATGCCCATCAGTGCTACTGTGGCAAGGGCCGAAGTGATGAACTGGCCCCCGGGAGCGCATGCTTCGACATTTGGTGGTAACCCTGTTTCCGTTGCCGCCGCGCTCACCACGATCGAGCTGCTGGAACGCGAACTGGTGGATAACGCGGCCCGCATGGGTGCGCACATGATGGACCGCATGCGGACGTGGCCGGCCCGGTTCCCGCTGGTTGGAGAGGTGCGCGGGCTGGGGTTAATGCTGGGAATTGAGTTGGTGAAAGATCAGGTCACCAAGGAACGTGCCTCTGAAGAGCGTGACAAAATGGTGGATATGGCTTTTGAACGCGGACTTTTGATACTGGGGGCGGGGGAAAATACCCTTCGACTGAGTCCGCCATTAGTGATTACGAAGGATCAAGCAGACTTTGCGCTGGACACGCTTGAGGACTGCTTTCGCGAGATGATTTGCTGAGTACTTAGCTCGGCCCTGAAGCAAATTGGGGCCCAGCCTTCTAAGGGGCAGTATGACGACTAGCGGCGCAAAGCGGACCCCCAACTTCACCGACGGAGTTGCGGATGTAAACGGAGTCAGTCTCCATTATGTGGCTTCCGGAAAGGGACCCCTGATGATGTTCCTTCACGGGTTTCCAGAATTCTGGTATGCCTGGAAAAGCCAGCTTTCCGAGTTCGGCCAGGACCATTTGGCTGTGGCTCTCGATATGCGGGGCTATAACCTTTCCGATAAACCAACCGATGTTGAGCAATACGACTTATGGCATCTGGTGGAAGATGTAGCCGGTCTCGCCCGGCATCTGGGGTATGAGAAGTTTACTTTGGTGGGGCACGACTGGGGCGGCGTTGTGGCCTGGGCCTTCGCCATCGCACACCCCGAACAGTTGGAGAAACTGGTGATCATCAATGCTCCGCATCCCGGCGTGTTCACCCGGCTGCTGCGCGACGATCACGCCCAGCAGCGGGCCAGCCAGTACATGCTGATGCTGCAAGGGGAGAAGGCCGAAGAAGTGCTGGCCGCGGACAACTTCGCGTTCCTCGACAAGCTTCTGGTGGCTCAAGGGATCGAAGACGGGTACTTCACCGAGCAAGACCGCGCGGCTTATTTGAAAGCCTGGTCCCAACCCGGCGCGCTCACCGGCGCGCTCAACTTCTACCGGGCTTCGAAGATCGGTCCGATCGGCGAAGGCGCTCGAAGAGGCGAACCTTCCGGGTTCTTCTCATTCCCCATGTCGAAGCTGACGGTGAAGGTTCCCACGCTCGTGGTTTGGGGCGAAAAAGACATCGCTCTGGTAACGCGCAATTTGGATGGCCTCGCACAGTGCGTTCCCGACCTGACCATCAAACGCTTCCCCGAAGCCTCGCACTGGGTCGTTCACGAGAAACCGGCGGAAGTGAACGAGGCGATTCGAGAGTTTGTGGCTGGTTAGTCTACTGAGAAGGTGACGGGATCAGGAAATATCCGCTGATTCCGTTTGCCGTCAGGTTCGCGTAAGTGGGCGTCGGGGAAACCGCCACGCCTGCCGGGTAAGTGAAGTTCATCTGATCGATTACTTCGCCGGGTGCTGCGCCGCAGTAAGTCACCACGGCGGGGATTCCGTCAATGCTCAACTGGCACGTGCCCGGAACCTCCAGTCCCGAAATGCCCGCGGAGGGCACCACGGCGGGTACGCCATCCACGGATGCCGAATTCTTCGGCCCGAATCCATTGCCGTAGAGCGTGCAGAGCGCGTTGGCCGTCACAACATTATTGTCGTTGTAGCACGTCAAAATGGCCGCGTTGTTCGCGTAAGTGATAAATGCGGAAGGCGCGGCAAGAGCGAGAGTCACGGGTTGGATGTTACTTTGAGCTCCGTTTCGGACGACCTGCACCGAGGGGGGCGCGGTCGGTGTAATCGAGGTTTCCCAGGGTACCTGAAAGTTGATTTGAGTGGAAGACGCATAGACAAGCGGCGCGGCGACGCCGTTCACCTCCACGCTGATTCCGGTGCCCGTGCTGGTCATAAACGACCCGGTACTGGAGTCGAATAGATTCGCGTAAACCGTATCCGTCAGATTCACTCCGTACACTGTTGCCAGGCTGCCGGGCGCGACATTCACCAGAGAGGAAGACGCACTCAAAACGCCTCCCGGAGCGATGCTGGGCGTGGTGTCCGCGATGGGCACGGATTGGTAAACGCGCACCCAATCCACCAGCATCTGCTGCGGAAAAGGCGTGCCCGAAGGGCTGGCGATAAAGCCCGGAATCCCACCCACGGCCACATTCATGATGATGAAGAACGGGTTTTGGGTGTTATTGAATTCCCATGTATCGCCCGCCGGCAGCGCGCTCAAGGTCTGCGTCTCGTAAAGGTTGCCGTCCACAAAGAACTGGATGCTTCCTGGATCCCATTCCAGCGCGAAGATGTGGAAATCGTTCGAGATCGACTGGCCGTTCGGGAAGGTGTATTGGCCGGTGAGCCCCGTGCCCGTGTAGCCCGGCCCATGCAGCGAGCCGTGGTTGAAACCGCCGTCATTCCCGCCGCTGGTATTTGCTCCGAAATTCTCCATGATGTCGACTTCGCCGCACACCGGCCAGTTGTCGGCGGGGATGTTGATGTCGCTGCCCAGCATCCAGAAAGCCGGCCAGATTCCGGCGCCGTAGGGCGGCTTGATGCGCGCTTCGATGCGGCCGTAGGAGAACGAGAAGAGCCCTTCGGTCTTGATGCGGCCGGAGGTGTAGTTGCCCTGGGAGTCCCGCAACGCCTGAATCACCAGGTGCCCCTGGCCATCCTGATACACGTTCTGGGTGGAGTTGGTATAGGTTTCGAGCTCCGAGTTCCCCCAGCCGCCGCCGCCCAGGTCGTAAGTCCATTTGGTCTGGTCAGGCGGCGTATTGGCCGCGCCGCTAAACTCATCGCTCCAAATCAAATTCCAGCCACTGGTGGCCTGCGCCGCGGCGTTGCCCGCAGCCATGCCCGCCAGGACCAGCAACCCCGTGAACCTCGCAGTGATACGCACGCAAGCATTATATGGCAATCACGTTTAGAACGCGTCGAGCAGCATTCGCAATCCCCGTTCAAAGCGGTCTTTCCGCGCTTCCGCGCGCCCGGCGGCGAACATTTTCTGAATCTGCGGAAATGCCCCGGCGGCGATTTGGGCAGCCGCGAATTCGGAGTCCACATCCTGATCGCCGCCGGCCTCGCGCAACGCGTGGCCGAACACAAAGTCGTCCACCAACGCCAGCAGGGTCATCTTCTGTTTCCCGGTCAGGTTGGTTTCAGACAGCGCCACCAGACACTGTTCCATATGCCGCATAGCGTTGAGACCGGGCGGAGCGGATAACATCGAAACGAGGGCCCAGGGGTGGCGCGTGAATATGCCGTGCGTCCGCCGGGCAATCAGCATAATCGCGCGCCGCCAATCTTTCGGCAGGGATGGCACAATTGCTTCGGCCATCAGCGCGTCGTCCATTGCAGCCACCAGATCGTCCTTGGTCTTCACGTAGTAGTAGAGGCTCATGGTTCCCACCCTCAGTTCCAGCGCAACGCGCCGCATCGAGACCTCCGCAAAACCTTCCCGGTCGGCGAGGGCGAGCGCGGCGGCGGCGATCCTCTCGCGCGACAGCTTCTGTTTCGGGGTGTCTTTCTGGGTTGACATTCGTACACCGTACCATTACGATAGTTTCGTACAATGTACGAAACTACCATCTTAATCGCAGGCGCGGGACCCACCGGGCTCACGATGGCCATCGAGCTCGCGCGCCGCCAAATTCCATTTCGCTTGATTGACGCGGGCGCCGCGCCGTTTGAAGGATCGCGCGGAAAGGGCATTCAGCCGCGCACGCTGGAGATCTTCGACGATCTTGGCGTGATCGCCCCCATTCTGACCGTCGGAGCACTTTATCCGAAGTTCCAAATCCACGTTGGTCCGTTCTCGCTTAGAGCGGGCTCGCTCGGTTCCTGCAAGCGGCCGTCGGAATCCGTGCCCTATCCGAATCTTTGGATGGTGCCGCAATCGCGCACGGAAGCTATCTTGCGCGCCCGGCTGGCGGAACTGGGAGGCGACGTCGAATTCGGAACGGCGCTTGCCCGCTTCACTCAGGATGAGCGTTCCGTGGAAGCCACTCTCTCCACCGGCGAACTGGTGCGGGCGGATTTCCTGGCCGGCTGCGATGGCGGCCACAGCACCGTCAGAAAAGCACTGGACCTGCGACTCGAAGGGGAATCGATCGACGAGAAGCCCACGCTGGTCGCAGACGTCGAGATCGAAGGCCTCGACCTGCGCGAATGGCATTTGTGGCCCTTCGCGAAGGGCGGATTCGCCGGGCTCTGCCCGCTGCCGCACACAGGGCTGTTCCAACTCACGTCGAAGGCCGCGGCTGTACCGGCTGAAATCGCAGGCCACCGGGTCGGCCGCGTCGCGTGGAGTTCCGTCTACCGGCCGTCGGTCCGTATGGTCGACCGCTTCCGGGTGGGGCGTGTGTTTCTGGCGGGAGATGCCGCGCACGTACATCCGCCCTCTGGAGGGCAAGGGCTGAATACGGGAATCCAGGATGCCTACAACCTGGGATGGAAACTCGCGCATGCCGTGAGAGGTGGCGTCGGTTCGCTGCTCGATACCTATCAGGCGGAGCGGCTACCCGTTGCCGCGGCGGTGCTCGGCTTGAGCAAGCGGCTGCTCAAAACAAGGTCCATCAAGCGCGGCGATGCCACCAACCAGCTTGCATTGCATTACCGGAGCAGCCCACTCTCCTCGGGGATTGCACTCGGAAGCTTGCATCCCGGCGATCGCATGCCCGATGCTCGTTTAGAAGATGGCAGCAGGCTGTTCGATCATTTGCGCGGTACCCACGCGAGCGAGCTTGTCACGCCGGACGGCCATCGGATCCTCATCCGTCCGGACGGGTATATTGCGCAGATCGGGTTGGCCCAAACTGCGGACTACTGGGGAGAGCCCGTTCGTCAGATTCGCCCGTCTTACCGCGTAGCCGTCTCCGGCGCGCGATCATTTCGATAGACCGTTCCATCCTTCATCACAAACAGCACGCGCTCGGTCGCGGTAATATCGACCGTGGGATCGCCCGGCACCGCCACCACATCCGCGAACTTGCCTTTTTCCAGCGTGCCGATCTGGCCCGGCATCCCCAGCAGATCCGCATCCACGCTGGCAGCCGTCTTCAGCGCATCAATCGGCTTCATCCCCAGGCCCACCATCAGAGCGAACTCATGCGCATTCTTCCCGTGGGGATAGACGCCTTCATCCGTCCCGAACCCGATAATCACGCCAAGCTCCAGCGCCCGCTGAAACGTTTTGTTCAAACTCGCGATCGCCAAACGTGCCTTGGCGGCAATCTGCGGCGGGTAATAAGCTCCCTTTTCGAGGCGCTCGCCCAGCCACCACGGAGCCATTAGAGTCGGCACGTAGCGCGTCCCGCGCGCCTTCATCATCTGCAACGCCTCTTCATCCAGGAAACTTCCGTGCTCGATGGAATCGATCCCCGCCCGAATCGCCCGCTTCGCGCCCGTGGCTCCATGCGCATGCGCGGCCGTCTTACGCCCCAGCGCGTGCGCCTCATCAACCAGCGCGTTCAGCTCTTCCTGGGTCAATTGCGCCGAATCCACCGAATCCGCCATCGAGAGCACGCCGCCGGTGGCGCATGTCTTGATCACATCGGCCCCATACTTCACATTCAGCCTTACCGCCCGCCGCGCCTCATCCGGACCGTTGATCACTCCATCGGTGGGATCCGTTTCGCGCCCGAAAAGGCCGGCACGAAATCCCGTGGTATCGCAATGGCCGCCGGTGGATCCGATGGCATGCACGCATACCAGCATGCGCGGCCCAATGATTTTCCCATCACGGACGGCATTGCGAAGGCCGACGTCGATATAGTCGCTCGAACCCACATCGCGGACGGTGGTGAAACCGGCCAGAAGCGTCACCTTCAGGTTCGGGATCGCGTCCAGCGCCTGCTCCGGGATGGTTTTCTCCAGGACATCGATCTCCCCCTGCTTCCAATCATCCGTGTAGACGCCCGAAAGATGCGTGTGCGCGTCAATAAAGCCGGGCAGCAGAGTCGCATTGCCCAGGTCGTAAATCACCGCATCCTGGGGAATCGCCGCGCCGGGACCCACGCCCAGAATCTTCCCGTCGGCCACCACCACCAGGCCGGGCTTGACCAGCGTGTTCGATTTCCCGTCAAACAGGCGCGCGGCTTTCAGAACGACCGGCGGCGCAGCCTGCGCCGACAAGCACGCCAGAGCCAATACGAGAGATCGCATAAGTGATCCATCATACAGCGAAATAATTTCCCGCCGCTGTCGATTTCCTCCTTCGCCGTTCGACTACAGTACAGAAAGGAAGCACATGCAATACCTATTGATGATCTATCACGCCGAGGCGGAAGAAAAGAAGATGAGCGAAGCCGAGACCTCGTCAATGCATGCCGAATACGGCCAGTTCACGCGTGGCATTATGGAGAGCGGAAGCTACAAGGGCGGCAACGCGCTGCAACCCACCGCCACCGCCACTACGGTTCGCGTTCGCGACGGAAAAACCCTCGCAACAGATGGTCCATTCGCCGAAACCCGCGAGCAACTGGGAGGATACTATCTGATCGACGCAGAACACCTGGACGAAGCTATTGGCATCGCGGCTCGCATCCCCGGCGCGAAAGTAGGCTCCATCGAGATACGGCCCATCTGGTTGGTTCCCGCCACCTAGCATGTCACCGGTAGAATCCCTCTACCGCAAAGACGGCGACCGCATTCTCGCCGCCCTCATTGGACTTCTGCATGATTTCGACCTCGCGGAAGAGATGATGCAGGAGGCCTTTGTGGCCGCGCTGAATCTGTGGCCTGTTCACGGGGTGCCGGCAAACCCGCGCTCGTGGATCGTGACCACCGCGCGGCATAAAGCCATCGACTGCATCCGGCGCAACATCCGGTTCCGCGACAAACTGCCGGAACTCTGCCGGCTGATCGAAGACGAGGTCGAATCCGTTTCGTTCGAGGAGTCCGCCACCATGCTGGCCGATGACCGCCTGCGCTTGATCTTCACCTGCTGCCATCCCGCGCTGCCGCTGGATGCGCAAATTCCGCTCACGCTCCACACGCTTTGCGGACTCTCGACGGAGGAAATCGCGCGATGTTTTCTGGTTCCCCTTCCCACCATGGCGCAGCGCCTGGTCCGCGCCAAGCGCAAGATCCGCGATGCGCGCATTCCTTACCGCGTTCCCCCGGATGACTTGCTTGCTCAACGACTCGACGCCGTCTTAACGACGGTGTACCTGATCTTCACCGAGGGCTACGCGGCCACCCGTCAAGACCTCTCGACGGAAGCGATTCGTCTTGGCCGGCTGCTGGTTGAGTTGATACCCGGCCGGCAGGAACCCAGAGCGCTGCTGTCCCTGATGTTATTGCACGACTCCCGACGGGATGCGAGAACGGATGACGCCGGCGATATCGTGTTGCTCGACGACCAGGACCGCAGTAAGTGGAATCAGGCGCAGATTCAGGAGGGCATCGCGCTACTGAATGTCGTCCTCAATGCCGGTGCGGGGCACACGCGCTATGCGCTGGAGGCTGCCATCGCGGCACTCCACTCGGAAACCCCGACCGATTGGCGACGGATCGCCGGCCTCTACAATTTGCTGCTGGGTGTGCATCCGTCGCCGGTCGTGTTCCTGAATCGCGCTATCGCCGTAGCCATGGTGGAAGGTCCCGAGCGAGGCCTCCAGTTACTGAATGAGCTGGAACTTTCTCAATACCACTTACTGCCCGCCGCTAAAGCGCACTTACTCCGATTGCTGGGGCGAGAGAAGGAAGCGGCTACTTACTACCAACAGGCACTCTCGCTGGTTGTGAGCGAGCCGGAGCGCAGGTTCCTGGAGAAGCGCCTGGGTGCGGGGAGAGATAGCTGAATATATGTTTGAAGCCACGATTTCCCGCCTTCCGCAGGCTTCAAATCCGAAGCTGGATTGGTTACACTCTGTCATAGCGAAGGCCGTCCTCTCTTTGGCGCAAACTGTTGTGTGGAAACTCAGTTATGCCATAGACGGGCGGCCTTTGCCAATAGTTGGTGAGATTTGCGGGTTAGAGAGCCGCCAAGGCTCGGGAACATTTGTCTCCCGTTCCTTACCGGACCAGTTGCTCTCCTGCGAGTACCGGGGCGCAACGCCGGACGAGACCAGCTCCAGCCCGCGCCATCTGTCGAAAGTCTCGGCGCTCCTACCCAGCCGCGTCTCCCAGCCGTGGACACTCCACGCCGGGGCCTTTAGCGTGGGCCAACTCGCATTTGATCATTTCCCTTTCCAGATTTGGTCGAGCCTTCTGGCGCGTCACGCGCGTAAAGTGAGTGCCCGCTCTCTGAACTATGGCGAGTCGTTGGGTTCCAAGGAATTTCGCGAAACCATCGCCACGTATTTGCGAACATCGCGCGCCGTCCATTGTGAGGCGAGCCAGATCATGGTCGTTAGCGGGTCCCAACAGGCTCTGGATCTTGTGGCGCGCGTTCTTCTCGATCCGGGCAGCCCGATGTGGGTTGAGGAACCGGGATACGGGCTGATGCGTTATGCGTTTGCGCTCGCCGGTTGCCGGCTGATTCCTGTTCCCGTGGATAGCGAGGGGATGCACGTGGCTGCCGGCGTGCGCCTCTGCTATACGGCCCGCGCCGCCTACGTGACGCCCTCGCATCAATTCCCGCTCGGCGTGACCATGAGCGCCTCGAGGCGCCTCCAGTTACTCGATTGGGCACACAACGCAGGCTCCTGGATTGTGGAAGACGATTACGATAGCGAGTATCGATATGAAAGTGTGCCCATCGCGTCTTTGCAGGGCCTCGATCGGGGTTCTCGCGTCATCTATATTGGGACCTTCAGCAAGACGCTCTTTCCATCGCTGCGCCTCGGGTACATGGTGATTCCGACGGACCTGGTGGAGCGGTTCGAAGCGGTTCGCCGGGCGGTCGACATCTGCTCACCTCAGTTCACTCAAGCCGTGCTTGCTGACTTTATCGATCAAGGGCACTTCGCGCGCCATATTCGTAAAACCCGCCTTGTGTACGGCGAGAGAAGAAGCGCGCTAGCTCATGCCATACGTCAGGAGTTTGGCGACCGGCTCCAAATTGTAGGGGGTGAAGCCGGCATGCATCTCACTGTCATTCTGCCTCCCGGGAGCGACGATCAGGAACTCTCAATCCGCGGCGCGGAGGAGAATCTATGGCTCTGGCCGCTTTCGGCTTCGTATTTCGGGAAGCCCGCCCATCAGGGTTTCATCCTCGGTTTCGGAAGCACAAAAACTGCGGACATTCCCGACGCGGTCCGTCGCTTGAAGGAGCTCCTCAAGTGATCGAGGGCGAACGGGCAGACGACCGCGACTGCTTCGGCGCTGGCGAGTCTAATCGGCAATCCCGGGATTCGGCGGGTCAATGCCCAGCGCCGTCGCGAGCGCAGTGAGGTGATCCTGCTCCTGCACCAGAATGCCGCGCAGACTTTCCGCAATCGCGAATTCGTTGAGTTCATCGGCCTGCTTGACCCGGCGGCGGTAGTGCCTGATGGTCTCCCGTTCATTGTCGAGGTCAAACTGGAGCATCTCTTCCGCCTTCTCCGAAGTCTTTACAGGCTTCGGAGTCACAGACGGCATCCCGCCCAAGTAATCGATGTGGTTGGAAAGTTGGAGCGCGTGGTCCAGCTCTTCTTTCGCATGAACCACAAGCTCGTCGGCAATGTTCATGTAGGCGGCGCCCTTGAGCACCTGGGAATAGTTCACATAAGCGATAATCGCCTGATATTCACGGGAAAGGTCTTCATTGAGAGCATCGATCAGTTTCTCACGCGTCATATGGGTCTTGGCAGCGTCGGACATGGGTTCTCCCGCCGCCCGATTTTCGCATCGTAGCGGCGCGTTCCCAGTATATTCAATCACGCGACGACGGTGGTCGGGGGCGCAACCTCGAACGGGGTGAGTGTACCCGCCGCGAGCAGGGCTTGCCGCCGCTGGATCTCGAGCGCCATCAACTGTACTTGCAGGCCGGCCTTTTGGGCTTCCGCCTGGTCGCGTTCGAGCTTAATGATGGTTGCCTGCTCCAGTTCCGGATCGAGCGCGCAGCAGTGCGCGAGTTCGGGGTCATAGACCACGCCATCCGTCGGGATGGTCAAAACGGTGGGCTGTTGAGTGATCTCGCCAATCGCCGGCAATGTCTTCAGGATCGCTTCCACCGCCGCCCGGTATTGAGATTCCACCTGAGAGACCTGCGCCGGCGTCAGCACCGCCGACACATAGTTTCCCACCGTCACCTGGAACGTCACCGCGGTCACCGTCGTCGTGCTCGTGTACACGTCCAGCACTTTTCGCACGAAGTAATTCACGGCGTGGCACTGGTTGATGTTGACCAACGTTCGCTGCGTGGTGGAAACGGTTTCCGCGTCTTCATAGCTGCTGACTGTGATGGATCGCTGCAGATCGGTATATTGCGAAGCCTGCTGCGCCAGAGAAAGGAACTGATTGGCGCTTGTCTGGCTCGACAAATCGACCGCGGAACTGGACCCCGAAGAATTGCTGTTGCTGGATCCGCCGCTCGCGCCGCCAAGTCCAAATATGCTGAAACCGCCTCCGGCCGAGGAACTGGAACTCTGCGATTGATTATTCAAAACCTGAATCAACGCGCTGGAATCGTTCGAGTTCTGCTGCTGGTACAGTGCCGATACAAACTGCGCGAATGTCGTTTGAACGGAATACCGCTCTGTTTCCGACGTCGTGCGGCGATACCGGTCACTTTGATATAGAGTCATTTTCTCGCCCGGCAGAAGCGTGAGCGTGTAAGCCAGTCCCCCATGTTGCTTGCCAGTTAGGCAAAGCGCGTGCGTATAGGTCACGGTAATGTTAACGAAGCCGCGCCCAAAATCTCCGGTTACCGGCGTGGCGCTTCCCAGACCAACGGTTGTGTTCTTGGTTTCAGTGAAGATGGTGCAGCTCGGCTCCGTTCTCCATGGTGGATCGCAGGGGCTTTCGCAGCAGACGTCCTGCGTCGGCAATATTACTGGTATGGTTCCGTCGGCCGGATCTTGAGTTGGTGTCGAATCGTTTTGTGTTGGCATTGTTTTTCCTGTGTACTCTTTTTCTGTGTGCACCCCAGATTGGGGTCGCAGAATAGTGAAGCATGGATCGGGAACGTTTCACAGATGCCGCCGCCAAGTGGAGAAGCCTTCCCGTTTCACTAAGGGACCCTTTTGTGGAAGGCCCCGCGATGTGTTTCGCAGAAAGCAAGCGGACGTAACAGTCAGGGTATGAATCGGTTCCGTCGCGCGATTTCGACCCGATCACCGTTAAGTGTGCACGAATCCCGTTAAGCGGTTGCTGAGTCGTGGCCGATCTGGCTGACCTGGAAGCGCAGCGCCACTTTAGCTTTGTTCTGATGGGAAGACGGCGGCTGACCTTGTAGCAGGCCCAGTTCCAGGATGATGCTACTGGACTTGTACTGGCGCGGCGCGCAGTTCTGCGATGAAGTCCTCCGCCACCAGTTGGAACCGGATTGCAGGGATGCCAGCCGGCAACTCGGCCGCGGCGATCCTGTCGGCGGCCACGATGTCGCACGATGCGAGACCATCCTTCCACTTTGGATCGCGGGGATTGTGGTGTGTCACGGAATCCGGCGGGAAGCCGAGGGCGGCTAACAGCTTCAACGACCAGTGATGAATCTCATCCGAGCGGGAGACCACCGCGATGAGAACGGGACCTGGCGGCCGGATCTGACCCGCGACCACGTCCTGGATGGTTTTGAGCCGAATGACACGGTTCGGAAAATTGGCCGGGACCTTTGCCAGGTGGGCCGCCGTGATGAGAGCCAACTGGTCTTCCGCGGGCTTCTGGAGCAGGCGTTTGATCGACGTGAAACGGACAGGCGCCCCCAGGCCTTCGCTGATTTCGGCGGCCAACACCTGCGCGAACTCGAGGTCGGGGTCGGCAACGACCAGGGAGCGCGGGTGCGCCAGCGAAGAGAACCGGGCGAGAGCATCCTGCAGTTCGGCGAGAGTAAAGCCCTGCGCCGCGCCTGCCGCCACGAAAGTGCGGACCAGATCGTCCCGCGGATCTTCCGATTTCTGGAGACCGGTGGGCCGGACAAAGACGCCGCTGCCGGTGCGGGCGCTCACCCACCCGCGCGCTGCAAGACCGCGATACGCGGCACTTACGGTATTGGAATGGATCTGCAGATGCCGCGCGAGTTCGCGCACGCTGGGCAGTTTCTCGCCGGCTTTATAGCGCCCGCTCAGTATGCCGAGGAGCAACTGCGCGCTCAGTTGCTCCTTGAGGGAGATCGGCGACCCTCGCGCCAGCCAGACTCGCATTGTTATCAATGCTGCCACGGATCGGACAATCGTGGATCGCGCAGCAGGTCTGTGTCTGTCAGACTTTCGAGGAAGGCGATCAGGTCGATCCGGTTTTGCGGGGTGAGAACGAATCCCCGGATAAGATTGTCGCGATTGGGATTCGTCGAGGCGCGGCCGCCCGCCGAATAGTGATCGAGCACGGCGTCGAGCGTCTTCACGCTTCCATCGTGCATATACGGAGCGGTAATGGCGACGTTACGCAATGAGGGCGTCTTGAACTTACCCAGGTCGGTTGGTCTGTGGGTATGCTCGAAAATCCCAAGGTTCCGTTCGGGATATGGGTTGTAGAGGGCGGTGTTGTGGAAGGCGGAGTCGCTGAAGTTGAATCCACTGTGACAACGGAAGCAGCCGGCTGTACCGTCGCTGAAGAAGAGAAGCTCGCCGCGCTTCGCCGATTCCGAAATAGCGTCCGGCTGGTCATCGTGGAGGAAGCGATCATAGGACGAACGCCCCGAGATGATGGTTCTTACAAAACACGCGAGAGCTTTGGCGACATTCCGGATAGTGAACGGGCCGGCCTCTTTGGGGAAGGCCCGCGGGAAGAGGCTGCGGTAAACCTCGTCGGAATGGAAGGCCGCTAACGTGGCGGCCTCATGACCGCGCAGTCCGAGCTCAGTGGGGCGGTCGGACAGCATCGGAATCAACACTTGTTCTTCGAGGTGGTGAAGGCCGGGATTGCTCCAGGTAAGCGCGGCGCCGTATGCCACATTGACAATGCTCTGGGCGCTGCGCGGGTGAAGCTGGCCGGTGACGCCGACCGGGAGCGCGCGGCCGTCGGTGAACGCGAGTTCCTGCCGGTGGCAAGTGGCGCACGACATCGTGCCGTTGGCGGAAAGGCGTTTGTCGTAGAAAAGGAATCGCCCCAGCTTCACCTTTTCGATCGACATGGGATTATCAAGCGGTACGCGAGGCACGGGAAATCCTTTGGGGAGTTCCCACCGGTAAGTTCCTGCGCCCGCGCAGAGCTGCTGTACAGCGAAGATGACGAGCGCCGCTCGCATTACGAGATCGAGATGCGTACTGCGTTTGCGAGGATGCCGTTCACGTGGCAAATCAAATCGGTCTCACCGATTCCCCGCAATGATTCCGGAATCGCGATGATCACGTCATCCACGCCGAAGTCATTCGCAGGCTTGTAAGAAAGAACCGGCACGCGAACGCCGGCAACCGTGATCACGATTTGGGAAGCCGATGTTATGTTGCGGAACCCGTTCGCGACCAGGCGGACTCTGGTGATGGTCTTGCCGGCGACGGGGATGGCGACGGTGACGCAGTTGTCGCCTTTGCATGAGTAGATTGGCGCCGATGCAAGAACGCGTCCGCCCACTGAGGATTGCGTGAATGCGCCGATAGCCGGACCCTGACAATTGAGGCCCGTGAATATGCCGGGCGCCGTGTCGGCAATTTGAATCTCAGCGATATCACGCGTGCCGTCTGCGCGCCGTATCGTCAAGCGACCCGGGCCAATGGCGGAGCGCGCGGGGATGATGAAGTTCAACGAGCCCCAACCGGCGGCGGCCCAGTTGATGCGCGCGGGGCGGGTCACGTTGGCCGAATCGGTGACTTCGACCGACAGACCGCCGAGGTGATAGGGCGGCGGCTTCGAACCCGCGGAATCCCGCTCGGCCATGATACGCCCATAGACCGTGGAGTAACCGCCGCGGGGCAGAACCACTCCGCCGCTGATATTCACGACGCCCAGTTTGCCTTCGTGGGCGCCGAACATATGAGAGAGAATGATGCGTCCCAGCCCCGCCTGCGTGCTCGCGCCTTCGCCGCATTTGATTCCGGCTTCCAGCATGGTGGGGAAAAAGCGCCCAGTGTCTTGAATCAGCCTGCCGGGTTCGAAGGAGGAGACGGTCCAGGAGATCTGGTGTGCATCGAAGTAAGCGAGGTTATCGAGCACCACCTTGCCAGCGGCAACGGGGTCAGACGGGATAGCCCGGCATGCTGCCAGCTGTTCGAGGTGCAGATCCCAGTCGTTTGCAATGACGGGCGCTACATTGGCCAGGAAACCAAACTTCGCATCACGGTCCTGATCTGTCCGGGTAGTTTCATAGCGCGGCTCGACCTCATAGAGGATGTTCGATTCCCGGCTCAGCAGTTGCGGATCGTAACCCTCAAAGAGACTGTCATCGCGCCAGCTTGCCAGCACGACCAGCTGCCGCGCGCCCGTTGCGCGGATGGTTCGAACGACCTTTTGCATGGAACTCCGCCAAATATCCCACCCGGCGCCGGAGTGCGTTTCAAAGGCATCAAAGATCACGTTTGGGGAATCTTTGAAGACGACGGCGCAGCGCTCCCAATAGGCGAGTAGCTTCGCGGAGGGTAATGAGACGCCCGGTTCGGTTGCCGCCAGAATCACGAGTAAGTCGTTCTGGGTGGCGGAGGCGACTAAGCTCTGGAGTTGATCGAAGTAACCAGGCTCATTCGCTTCCGCGACATCCACGGAAATGTGCACGGCGTTCATGTTGTAGCGCAGGCGGATGGTGCTGAATGAGGTCGCCGAGTGGGGTCCGAACTCATTCCCCGAGCGCGCATCGAAGCCGGCGGACTTGAGATGGAAAGGGGTGGTTTGTGTTCCGCGGATGAGAAAGGAAAGTCCGTGCGCGTCGATCAGTCGATTCCCCTCGACGTGAAACGGGCCCTGCGGGGCGGGCGTTTGCAGTAAGTTTGCCGCGGTAAGTTGTAGGACCGCGGAGAGACAGAGCGTGAGGATGCGTGCACTTAGAGGGCGCATATGGGTAGAAGTATAGTTCAGTTCTCCCCAGTTACACGACCTTTGGTCTGTAAAATTTCGTCAGGGCGCCGGAGCCGGGAGCTTCTTCATGATTTCAGCGCTCTCATCCACCTTGTCTTCCCGATAGAGGACGCTGGCTAAGTGCCGGATCAATTCTTCATTAGTGGGGTCTTTCGCGAGGAGTTCGCGATACGCTTCTTCGGCCTTTGGATAATTCCGGTCGGTTTCGTAAGCGCGCGCCTGTTCGAGGGGCGAGAGAGTTGAAGTTACCGCGGGAGCGAGCGGAATGGGAGCGGAATCGCGGAAATACCAAAACCAGACGACGGCCAGAATCGCAATCAGCAGCGCCAAAATGGCGAGCGGGAACTTCCAGCGGAAGCGCGGGGGTTCCGAGTCTTCGTAATCATCGAGATCTTCAACGGCGGTGAACATCTGCGAGCGTTCGCGCTGCCGCGGACGGAGCGGTTCGCGAGCGCGGGGGCGAGGCGGCGGGTCGGTTGCCTCGGAAGTGACGTCGATATGCTGCGGCACGGGCGGAGGGCGGTGCAAACCTTCTTCCAGCAGACGATCCACCTGGCCGATGAGACGGCGCATGGTGACCTCGGTGCGGCCCATGGCCGAGAAGGCTTCCTGTAGCATTTTGCCTTGTTCGAAGAGCTGCGTCTCCAAGGCACGCATCTGCGGAAGAACGTTGCGTTCGACCCTTTCCTGAATGTTGTCTTCCAGTGCCTTTTGGTCGAGCGCGGGCGGCGGCGTGATGAGGGGTGGACTGGCCGCGACTTTTTCGACCTGGGCTTGCTCAACCCGGTCGATACGGGCTTCGAGAGCGGCGATGCGTGGTGCGGGGGACGCCGCGGGTGGAGCGCCGTTCGGGCGCGACCGGATGGTCTCGCACAGCCGGTCGAGTTCATCTTCCTGCAGGCGCAGGCGATCGCGCAGACCCGTCAGGGTGCGATGAATGGCGCGGGAATCAAAACCAGCCTCCGGGGGTGTGCGGGTCGAGGGCATGCGCTACTTCTCCCCCGATTATAGAGATAGAGTACCCCTGGATGGTGGCCGAAAAGTTTCAGGAAGCGGGGCTTTGGAAAGCGGCGCTGACCGCCGCGCCGATCACCGCGATCTCGTCGCTGGTGGGGATCACCTCAAAGACGCTGCCTTGGAGAGGCGTCATTTTGACCATCTCGTGCAGGTATTGATTGAGCAGAGGGATCTCGATATAGACCGAGTTTGGACCGGTGATGTAGAATTTCCCCGGCCCATCCTGGTGTACCAGATTCGCCGTGGCGGCGGCCAGAGCGCGATGCCAGAGCTTGGTAAAAGCCTGGCACTTGGCGTCGCCATCCTTAGCGTTTTCAAAGACTTCCTCGGGTTCCATGTCCAGGAAACGCATGCGCATCGCGCGATGACCCATGATGCCTTCGAGGTGTCCGAGACCGCCGCAGCCGCAGTAGTGCTCCTTAGGATCGAGCGTGACCACCATGTGCCCGCACTCCCATGCGCCTTCCAACTCGGGATAGCGGCCAAAGCCGATGCCGTTGCCGAGGGTCCAGACGCGAACAAGTTTTTCGAGAGCCCCACGCGTGGCCGCCACGCCTGCCGCCATGGCATCTGCGTCATTCAGTACCAGTACTGGAATCCTCGAATTGGTTCCGGTGAAGACCGCGGCCATAGCCTGCGCCAGGTTCAATCCTTTGGCTTGTTTGATATTGGGCGAATCCTGGACGATGCCGTCGCGAACGATTCCAGGGAATCCGAAGCCGATGGCGCAGATGGCGGCCGGATCGACCCCGGCTTCGAGGCAGATGGCGTCGATTTTTTCGCGGATTACGGGCGCCAGTGAATCCGGCGGTATGGTGGCGAGATCGGGAATTGCGTGAACAGACCCACGCACTTTGTGGTCTTGCACGACGCCCACGGCGACGTGGTCCGACGCCATCACGCCAATAGAAAACGACTCGGTCTTCTGTGCCATATAGCTAGTCCTTTATTAGAGCCGCGACAGCTTGTTCAATCCGTTAAAAGCCGCCGCCTTATAGCATTCGGCCAACGTTGGATAGTTGAACACAGTCTCCACAAAATAGTCCATGGTGCCGCCGAGGATGAACACGGCTTGCCCGATGTGGAGCAATTCAGAGGCCCCTTCCCCGATGATATGAATGCCCAGCAGTTGCCTTGTTTCGCGGTGAAAGATCAGCTTGAGCCGTCCGGTGGTATCGCCGCGAATCTGGCCGCGGGCGATTTCGCGATAGTAGGCGACGCCCACTTCGTAGGGGACGTCTTCATCAGTCAATTGTTCTTCGGTTTTGCCGACGAACGAAATCTCGGGGATGGTGTAGATGCCGTAAGGATAGTTGGCCGGGTTGGAATGGGCCGGCATGCCGAAGGCGCGCGCGGCGGCAATGCGGCCCTGCTCCATGGAAACGGAAGCCAGGCTGGGAAACCCGATGACGTCGCCGACAGCGAAAATATGGGGCACTTTGGTGCGGAAATCGGAATCCACCGCGATGCGCCCGCGGGCATCGGCTGAAATGCCGGCGGCTTCGAGGTTCAGATCGTCGACACTGCCCTGCCGGCCCACCGCGTAGAGCAGCGCGTCTCCCGCGATGCGCTTCTTGCTGCCGAGACACGCCACGACGCCGCCTTGCGGATTCTCTTCCACACTGTCCACTTCCTCATTGAGGCGCATGGTGACGCGATGGTCGCGCAGGTTGTAAGACAGGGCCTCCACCATTTCGGTGTCGGCGAATTCCAGCAGGCGCGGGCGCTTTTCAACGAGAATGATCCGCACTCCGAGCGTGGCGAACATGCAGGTGTACTCGACTCCGATGACGCCTCCGCCGACCACGATCATGGACTTGGGGATCTCCGCCATCTGGAGAACCTGGTCGCTGTTGACGATCGTGGTGCCGTTGATGGGCACCTTTGGGGAATCGGCCGGACGAGTGCCGGTAGCGATCACGATCACGCCGGCCTCATATTCCGAGAGGCCCTTCGAGTTGACGACCTTGATCTGGTTCGGCCCCATGAAACTGGCGGTGCCGAACAGGACCTCGATGTTGTTGCGGGAGAGCTGGGCCTGGGTGACATCCACCTCCGTCTTGATGACGTGCTGGACGCGGAAGGAAAGATCGGCCATGGTGATCTTCTCCTTCACGCGGTAGTTCATCCCGTAGATGCTCTGGTATTGGTAGCCGGAGAGGTGCATCACGGCTTCACGGAGGGTTTTGCTGGGGATCGTGCCGGTGTTGATGCACGCGCCGCCGAGCACTTCGCGCTTTTCCACCACGGCGACACGCTTCCCGGATTTGGCGCCCTGAATCGCCGCCCGCTGTCCGGCGGGCCCGGAACCGATTACGATCAGATCGAAGCTCTGCATCTTTGAACTATGAGTTTACAAGCTTGCCTCAGAAGTGGGTGTGAATTTTCGGAGAAAGGTCTCAGGGGATCTCCGGGTGGAGGGCGAGAGGGCGGTTGGATTCGCGGAGGGTGGGTTGGGCGGCTTGGGGCAATGTGTGGAACGAAGCCAGTTCGGGGTGGGGCGGGCGGAATGTGCGGAACGAACCCAGTTTGGNNTGCGTGGAACGAACCCAGTTTCGATGAGCCATGCGGAATCCGTTTCGATCTGCTTGCATCGGTCACTTCCTCTCCCACTGGGCCGTGTTTTGGCCGCTCAGGCTTCCAGCGTCGGGTGGGCGGCGTGAGCTGAGCTTGACTGGCCGTATCAAAATTGATACTGTATCGTATGAACCCCGAAGGCAAGCGGCTGCCCGCGCGGTTCTACCGATCCGACTCGGGGCACTAGCCCGTGCGCCGGTGGTTAAGAGCCTGGACACAGCAGATCGCCGCATCATCGGTGAAGACATCAAGGACGTTGAATACTCCTGGCCCATTGGCATGCCGCTGGTTCGTTCACTCGGCCGGGGACTGTGGGAGGTCAGAAGTAGTCTGCCGCATGGGCGTATCGCCCGGGCGTTGTTTTGCGCCGAGCCAGACTGCGTGTTGCCGCTGCACGGGTTTATGAAGAAACGCCAGAAGACGCCCAAGCGGGATATCGAACTGGCGCACGAGCGGAAGAAGGGAGACGCCGGATGAACAAGAAGAATATCGGATCGACGTTCGATAGTTGGCTTCGCGAAGAAGGAATCTATGAAGAGGTAAGCGCTGCTGCGATCAAGCGGGTTGTCGCCCGGCAAGTTGAGGCAGCGATGCAGGAGAAAGGACTTTCCAAAACGGAAATGGCCCGCCGAATGCGCACGAGCCGCGCCGCTCTCAACCGGCTTCTCGACCCGGAGAACGACGGCGTGACCCTCGGCACGCTCCAGAAAGCGGCCTTGGTGGTGGGCCGGGAACTGCGCCTGGAGCTGGTGTGACTCCACGCCAACCCAAGTTGGGTGCACTGGCCGGAACGCGCGGAACGAACCCAGTTTCGATGCCGTATCCGTTCGATCTGCTTGGCTGGCGCCGTCGCTCATTTCTCTCTCCCGTAGGCCGTGTTTGCCTGTCTCAGGCTACCAGCGCTGGACGGGCGACTCTGGGCGTGGTGAGTGCCCGGTCTTGTGTTTTGAGGCGCTTACATCCAAAAAAAAGAGAGTATCCATTGTGACCAGCTACCCAATATTGACGGGCACGAGAGTCATTGTGTCGTTCCCGAAGATGTCAATCACTTTGACGGCAACCGTGTAGCGACCGCGCTGATCGTAGCTGTGAACCGGGGTCGTTAGCTCCAGGTCGCGGTTCTGGCGGGTGGCGATGCGCCTGCATATTCCGCGTCGCGCCAGGCCTTGACCGCTTCCCTTACATTGGCGACGAGCGGCGGAAGAAGCTTTTCATAGGCGGTGCTGCGCAGTTCTTCGGCGGCGGGGAACCAGCGTTGGGCGGGGTCCAGGATTTCGTATGGGGAACGCGGAAATTGAGGATGCAGCGCCATTTATGGTATGTTCGCACGCAGCCGTAGCGGCACCCCGTTACCGCGAGAACATCACGGCAGCGAATAGAATTCGCAGAGAATCTGCGACGTCACGTAGAGATCTGCCGAGGGATCGAGGCCACACTCAAGCAAACGGCGGGAAGCGCCATGGTGTGGGCTGTCGGAATTGACGGCATAGACCAGAATGTTCGCGTCGACGACGGCGGGCTCAATCGACATCGTCGTAGATGTCACAACGTCGCAGGGAACCCATGTCTCCAAGGTGGAGAACAGGTAGTTTCAGGCTTCTGCCGTCTGCGGCCCCCAGGGCGGCGGAATGCACCTGCTGGCTCACGATCTCCTGAACATAGGCATCGAGGGAAACACCGCGCTCGCGAGCCTGGGCCAGCTGCGTAGCCTTCTTGTCCCTTGATGATACTAGGCAACGGAACGTCGGCGCGTGACGTGTGGCCTTCGCTTTCGATCTGATTGCTGAGTGCCAATTATACGGCGTCGGCCGGCATGCCGCTCGTCTCTTGGACCTGGTCCCCGGCGTCGTGCTGGAGGCAGCGCAGCGGCATCGGGAGAGCCTGAAGAATCCCGCGAAAACGGTTGGGGAGTATTTGCTGACGCTTGAGACGCAGGGATTGACGCAAACGGGGTGCTCACATGAAGGGTTGGTGGGGCATGGGATCAGTGAGGCCGGGTTCTCAGGCCCGGCCCCAGGTTTCGCCTAACGGCAGCGGTCGAAGCGGACGCGTTCGCGCCAGTCGCGGCGGTCGCGGGCATGGTCGAAAGCCCGATCGTTGTGATGCACGACGATGACACGTTCACGGTTGAATCCCTGAGCAAATGCGCCTGCCGGGGCCAACGCCATCAAGGCTCCCAAAGCCATCGAAGCAAAAGTAAATCGTTTCATTTCCGTTCTCCTTTCGGCGGGTAGCGGGCTTTTTCGTCCGTTCTCGCTTTCACCCGTATGGACTCGGGCCAGCGCCGAAAGCTGCAAGATGTGAAGCAGGATTAACGAGGCGCTCAGGAAGGCTTAATGTGCGGCCAGAAGGCGTTCCACAATTTGATCCGTTTCCTGCTTCAGCTTCTCGTGCTCGCTTCCGGTGGCGACGCTGGCGAACCCATCGTGGATGCCTTTCACGAGGCCGTCGCTGCCCACGAAGATAGTGGTGGGGAACGCGGCGAAGTGCACCAGTTGCGGCAACTGCGTGGCTGCGCCGTCCGGAGGACCGGCGATCAGGATCGGATAAGGGATGTCAAAACGCTCGATGAACGATTGAACGCGCTTGCGATTATAAGCCTGTTCGCCGGTTTCAAAATTAAGTCCCACGATCTGAAGACCGCGGGGGTGGTAGCGACGGTAAAGGTCCACCAGGAACGGAGCTTCATCCATACAGTTGGGGCACCAGGTGCCGCCGATGCTCACAACGAGAGGCTTACCGCGGAAATCGGCCGCGGTGAACATGCGGCCCGTGCGGTCCGGGAACTGAAAGGCGAACGGGGCGTCGGGATCTTTGACCTTGGTGGAACCGAACGGGTCGGGCGGCGGGGCGAGTTGCTTCTGCTCCGCTTCGCTCTCGCGCACGCCGGTGAAGTGGTCTTCCCGGTCGACCGTGATGGCGAGCGTTCCGGCGCCGGGCTGGTATGCGCCTTCAATCAAGGTTGGCCGCGCTCCGGAGAAATGGCTGAGCGTGAAGACATTTCCATCGACGAAGCCATTGAGAGACCCGGTATCGCCGTCGAGCCGCAGAATGGCGCCGGACAGATCATGATCCCGCCGGGTCACCTGGAGGGTCCAGATCTGCTTCCCGTCGGCGCTGGTCAGACGCCACGAACCGTCCAGCGGCGCCTGTGCGGAGCTGGTGAATTGGGGCGCGGTGAAGGGCTTGGCGGTGAAAGGAAACACGCGGTCCCGTTTGCCGTAGTGGCGCGTGTATGTGCCGGTGAGTGCGCCGTTGAGCGCGGCGGCGTTGAGATCGGAATCGTATGCGTCGAAATGCAACGCGAGCTTTCCGTTCCGATAACTCCCGCGCGTGGAGCTGACGTGGCTATCGCCATCGAAGAGAGTCCCGGTGGGGTTTCCGCCTGCGGTAGCGAGGTCGAAACGGAAGGGGACGGGGGCTTTGTTGACCGTGAGGATGGCGTCCCAGCGGCCGTCGATACGGGGTTCGGGCCGCGAGCAGGCCGAGAGGAGAGCCAGGGCTGAAGCGGCCAGAAGGAATCGTCTATTGATTGACATCGTGGGGTTTTATCGAGGATAGCGCTATCAGGCTCATGGTCTGTTTATCGGGTCCATCAGTAATTCACATTTACTCCGTTGCGGCGCGTCGGTTACGCTCGAATAAGATGCGTCCCTTCTTCGAGGATTTGAAAAAGCTGGAGGACATGCTGTGCGATATGGCCTCGCTGGTGCGAGCGTCGATCCACAAGAGCGTGCTCTGCCTGACGGAACGGGACGAAATTTATGGCGATCAGGTGCTGCGCGATGAGGCACTGGTGAACCAGCTTGAGATCCAGATCGACGACCTGGCCACACGGCTGGTGGCTTTGAATCAGCCGGTGGCGGGCGATATGCGGCTGATTGTGGCCGCGCTCAAAATCAACACCGATCTGGAGCGCATGGGCGATCTGGCGGTGAGCATCGTGCAACGGTCGCTGCCGGTGCTGGCGTTGGCGGAGCTGGAACCGGAAGTGCCCATCACGCAGATGGCGACGGCGGTGGAGAACATGGTCGCCAAATGCCTGAGCGCCTTTATCCGGCGGGATGGAGATGAGGCGCGGAGCGTGCTGAACGACGACGATGAAGTGGATGCCATGCGAACCGACATCTACAACGATCTGATTCGCCGCATGGAGAAGGATTCGGCTATGGTGCGGCCGGCGCTGGGGCGCTTATTCGTGGTGAGGAATCTGGAACGGATCGCGGATCACGCAACCAATATCGCCGAAGACGTGATTTTTCTGGCGCGCGGGATCGATGTGCGGCATCGCCGCGAGACCGATATCCCGGTGTGAGACATTAGGGAAAATGGTTAAGTTCCTGCTGGGTTTGCTGATCGGTCTGCTCATTTTTCCCGCGTGGGGCTATTGGTATGTTCGCTCGGGACGAATGCCGGTGGCGACGGCCGCTCCCCCGCTTCCCATGGAGCGGCAACTGGCTCACATGGCGCTGAACTTTCAGATCGAAAAGTCCGCTCCCGAAAAACCCGGAGTGCCCGCCGATGAACCGAATCTGATGGCCGGCGCCAAGCTTTACGTGGCGCAATGCGCTGTCTGCCACGGGGTTCCGGCCGACCAGAAGTCGGCTATTGCAAAAGGCATGTTCCCGGACCCGCCGCAGTTGTTTCATTTAACGGGGGTGACGGACGATCCGCCGGGAGAATCCTTCTGGAAGATTCAGAACGGTATCCGGTTGACCGGAATGCCGGGGTTCAAAGACTCGCTCACCGACACACAGATGTGGCAGATTGCGCAACTTGTGGCGACGGGGAACAAAGTTCCGGCCAGCGTGAGCGATTTCCTGAAGAAGAACGCGCCGAAGGATTAAATTCTTCTAGGGAAAGCGGCGTTTCAGAAACGTAAGCGCAGCACCGCCGTCTGCATGAAACAGATGGAGGTTCTGACGATGCTTTACTTGAGAAAGATAATTCCCGGCGCGCTTTTGCTGGCCGGTGTTTCGGCGCTGCCCGCCCTGGCGCAATATGGCGATCCTTACTACCGGCAGCCTTCGGCCCCGGCAGCACCGGACGGCGTATTCGACCGCGTGCAGAGAGACCTGGACCGGACGGCCGCGAATCCCTACCTGAAGCCCGGCGCGCGGGGGCATATCGACCATGCGCGGCATGAGATTTGGGAGTTTCAAAAGAGGTGGTCGTCCGGGCGGTTCAACCTGGGGGATCTGGATGGGGCGATCAAAGCGGTCGGCAAAGTAGTGAATGCGGATTCAGTGGACTATCGGGACCGGCAGTCGCTGCAGGACGATGTTAACCGGATGCGCGAGTTTCGGGCGCAGCGAGGATATGCGGCGGGTTATCGATAGAGGCGATTTAATTTCCCATTTACAACCGCGGCCAATGGCGATATTCTAGGCACCGTATACAACGTGACCAAGGAGTCACCATGGAAACGAATTCCTTCTTACGCGCAACGGCGGCCGCGGCCGCCGTACTTCTGTTGACAGCATGTTCTGGAACCCCGACCGCGTCGACTACCGAAGCGAAGTCGCAGGAACCGGTGACGCCGACTCAACCGGTTACCGGGCAGACGGCGTTCTGGGAAGCCTATAAATTAGCGCATACCTGGGCGCCGGATCTGGCGCCTCTCAGCCTCAAGAGCCAAACGGCGCCGGGCTTCAAGAATGCAGGCGGGAAGGCGGCCGAGTGGGTGGCCATCTTTGGTTCGCCGAATCTGCATCAAGCCGAGACATTCACTTACGCCATCGCCACGGTGCCTCCCGACATTACAAAAGGCGTGGTTGTGGGGCACTCGATTCCGTGGGCAGGACCGCAACGCCAAGCGCTGACTTTCGGTACCAGCGACTTCAAGATCGATTCCGATGCGGCGTTCAAAGTGGCTTCCGAGGATGCCAAAACCTGGCTGGCCAAGCATCCGGAAGATGAGTTGTCGATGTCGCTGGGGAGTGATTCGCGTTTTTCGGGCCCGGTGTGGTCGTTTCAATGGGGCACGCCAAAACTGGGATACCTGGCGTTTGTGAACGCGACGACGGGCGAACTGGAGAAGCCGAAGAAATAGCCGCGGGTAACATTTGTGGCAACATAGACATCTGTTCCATTTGCGTCGCGTTCTACTTTTCCTTACATTTGCGGGTTTGGCGGCAGCGCAAACCGGTTACGTGCATTCGGGCGGCCAGGCCATTCCGGGCGCGACCGTCACGGCCACGGCGGGTGGCAAAACATACACCACCACCACGGGCGCGGATGGGCACTACACGTTCCTGGGCGTGCCCGACGGCAAAGGCACGATTCAGGTTCAAATGTTCGGCTTCGATCCGGTTTCGAAGCCTTCCGTGCTGGGACCGATCGGGAACCCGTTGGACTTCAATCTGCAACTCGCAGAATCACAAGCGGCACGGCGGACGGCTCAGTTTGCCGGGCGCGCCGGGCAGACGAATCCGAACGACACGCAACTGCAGAATGAGATCAATGCGGCGCAACCTGAGGCTCCAGCTGCACCTTCGGCGGGCGCCGCGCCAGGCGGCGCCAACGAATCATTTCTGGTGGCTGGCAGCCTGAGTCAGGGACTGGCGCAGAATGCGGCTCCCGATGGAGGGTTTGGTCCACCTCCGGGCCAGTTCGGAGGTGGTGGGGGCGCTGCCACACCCGGCGGCACGCCAGGAACCGGGGGTGGCGGAGGTGGTGGCGGTTTCGGAGGCGGCGGCGGAGGTGGTGGATTTGGAGGAGGCGGCGGCCGTGGCGGGGGTGGAGGAGGCGGTTTCGGGGGTGGTGGCGGAGGCGGCCAATATGGCCAACGCGGGCAAGGGCGCCCGGGCGCGCCGGGACAATTCGGCAACGGCCGGCGGCGTCAACAGGCTATTCATGGACTCGTTTTCTTTACCCTGAACAACGCGGCGCTGGATGCCAAGCCTTTCTCTCTGAGTGGTGTGGAGACCGTGCAGCCGGGTTACGCCCAATCCCGCTTCGGCTTCGTCGCGGGCGGCCCGATGGTATTTCCCAAGTTGATTAAAGATCCCAATACTTTCTTTTCGATTAGCTATTTCGGAACGCGGGCGAAGAACCCGCAAGTGAACTTTTCCACGGTTCCGACGATGGCCGAGCGCGGCGGAGACTTCTCCGAGGCGGTTCAATCGACAGGGATCAACCAAACCGCGGGCGTCCAAATCTATAATCCGGGTACGCAGCAGCCTTTTGCGGGGAACGTGATCCCGCCGTCGCTCTTGAATCCGATTGCGCTGGGTCTGCTGAAGTATGTCCCTCTGCCGAATTTCCCCGGGCTGATCAATAACTACTTTTATGATTCGGCGGTGATCGCAAACTCGGACAACCTGAACGCGCGCGTTTCCAGAAACATCACGAAGTTAGACCGGCTGGCTTACCACATTACTTACCAGGATCGGAATGGTCAAACTGTACAACCATTCAGCTTCACGGACACCACCAGCGGCTATGGCCTTGCTACAGACCTGACCTGGACGCGCAACATCAGCCCGCATCTGATCAGCAACGCCAAGGTGACATTCAACCGAAATAACAACGATCTATTGCCGTACTTTGCGAATGGAACCAATGTAGCCGCTGAACTGGGGATTGCGGGTACTTCGCAGACACCGATCAATTACGGACCGCCGAACCTGAACTTCACCAACTTTGCGTCGCTATCCGACTCAAACCCGTCCCTGACGCGCAATCAAAGCCAGAGCGGCAGCGAGAGCGTAACGCTAATCCATGGGCAGCATAACTTCACTTTGGGCGTGCAGTTCCAGCGCAACGACTTAGGCACGCAGACCGATACCAACGGCCGCGGGACCTTCAACTTCACGGGCCAGGGGACCAGCGAGATTGGTTCCAACGGTGTGCCAGTGCCCGAGACGGGCTACGATTTTGCCGACTTTCTTCTGGGGCTTCCACAATCCAGTTCCATCCGCTACGGCAATACAAACACGTATTTCAGCCAGAACTCGTGGATCGGATATGTGGATGACGACTGGAAAGTGAATGCGAATCTAACGCTGAGCCTGGGACTACGCTACGAATACTTCTCCCCGTTTTCGGAAAAGTACAATCAGATTGCGAATCTTGACATCGCCCCGAACTACTCGGCGGTGGCTGTGGTAACGCCTGGGGAGACGGGCCCTTATAGCGGTTACTTCCCGTCGGGCCTGATGGATCCGAACTATCACAATTTCTCCCCGCGGCTGGGCCTGGCGTGGAAAGTACCTTACTTCAAGAAGTCGACCATCGTGCGTTCAGGCTACGGGATTTACTACAACACGCAAGCGTATGCGGCGTTTCCGCTTCGTCTGGCGGAGCAACCGCCGTTTGCGACTTCCAGCAGCGTGAACACAAATGCCGATAACGTGCTGACCTTAGAGGAAGGCTTCGCTTCGGTTCTCCCGAATACGATCACCAACACTTACGCGGTGGATAAGCACTATCTGACGCCGTATGCGCAGACCTGGAATCTGGCAATCCAGCGGGAATGGGTACATGGCATCGTCTCCGAAGTCACCTATCTGGGGACCAAGGGCACGCATCTGGACATAGAGACCGAGCCGAATGAAGGTCCATCGGGCGTACAGGCGGTTCAAGGCAAGACTCTCAGTAACGCAGCCGGGTTCATTCTGGATGCCTCGAACGGGAATTCCAGCTTGAACGCTCTGCAGGTGCGTGTGCAACAAAGGTTCCGGCGGGGCTTTTCCTGGATGCTGCACTATACTTACTCGAAATCCATTGACGACTCCTCAACGTTCGGGGGCGTGGGCAATACGGTTGCGCAGAACTGGCTCGACCTGAGTGCGGAGCGTGGTCTTTCGAGCTTTGACCGGCGACAGGTTCTGACCGGCAACTGGGTGGCGACGTCTCCGATTGGCGCACAAGGTTCGCGGTTCGCGGCGGACGGCAAGACCGCGCGACTATTGAAGGACTGGCAATTGAGCGGCAGTTTGACGGCGGAGACCGGCACACCCCTGACGGCGCGTGTTCTGGGCAACGACACGGCGCTGGCGGTGACCAATGGAGTGGGAAGCGAGCGCGCGGATGCCACCGGCGAAAGCGTGACTGAGGGCAGCGGCTTCTTCAACTCCGCCGCCTTTACGGTGCCCGCGGTGGGTACGTTCGGAGACGCGGGCCGCAATACGATTCCGGGGCCGGATCTGGTGAGCGTCAATCTTTCGTTTGGCCGATCGTTCCAGTTTGGCGAATCGCGAAAGCGTCTGGAGATTCGGTTTGAAACGACTAACTCGCTGAATCAGGTCAATTATACGAACGTCAATACGGTGGTCAATTCGATCACTTATGGCGCTCCGACCGCGGTAAGTGCGATGCGCACGTCCAGTCTGGTAGCGAGGTTCCGGTTTTGAGACGCGTTGTTGCTAGTTTAGTCGCGCTGCTGCTCGGCGTGCCTGCCCTTCCGCAGTCGTCAAAAGACCCTACCTTTCACACGAGCATCAAGCTGGTGGTGGTGAACGCGACGGTAACCAGGAAAGACGGAACTCCTGTCGAAAATTTGACGAAGGACGATTTCGAGGTCTTTGAAGACGGGAAGCCACAGCGCCTGCAAACCGTGGAGTTACAGCGTCTGGATACGAAGCCATTGCCGCCGCTTCAGCCGTCGCTGCAGGCGCGCACCCCAACGCCGCCTCCGCGATCGAAACCAATCGACACGGAGGCCGCACTCACGAAGTATCAGGACCGCAGGCTGATGGTGCTTTTCCTGGATTTTTCCAGCATGGAGCAAGCTGAACAACTGCGCTCCGTGGCTGCGGCGCAGAAATTCATTTCGACGCAATTGACTTCGAGCGACATGGTTTCCATCATGGTTTACTCGAGCAATTTGCGCACGCTGATCGATTTCACCGACGACCGCGATCTGCTGCTTGATACCTTGAAGAGCCTGCATATCGGCGAAGGCAGCGAGCTGGCCGCGATGGCGGATACCGGCGCGGATGCTGAAGATCAAAGCGGCCAGTTTGTCGCCGACGAAACCGAGTTCAACATCTTCAATACGGATTTGAAACTGATGGCGCTGGAAGATGCCGCGAGAAAACTGGCGCCCTATCCGGAGAAGAAGGCGCTGGTGTATTTTTCGTCGGGCGTGGAGAAGACCGGCGTCGATAACCAATCGCAACTGCGCGCGACTATCAATACGGCGGTTCGGTCGAATGTCGCGTTTTACCCGATCGACGCGCGAGGCCTGGTGGCCAGCGCGCCGGGCGGGAACGCGACCGTGGCTGCGCCCGTGGGGTCGAACCTTTACAGCGGCGCGGGACAAAGATCTCTGCGCGATAGCTTCTTCAATCAGCAGGAGACGCTGGATTCGCTGGCGGCGGATACGGGCGGCAAAGCTCTTCTTGATTCAAACGACCTTACCCTGGGCATGCGCCAGGTGCAGAAGGATGTGGAGAGTTACTACATTCTGGCCTATGTGAGCACCAATACGGCGGAGGATGGGCGTTACCGCCGTATTCAAGTGAAGCTGGCGCCCAAGGCGGCGCAACTGAAGGCAAAAGTGACTTACCGCGAGGGGTATTATGCGCCGACGACCTTCGCCAGAATGCAGGCTGCCGATAAAGAGGCGTTGCTGGCGGAGGCTCTGGCGAGCGACAACCCTGTGACGGATTTGCCGCTGGCCGTAGAGGTGGACTATTTTCGCATTGCAAAGGGCAAGTATTTTGTGCCGGTTTCGGTGAAGATTCCGGGGTCCGCCTTGAACTTCCAGAGTAAGGGTACCAAGGCGGCGACGGAGCTGGATTTCATTGGAGCGGTTACCGACACGAAAGGGAAGGCGGTTTCATCGGAGCGCGATACGATTCCCTTGAAGCTGGATCAGGCCAAGGCGAGCGAGGTGACCCGCAAACAGATCCAATACGATACCGGGTTCACGCTGGCGCCCGGTAAGTATCATCTGCGCTTCGTTGCCCGTGAGAATGGCGGAGGTAAAACCGGGACTTTTGAGACGGCATTTACCGTCCCGGACTTAGGATCGGGGAGTGCGCTGCGGCTAAGTTCGGTGATCTTGAGTAATCAGAGGGAGTCATTGAAAGGGCAGATCGCGGCGGTTCAGAACAACAAGAAACTGTTGGCGCAGAACCCTTTGATTGATTCTGACGGGCAGAAGACCGTGCCGAATGTGACGCGCGTGTTTCGGCCCGGGCAGAATATGTTTGTGTATCTTGAGGTGTATGATCCGGGTGCGCCCGAAAGTGCGACGGGGACGCCCGCGAGGTTCGCCAGCGTGGAAGCGACGTTCGGTCTGTATCAAGGCGACAAGAAGGTTTTCGAATCGCGGTCCGTGCGCAGCAACCGGTTCAGCCCGCGCGGTGATGGAATCCTTCCGGTGTCGATGAGCACGCAGTTGAAGGATCTGAAGCCCGGCCAGTACACGTGCCAGGTGAGCGTGATTGACGAGTTGGGGAAGAAGTTTGCGTTTCCGCGGACGCCGATCGTGATCATGCCCGCGGTGGCTACAAACTAGCCCGTCGGAGGAATCCAGCGGGCGCGCGCTTCACGCGATTTGACCAGGTCGAAATTGTAGCGGGATTGAACGAGTCCGAATTGTGCGCCGTACTCGGCAACGGTAAGTCGAACTGCTTCGAGCCTTGAGACTGGTTTGTCTCGCAAGAATGAGCGAATGGTATCCAGCCAGAAGATGGTGATGGTTTCGTGATAACCGGAATCAACTGTATTGGCGCCACCAACGGATTCATTGAAGTGCTTCAGATCGCGCCTGAAATGGTTCAGGCACTCGTCATGATCGAAACGCAAGCAGTAGCAAGCGGCCGTAGCGACGTGCGCGGCATGGCCGAATGCGCCTTTGGGCAGCGTCCCCATCTGGAATCCGCGCAGGAAGGTATTGAGTGTTTCTTCACTCGCCAGGAATTCGAGGTCGGGCATAACGGAAAACGCGGCGTTGGCCGTGAGGCGAACGCCGCGTGACTTTCAGTTTAGCAGGCTCTATTTTGATATGACTCGTTTGATTGGGTTGCGCTGTAGAGCAATTCTGGGTAGAATGTCTACCAGCGATGCCCGATCGAATCGAACTCTTGCAGGGAACGCTGGATATGTTGATCCTGCGCACCTTATTGTTGGGACCAGCGCACGGCCACGAAATCGCCAAGCACATTCAGCGGACCACGGCCGACCTGCTGCAAGTGGAGCACGGCTCGCTCTACCCCGCGCTGCACCGGTTGGAACGAAAGGCGTGGCTGGCCGCCAAGTGGAAAGCGCCCGGCAAAGAGCTGAAACGGGAATTCAAGTATTACCAGCTCACGGCCGCCGGAAGAAAGCAACTGCTGGCGGAAGAATCGAAGTGGAAGCAGATGACCGGCGCGATCGCGCGAGTGATGTGGCCGGCCGAAGAGGGCTGAGACATGCGTTTGTGGCGGCGGAAAGTACGCGAAGAAGAACTGGAGCGCGAGTTACGCTCGCATCTGGAACTGGAGTCGGAAGAGCAGCAGGACGACCACACGGCCGCGCGTGCGCTCGGCAACCTTGCGTTGATTAAAGAGCAAGTGCGCGATCAATGGGGCTTTAGCTGGCTCGACGCGCTGGGCCGGGATTTGCGCTACGCGCTTCGCAGCTTGCGCGGAAGTCCTGTTTTTGCGCTGGTGGCCGTGGCGTCTCTGGGCCTGGGGATTGGGGCGAACACAGCAATGTTCTCGTTCGTCAACGCGCTGTTGCTGAAGCGGCTGCCTGTTCCGGAATCTTCGCGCCTGGTCACCGTGGCCGAGTACGAAGACGGGAAGCTGACGAACACCGTTTTCTCCTTGCCCTTCCTTTCGCAGCTGGGCCAGAACAGCAGGTTGTTCGATGGAGTGCTGGGGCGTTATCCGGTGCGCGTCAACCTGACTGCAAACGGAGTCGCCGAACCGCTGAATGGAGAGGTTGTTACGGGTGATTATTTCAAGACCCTGCGGGTGGGACCGGCTATTGGACGGCTCCTCACGCAACAGGATATTGACGACGGCGCCCCGGTCTGCGTGATCAGCTACGCGATGTGGCAAGGACGATTCAGAGGCGATCCCGGAGTGGTCGGGATGAAGGTGCTGTTGAATGCGCGCCCCTATACAGTTGCCGGCGTGACGCAGAAAGGATTCTTTGGGCCGCAATTGCAGGGGCGAATCGATATGCAGCTCCCGCTTTCGCGCATGGGCGATTTCATGGGCGGATTTTTCTCCTCTGGAGACGGGACTATGTGGAAGTCGAAAGGGTTCCGGTGGCTGGAGCCTCTGGCCAGATTGAAGCCGGGAGTCACGTCAGTGCAAGCGCAGACGATGATCAAGCCCATCAAGCCGGCGAGCAAGGCAACTTACCGCGTTGCCGATGGAAGCCAGGGCGCGAATGCCGACTCCACTTATGCGAAGCCGGTCACTGTGTTGATGGGGATTGTGGCGCTGGTCCTGTTGATTGCGTGCGCGAACCTGGCGAGCTTGCTGCTGGCTCGCGCCACCGCCCGTGCGAGGGAATTCGCGGTGCGTCTGTCGCTGGGGGCTTCGCGGTGGCGCCTGGTGCGGCAACTGATGGTCGAGAGCCTGGTAATCGCGTGCTGCGGAGGGCTGACGGGCCTGGGGCTCGCGCTTTGGATTATCGACACGCTTCTGGCGTTTCTGAATGCGGGAAGATCCACCGGTGATTCGCTTCATGCCGGACTGGATCCAACGGTGATCGGTTTTGCCGTCCTGTTGTCCATGCTTACAGCACTGCTGTTTGGACTCGCTCCGGCGTGGCAATCAGCGCGGCCGGATGTCGTCATGGAGCTGAAAGGCTCAACTGCAAAAGCGGGCGGATTTGGGATGCGACGTTTCCTCATTGTTTTTCAGATTGCGCTTTCGTTGATGATTCTGTTCGCGGCGGGTTTGCTGACGCGCACGCTCAGCGCACTGAAGACGATCGATCTCGGCTTCGATCCGGCGCGGGTTATTACGCTGAAAATCGATCCGACGATGAATGGGCATACACCGGAACAGGCCGATCAGATCTTCGACCGGATTCTGGGCCGCCTGCGCGCGCAACCCGGGGTTGCGGCGGCGAGCCTGGCCGTGATCACGCCGCTCGAAGGCGGTATGATTTCCCTCAGCTTTGAGGTTCCCGGCCATGTGAGGAAGAGTTCCGACGTGCAGACGAACTTCAACATGGTTAGTCCGGGCTACTTCAAGACGCTGAAGCAGCCGCTGCTCTCGGGCCGCGATTTCGGGGAGCGCGATGTGAAGAAGGGGCCTGGCGTGGCGATAGTCAATCAACTGTTTGTGGACCAATACCTGGCCGGCCAGAATCCAATCGGGCGGCATATCAAAGCACCGGGCGATGTGGAGATCGTCGGCCTGGTGGGAAACGCGCGTTATCAGGACTTGCGCGAGAAGCTATGGCCTCTTATTTATTTACCGGCCAAACAGACGGAATCTTCCGGCTACACCCTCATGGTGCGAACCGGACTGGAACCACGCGCGATCATGAGGGTAATTCGCGCCGTAGATGCGAAGCTCCCCATTTACGATGTGCGCGAGTTACAGGATCAGATCGATGAAGGGTTGTCGTCGGAGCGCATATTAAGCTTCCTCTCGACGCTGTTTAGTGCGCTGGCGACGCTGCTCTGCAGCATGGGCATCTATGGACTGATTGCCTATTCCGTCTCGCGCCGCACGCGCGAGATTGGAGTGCGGTTCGCGATCGGTGCGCGGAAGATGGATGTGGCCAAGTTATTCCTGCGTGAAAGCATGATGCTGGTGCTGGCTGGAATACTGGTGGGAATTCCGCTGGCCCTGGTATGCACTCGGGTTTTGAAGAGCCTGCTGTACGGCGTGGCCCCAAGCGACCCTTTCACGCTCGCATGGACCATCGCTATCTTTGTCGCAGCGGGATTGGCTGCGAGTCTCCTGCCCGTCTTGAAGGCAGCACGAATCGAACCCCTCGAAGCGCTCCGCTACGAGTAACTACTAAGGTGGTGGCGCTGGAGATGGCAAAGAACCAGAAAATCCACCACCATGATGCCGCCGGGTAATCGACTCGCAGCCAGACTACATTTGATGATGGCCGCGCGGTGAGCCGCGGTTGGCCCGAGATGGGCCGAAGCAGGCGGATTCTCCACACGATTTGACGGTCGCTCGTGACGTGTACGGGCGGCGTTTCGACGGCGATTTCGGGTGGTGCATCGAGCGTCACCTCATCGCCCGCGTGGGCCAGTTGCACCGTGACCACGGTGGGCTCACCGACACGTAGCGGGGCGGTCTCCAGTTGCAGGATCACCCAGGTCATCGGCAACGCCAGGATCAAAGTGGGGGGCAGGATGATTCCCAGGGCTCGCGCGTTGGCGCGGATAAGATCTTTCTGGGCGCGCCAGATGAGGCGGGGCTCGTCGAAGAATAGACGGAATTCGAGAAAGTGGGCCTGTATCCGACGGAAAGCGGAGCGGAGCGCGGCGGTATCGAGAGTGAGGCGGAGCACCAGGGCCGAGAGCAGGCCGGCGGCCACACCCGCGACAATCAGAAAGGTCAATCGATATAGCCTAGGCCTTTCAGCCGCTGCTCCACTTCTTCCTTGCCGGCCTCTTCCTGCTGGCGCGCGAGTTCCTTTTCGATCGCATGTTCGATGAATTCCTCGGGCGAGCTATAGCCCGCTTTCACGGCGTACTCAGTCACGCGCTGCCAGAGATCGGGATTCAATTTGACGGATTTCGACATGGGGCTTTCTAGTAGATGGCGCGGCCGGTCATTCTGGGGTCCGGTCGAATACCAAACTCTTTCAGTATGGTAACGGGCAGGTCTTTGAGACTCGGGTCGGCCAGACGTGGCTTGCGCGTGCCGAGCAGCGAGCCGGGGACAGCGGATGCGGACATGCAATGATCGCCGATCCAGGCATCGTTGTTCGGCTCGATGACTTCCGTGTCGGGCGCACCGCCTAAAGCGGTTTCCCAGGATGCGCGATAGGGCGGCGCGTAACCCACGATGGCGTCGGGCTCATAGCGGCTGGCGGATTTTCCCAGTATGGTTACGTCGGCGATGGCGGGTTGGAATGCGCGCAGCTTCCGGACCAGATCCGCCAGCACGGCGTTGCGCTCCGCTCCGGGCTGCACCGTGCCGTTCTTTTCACGACCGGCGGTGTTGATATAGAGGGCATTTAACCCCATAGCGTAGGCTTTCTCGCCGAAGCCCTCTTTACGCAGCCAGGTATTCAGATTTACGGCATAGTCGAACGCAGCAAAACCGTGATCGGACATGACGATGACGGTTGCGCCGCCCGCGCGGTCGAGCACTTCTCCGATGGCGCGATCCACCGATCGATAGGTTTCCAGCAGTTCTTTTTCGTGACGCCCCCAGAGGACGTGCGAGTTCTGGTCCACTTCGGAAAAGTAGAAGAAGAGCAATCCGGTCTTGAAGCGGTCCAGACAATCGTGCAGTAGCTTGCGGTGACTTTCGGAGACCAGGCGGCTCTGCTCCAGGTATTCGGGTAAATTCAGCGCACCCTGGCGTAAGGCCGCGGTATCTTCTTCAATGCCCTGCGTGTAGAACGGGCCGGCTTGCTGGGCGAGCCGTCGGCTAAACGCCACGGGCGTGGAGATGGGCAGGGACGAATCCGCCGGATCGGCATTCAATGGCGACCGATAGATGCGAAAACCGGGTTGGAGCTCGGCCGCGTAGACGCGGAACATTCCCGCCACGCTTGCCACATGCGGGATCAAGGGAAAGCGCACGTGAATCCAGGGAGACCATTCGCCCTGGCGGAGGATGAACTGCCGCCCGTCGATCTGGAAGCGCGCGGCGGGCAGGGCGGGGTCTACATCGACGGTCATTTCGAGCCGGCTGGGCGCGTGATCGCGACGCAGCGTATTCGCGGGACCGGCTACAGGTAGCAGCACGCGGTCTTTGACGCGATCGACGTGGACGATGCGGCCTCCGGAGACCTCGCCATCGAGTTGCGAAGGGTCGTCGGTGTAGTAGGTGAACGTGCCGAAGGTGCCTTCCAGATCGGGCGTGCCCATGCCGGCGAGTTCCTGCCCTTCGGGGCCGGCGGGGTAGTTGGTGGGCATGCGCATGATGGTGACGGGAATGCCGTGCTCAGACAGAATTCGCCAGAACGGCTGGCCGACGCGAAAGGATTGCACGCGAGCTTTGGAGAGTGGCAACAGGTAAGGACCGACGCGGAGTTCATGCTCCGGTTCGATGGTCGCGGCCATGGAGGAGATGGGCTCGCGCGTGGCCGGATCGCGGTGCACGAAATCGAACAGGCCATGCTCGACGGGGTCGGTTCCGGTGATGAAGGTGGACCAGGCTACGGGACTCTGCGGCGGCGTAGTGGTGGCGAGACGGACGAGACCACCGGCGTTGCGTAAACGCGCGAGGTTAGGCAGCGCGCTCCAATGCCGCTCGACGAAACCAGGGTCCATGCCGTCGACGCCGATGACGATGACTCGCTTGTTGGTGTGTCCGCAGCCGGTGAGGAAGACGAGCAGAAGGAAGCCGGCGACGACTCTCATGGGGCGTGAAATACCGGTTTCCCTTCCATCCAGGCAGGTGGCGTGAGACCGAAAAGCCAGAGCGCGGTAGGCGCCATGTCTTCAATGCCGGGGTCTTTGGCGTCCACCGGACGGTTGCAGAAGAGGACTCCGGGGACTAACAAGGGGTCGACGCAATGATCGCCACTCCACGCTTTCGGATTGTCTTCGATGACGTGGGCGGTTACCTTGCCGACGGCGGCGTCCCAGGAGGTACGGTAGCCCTCGTTGTAGCCCACGATCAGGTCCGGCGCGGCATCGAGATAGGGTCCGCGATAGAGCGCGCTGGTGGCGTATAGCGTGCGGATCGCGGTGTTCCCTTCATCGGGCAGGCCGGAGATTTTCGAGATCAATTCGCGCGTGAGCGGGCCCACATCGGCGGGCTCGACGATGCCGCAGGCCTCACGGCCTTTCCGGTTGATGTAAAGACCGCTGAGCCCGAGGCTGTAGGCGCGGGTGCGGCTCCAATCGACACCCTCGAAGTAGCGGCCGCTCTCGACGGCTCCGTCAAGCAGTGCAAGATAGCCATTCTGGTGCAGCCAGGAATTTAAGTTCACCGCGCGGCGAAAGGCGCAGAAGCCGTGATCGGAGAGGACGAAGAGCACGGTATCGGGACCGGCTTTGGCCATCGCTTTGCCGACGATCCGATCCATGCGCTGGTAGAGATCCTCGATGGCAGTCCCCCGCCCTTCCACCAGATGTTTGAAAAACATGTGCTGCACCCTGTCGCTGGTATCGAAGACGCATGCCACGACGCCGCGCTCGGTGTGCGCGAGAGCGTTATCAAACATCGCCTCGCGCTCGGCGAGAGTGAGGTAGGCCTGTTCGAGAAAGGCGGCTTCGTCGATCACGCCTTCGTTCAGCGCCCAGGTGTCCTCAGCCATTCCTACCGTGGCGAACGAGCCCACCAGCTTCGCGAGATAGGCGGCGTAATAAGGCGGATGGCTGATGGGCAGAGCGGGCGCATCGGGATCGATCTGCACCGGTGTTGCGTAGAGCGAGAACTCGGGTTCGGTTCCGGTGAGCAGGAAGCGAATGATGCCACGCACTGTGATGCCGGGCATGGCGCTGAAGGCAAGCTTGATCCAGGGCGAGTAGACCCCTTGCCGCAATGCATGGGTTTCCCCGCCGATTTCGAGTTGCAGCGTGGGAGTGTGGATGCGGAATGGAATGGTAATCGCACCCGCGCCGGGGACAACTTCATTGGCAGGGCCTTCCAGCAAACCGTGCAGAACGTCGCCCTCACGGCGCAGCGGATAACGGCTGCCGCTTTCGTAATCCGGACGATCAAGACCGGTGGTGAATTGAGAAAAGCTCCCTTGCGTTCCGCGCAGATCGGGTGTACACATGGCCGAGAGCAGCCGCCCTTCGAACTTCTCCGGAGGGAACGTGATGGGCACCCGGAGTATGGTGCTGCCGATGGAGCGCTCGCCCAGAATTTTCCAGAAGGTCTGGCTCTTGCGGCGCATCTCGACCTGGGGACGGGATAGTGGAAGGCGGAAGCGGCCAATTCGCAACACGCGATGCGCCGGACGCACTTTCGAGGAAGAAAGTTCGGGCACGTAAGAAGTGAGGCTGCGATTCAGAAAGTCGAAGATATTGTGGCGGGCGGGGCTGACGCCGGTGGCGAACGTGGACCACGCGACAGGCGACAAGGAGGGGAACGTGGTGCGCAACCGGCTGAACGACCCCAACTCTTTCAGGCGCGCCAGATTGGGGAGCTTGCCTTCGGCCATGTAGCGCTCCGTGATGCGCGGGTCAAGACCATCGAGCCCCAGGAAGATGAGTCGCTTGACGCGGGCGTTGCGGAAGCCCTGCTTCTGGCGGATGAGCTTTAGCGCCGCCCGGAACGGCCATGCGAAGAACGAGGCGGCGGTGAGGAAAAACGAGACGAGGATACCAAGGAATGAGCCGAAGAAGGCGAAGCCCGCACCGGGTCCGATGTAAGCGGGCGGGATCCACATCAATTGGTTCCCTGCCGCAGGGCATCGAGTTCGCGGCGGCACTGAGCGGCATGCGGGGCAATTTTGCAGGCGGCTTCGAGGTGCTGGCGGGCTTCACCTGTCAACCCCAGATGCTTGTCGGCCATTCCGAGCCCAAATTGGGAACTGTAATCGTCCGGCACGGCGGCGGTGAGGAGCGCGAACGCTGCGCGGGCTTTGACATAGGCATGGAGGTCGAGATAGCACCCGGCGAGGTCACGCCGCGCCAGCAGGTTGGTGGCGTCCTGCGCCAGCACTTTCTGGAGCAGGCGGACGGCCTCGTTGGGGCGATTGTTGTTGATGGCGTCCATGGATTGTTCGTAAAGACGGTATTCGGGAAGGCGATCCTTAGGGTCCGGCTCGGGGCCATTCCGGCGCGAACGTGGACCCTGGCCGAGGTACCCGAGCGAGGCGAGAAGCCTTTGCGCCTGGGGATTCACTCCTGGCTCGGGGACCGGCTTCGGTGGCGGGTAACGGGAAATCAGGTGGGCCAGTTCGCCGCGCAGGACGCGGGCTTCAGAGGGATCGGCGCGGAGAATGTCGTTTTTCTCATTCGGGTCCTTTTCCAGATTATAGAGTTCCGGGCGCGGGGCGTCGATGTATTTGTATGCGCCAAGGCGAATGGTTCGGAGCGGAGACCAGCCAAACGAGTCGTGCGTGTGCATGGTCTCGCTGTAAACCGGGCGCGACGAAGGATTGAGCAGTGTGGTTCCTTCGAACGCCGCTGGCGCGGGGATGTGCAGGAAATCGAGGATGGTGGGGGCGACATCGATGAGGCCACCGGGCTGTTGAACGGCGGATGGCCGAGGGGCGGATGGCGCGGGCCAATGGACGATCAGCGGGACGTGCAGCGTGCTTTGATAGACAAAGTACCCGTGGGCTGTTTCGCCGTGATCGCCGAGGCCTTCGCCATGGTCGGAAAGCAGAACGGTTAAGGATTGATCCCACCCGCCGGCCTGTTTCAGCGCCTGGGTCAGTTTGCCGATCAATCCGTCCACGTAGAGGAGTTGCGCGTCGTAACGAGAGACGCCTTTGCGCCCGGGGTTGGTGTACGGCGTGTGCAGGTCGAAAAGATGAATGAAAACGAACGTGGGCTGGTTGCGGTGGGTCGCCAGCCAGCGTATCGCCGCCGGTATCACCAGCGCACCATCGCGCCGGTCTCTGACGAGGAAGGGGCTTTCGACGCCTCCGAAAAACAACTCGCCCGAGAGCGGCGAGAAGGCCTCGAAGTTGAACGGACTATCGTACGTCTCGAAGCCCTGGTCAAGCCCCATCTGGCGCTCCAGGAACACGCCACCGATGAATGCCGCGGTATGGTAACCGTGGACTTTGAGGACGCCGGCGAGGGTGACTGCGCCGGGAGGGACCAGTTCGGCGTTCTCCTGAATGCCGTTTTCAAACGGGTAGGTGGAGGTGAAAAGAGAGGTGTGCGAAGGCAGCGTGAGCGGGGTTTGACACGAGACATTGGCGAAGACTGTGCCTCCGTTCGCGAAGGCATCGATGTTTGGAGTCTTGATATCGCGATACCCGTAAGCGCTCAGATGATCGGCCCGCAGAGTGTCGATTGAGATCAGGATCACTGGAGGAGGAGTGGCTGCAAAAGCCGCGGCGCTCGCGAGACAGAGGGCGGTGGGGCTCCAGAAAAATAGACGCTGCATCTTAAAGAGACGTCAAAGAAGGGACGGGGGTTTCCGGGCCGCGTCCGCCTTAGAATGGCGTATCGCAACTATGACAAGATTGACTTGCTGCGACGCGCGGCGGATCAGCGTGGTTCTGCGGGTAGATCGGGATTTTGAAGGCGGCGGCCCACGGACTCTGGTCAGGTACCACCGATGCGATTTTTCACGCCGCGCGCGGGGATACTCCGCGGACGCCCTTCGGCACCGCGACTTTCGCGGGAAACGGGCACGCGTCGGTCGCGGGAATCGCAGCGCTCCAGATTCTGGTGGACGAAGACCTGCCGCGACGGGCGGCGGAATCCGGCGCGTATCTCCTGGAGTCGCTGCGGCAACTGAAGCAGCAGCATCCATTGATTGCGGACGTGCGCGGGCTGGGGTTGATGATTGGAATCGAGTTCGCGCCGGCCACGCGGGGGCTAGGTACGGTTCTCTCCGCGGGCATGTTGAATAGGCTTTCACACACCTACATGAGCAGCCTGGTTCTGTTGGACCTGTACCAGGAGCATCGCATCCTGACGGCTTACACGCTGAACAACATGAACGTACTCCGTTTTCAGCCTCCCCTCGATATCGCACGCGAGCATCTGGACTACGTTGTGGATAGCCTGGATCAGACGTTGACGCGATTGAAAAACTTTCCGCAGGCGGCGTTACAGACGCTCTGGCAGTTGAGCGTCGGGGAAAGGGACTCGGCGATTGCTTCTTCCGCAATACTGTAGCCTAATGTGAATGCGTTGCTTCCTATGGGCTGTGGTGGGGCTTTGTCCGTTATTCGTTCCGCATTGTTTCGCTGACGAAGATGGGACCAGGCTGGCGCCGGTCTTTGCGCAAAAGGTCGACCGCAGGCTGGATGTTCCGGTCAGTGAACAGAGTACTTATGCGGACTTACTGACGAGGAACCTGAACGCGGCCAGCATGACCAACCCGCAATATGTGGTGATTGTCGATCGCAACATCTGGGTCCAGGCGTTGTTGATCTATTGGATGTCCGCGGATCGCGTTTTTCACTTCATCGGCGCGTCTCCTGTCTCGACGGGAAACCCCGGCAGGTTTGAGCACTTCGTCACGCCCACGGGAGTGTTCGAACATACCTTGGATAACCGGGACTTTCGGGCGAAAGGCACGCCCAATGAGCTGGGGTTCCGCGGTTTCGGCGCCAAGGGGATGCGTGTTTATGACTTCGGCTGGCAGGATGCCATACGGGGATGGGATCACTACAGTCCGGGCAAGGTGCGCCTCGAAATGCACGCCACCGATCCCGACCGGCTGGCGCGAAAGCTCGGGACGCCGCAGTCCGAGGGCTGTATCCGGATTCCGGCGGCGCTGAACGTCTTTATCGATCACTACGGCATTCTGGATGGCGCGTACGATAAAGCCATCGCGGCGGGTGCGGCTTTCTGGGTTCTTCCGAAGACGCGAGAAGCAACGCCGTGGTCGGGAACATTTCTGGTGGTGGCGGATACGGGGCGCACGGAGCGGCCGGCGTGGTCCCCGGCTCCGCTGCCGTAGTGTCAGTGAGCCAGGGAGGGCGCGCCGGCCCTTTTCTTTACTTTCCGAAGGCACATGACGATAGGGACGCAGCAGAGACAGACCACCGCCAGAATTCGGAAGTCGTCAATATAAGACCACAGAGCTGCCTGGAGGGAAAGATCTTGCTGGATCATGCCATAGGCGCGCTGACGGCTGAGGACAGACCCGGCCGTCTTGCTAAAGACCTGCTGCAAAGCCTGCAAGCGCTGGTCGAAGACCAACCTGCCGGTGGCGAGATCGTGAACCATTTCCGCCTGATGAGTCTGCGAATGCCGCGCGACCAAGGTGTTGACGACGGAGATCCCGATGCTGCCGCCCACGTTTCGCAGAAGGTTATAAAGGCCGCTGGCGTTGCCTATCTGCTCATTCCTGAGGGTACCCAACGCGGTGGTCGAAAGCGGAACGAAGATCATTCCGGACGCCATCCCGCTGATAACCACCGGCCACAACAGCGACCACTGAGACATCTGCAGGTTTGCGCCACTCATCCATAAGCTGGTGAGAGCGAAGCCCATGAAACCGGAGCCGATGATCCAACGATTATCCATGCGGCTGGTGAGGAGTCCGATAAAAGGCATGGCCACGAGCGCGCCGATGCCCCGCGGGCTTACCGCAATTCCCGCGGCTTGCGCGGTGTAACCCATTAAAGTTTGATAGAAGAGCGGAAGCAACGTAACGATGCCGTAGATGGTAGCCCCGAACAGCCCGATCAGAACGCAGCCGAGCGCGAAGTTCCGGTTACTAAAGATGCGCAGGTTGACCAGCGGCTGCTTGAGGCGCATCTCCACGATGAGGAATGCGATGAAGGCTGTGATCAGGATGACGAATGTCCAGCGGATCCCGTTCGATCCGAACCAGTCGTCTTCCTGGCCTTTATCCAGGATGATCTGCAAGGCGGCCAACCAGATGGCGAGCAGGCCAAAACCGATGGTGTCAATGCGGCCGGGCTTTGCATTCTTAATATAAGGCGGGTCTTTCACAAACTGCCAGATCATCCACAGGGCCGCGACACCGATGGGAATGTTGATATAGAATGCCCACCGCCAGGAGTAACTATCGGTAAGCCAGCCTCCGAGGGTGGGGCCGAGCACGGGCGCGACAACCACGCCAAGCCCGAAAACCGCCATGGCTGAGCCGCGCTTGGCAGGGGGGAAGCTTTCGAGCAGGATTGCCTGCGAGAGCGGCTGGAGCGCGCCGCCGCCGGCCCCTTGAATGGCGCGGGAAACCAGGATCATGCCAAGGGATGTGGCCGCGCCGCACGTGAAGGAAGCCACCGAAAAGATCACGATGCAGGTCAACAGAAAGTTGCGGCGACCAAATCGCAGGGAGAACCAACTGCTGGTGGGCAAAATGATGGCGTTCGCTACGAGGTAACTGGTGAGCACCCAAGTGGCTTCGTCGGTGGTAGCCGAGAGGCTGCCGGCAATGTGCGGAAGAGCGACAGAGGCGATGGAGGTATCGAGAACCTCCATGAAGGTGGGCAGCATGACCGCGGCCGCAATCAGCCACGGACTGCAGTCGGGACACCAAGCCAGCGGATTCCGATCGTTTTCAGGCAAGCATCACCGTTAGCAAGTTGGATGCCTAAGGAGCTTTTCGGATTCCGCTGCTCGTCCAGGTTCTCGACTGAGACAATGCGGGTATTGCCCAGGTCCGCTATGTAGAGCGTGCCATGCGTCCCGAGCGCGACAGCCCGCGGGTACGAGAGACCGGTGAGAAGAATAACACCGCACTGGGCGGTCTTCTTCCTCAGGCCTGCAGCAACTGACGAATTTTAGGACCAAGCTCCAGAAATTGATCGAGCGTTGACGGTTTCCGAAAGTAATCGTCCGCGCCTAGTTCCATCACCCGCTGGCGATCGCTCGACGCGTCTGAAGAAGTGATAATCAAGACCTTTGTAGTTCTGAACCTGGAACTGCTTCGCAAGCGCCGGAGCACTTCTTCGCCGCTCAGGCGGGGGAGATTCAAGTCGAGCATAATGAGATCCGGACAAGGCTTTTCGTCTTCTTCGACACGTGAGAAGAACTCCAGAGCCTTGGTTCCATCCCCGACTATCTGGAGGGCACATCCCACGTGTGCTTCGTTGATGGCTTCCTCAACGAGCATCGCATCAGCCGGGTTGTCTTCGACGAGAAGCACTAATGCTTGCGGGTCAGTGTTCATTGGGCCTTCTCAATCGGGAGCGTGAACAAGAAAGTAGATCCGATCCCTAACTCCGATTCTACCCAAATGCGGCCGCCGAGTCGCTCTACAATCTTTTGACAAATGGCGAGTCCGATACCAGTACCAGGGTAGGATTCGCGATCGTGCAACCTCTTAAACAGTCCGAAGACCTGCCTGCGAAACTCAGCGGCAATACCGATCCCGTTGTCTTGAACCGCAAAGCGCCAGAAATCTCCGTCTACCATCGCGCTTACATTGATCTCCGGCGGCCTCTCACTGCGGTACTTGATGGCGTTGGAAATCAGGTTTTGAAACAAGTGGGTGAGCGGAACGGGATCGGCGCGCAGGTTCGGAAGCGGTGAAACAGTGAACATCGTGCCGGTTTCGACGATCGTGGAGGCCAGATTCTTTCTGACATCCGCGAGCACTTGATTGACATCGACCAGAGCAGCGGGCTCTTCAACGCTCTTGCCGGCTTGCGAATAAGCCAGCAGATCGGTAATCAGCCGCTCCATCCGGTGAGCGCCTTCGACACAGAATCCAAGATACTCAAGCGCCTTCGGTTCAAGCTTTGGACCATACTTCCGATCGAGCATCTGACTGTAGATGGCAACCTGTCTCAGCGGTTCCTGAAGATCGTGACTCGCCGAATAAGCGAACTGTTCCAGGTCCGCGTTGGCCCGGCGCAAATCTTCGTTCGATCGGCGAATCAGTTCCTCGCTGCGTCTCTTCTCCGTCACGTCTTCAGCGACAAAGCTAAAGCGCGGCCTGTGGCCGGGACCCATTCCGAGATGATTGACGACGACACTAAGCCAGCGGTTCCCGGAATTTTGGGGATGTTCATAGTCGAATCGAACGGCTGAACCTTCCGTCTGGGCGCGCTGGTAATATTCCATCCAGGCGCGGTCTACCGTCGGCGAGTTCGCCTGCTGGTCAACGAGGAAGAATTCAGCGGCAGCCCGATTGCGGTAGATAGAAACAATCCGATCGCCATCGCGTTCCGCAACGCCCATCAGGAATGGCGAGCTATCGTAGAAGCTTTGTAGCGTAGCCTGGCTTTCTTTTACGGCTTTTTCCGATTCTTCGCGCCGGCGCTTCATAGCCAACTGAGCGGATACCCTGGCAAGCAACTCCCTCGCACTGAAGGGCTTGATGAGGTAATCGTCGGCGCCTGCTCCCAAGCCCTCCACATGACTCTCTTCTCCGGCGCGCGCGGAGAGTAAGATCACGGGAATGGTGCGAGTCTCGGGACGCTTGCGCAGTTCGGCCAGCAACCCGAAGCCGTCCAACCCCGGCATCATCACGTCACTCAAAATCAAATCAGGCGGGTTTTCGAGAGCGGAGGCAAGGGCCTTGTCGCCATCGGAAACGGCGATCACATGAAAACGCTCGCCCAGCAGCCGGCCGACATAGTCGCGCATATCCGCGTTATCATCGGCCAGAAGAATGCGTTCCGCGCCCGGCAGCGGCGTGGACAGGATCGACTGCCCGGAATCATCGGCGCCGGCAAAACCCCATCGCAGAGCTTCGTCCACGAAGGCTTCGCTGCGCTCATGATCACCCGAAATCGGAGGGGTGGCGCCGGCCTCCGCTCGTACTTTCTCCTTCGGCAAGTGCGCATTTCCGAGTGGAATGGAAACCACGAAGCTGCTGCCCTTCCCGAGTTCGCTTTTCACCGAGATGCTGCCACCGTGAAGCTTGACAAGCTCCTGGACGAGAGCGAGGCCGATGCCCGTTCCCTCGATTGTTCTTCCTTTGGCTCCTTCCACGCGATGGAAGCGCTCGAAGATATGCGGCAGTTCCGATGCTGCGATGCCGATGCCGGTATCCTCCACCTCCATCTCGATGTGTGCGCCGGAGCTGCGGAGAGAGAGCTGGACGGTTCCGCGGAATGTGAACTTGAGCGCGTTCGAAAGCAGGTTCAGAACAATCTTCTCCCACATCTCACGATCGATGTAGACGGGTTCACGAACGTTCTGACAATCAACCACGAAGCGAATACCAGCGCGGTCCATTGCGGAACGAAAATTGGCGGCGAGGTCCGTGGTGAAACTCGCCACGTCGAGCGGCTCGAACACGGCCTGCATCCGGCCGGCCTCAAGTCGGGAGAAATCGAGGAGCGTGTTCACAAGCTTTTGAAGCCGCAGGCCGTTGCGTTGAACCAGTGTCAGTAAGTCGCGCTCTTCCATCGCTCTGGTTTCACCTGGCGTGGAGAGAAGCTGGTCAATGGGACCAAGCATCAGGGTCAGCGGGGTCCGCAGTTCGTGGCTTACATTGGAAAAGAAGGTGGTCTTGGCGCGATCCACCTCCGCCAGGGCTTCCGCGCGCCGGCGCTCCGCTTCGTAAGCGCGGGCATTCCCCAGCGCGGCGGCGATCTGGCCGGAAAGCAAGTCGATAAACCCGCTGTAGAGCTTATCGAAGCGGCGGTAGGGATTGGTTCCGGTAATAAACAAGCCGGCCGGAAGCTCCTGGCCCTGCCGCTTAATGGGAACAACGACGGCCTGCCGGACCGGCTTGTTCCAATCACCCGTTGGCAGCGGGGAAGCCTCCTGTTGTTCGGACGAAAACTGAATCATGCGAGGAGACGGATGAAGCGCACTCTGATACGCGGGCCAGTGGGAATCGGACCCGCGCTCGATGCGCCCCACCGCCAGCGGGTGCTCTCTCGAAATCCCGCTGGATGACACAAGCTGCGCTCCCTCTTCGCCGTAAAGGTAGGTGAGCGTGAAGGGCAAATCCTTCTTGTTGCGACTAAGGACTCCCCGGAGAGCTTTCAGTACCTCATCCTCCGTGTTGGCGCCGGCAAGCGCCGAGGCCACATCACGCAGCGTTTCCACGCGGCGCTCGCCAATCACACGGTCCGTTTCTTCGGTGACGACGCAAAGCATGCCGCATAGGTCGCCCTGGTCGTTGGCGAGAGGGCTGTAGGAAAACGTGTGGTAGGTCTCCTCCGGAAAACCGCTGCGCTCCAGAAAAAGCAGCAGGCCCTCATCATAAGTGGCCCTGCCGGTGGTGAGCACTGTTTCGATACGCGGTCCGATATCCGGCCAGATTTCCGCCCACACTTCGCTCGCCGGCGAACCCAGCGCCCGCGGGTGTTTGATCCCCAGCGTTGGCCGGTAGCTGTCGTTGTAAAGCATGGTGAGGTCCGGGCCCCAGGCCATCCACATTGCGTAACGCGATGTAAGCAGGATGTTGACGACAGTCCGGAGGCTTTGTGGCCACTGGTTCATGGGGCCGAGCGGAGTGGTGGACCAGTCGAAGGTGAGAATGCGGCCGGCCATCTCTTCGCCGGCGGCCACTTTATTGAGCGCCTCGGTCGATTGCTTCACCTTATGCATGGAGTTCTGGGGAATCGGCCGGAGGGGGCATAGATTTTCTAGTTTAACCGCCGCTCACTTTGAGAGCAATGCGGCGGCCAGAGTAGCAAGCAATAAGGCGGGAGGCATCACCACGAAGCCGGCTTGAAGAAATTGCCATGCGGTGATCTGCTGCCCTTCCCGGCGTAAAGCGATCAGCCAGAGGATGGTCGCGAGCGACCCGGCAACGGATAAGTTGGGACCGAGATCGACCCCGACCAGTACGGCGTCCCTGATGTGGGGCGCAGCGTGGATGGTCTGGAGCGCTCCGCCCGCAAGCAAGCCGGAAGGGAGGTTGTTCACCAGATTCGAGAGCACGGCGATTCCAAATGACGCTGCAAGAGCGCCAGCAATCCCAGGTATTTTTCCGCACCAAAGAAGACTGCTTCCAACGAGGTCAAGCGCGCCGGCGCGATTCACAGCCTCGACGAGCACGAACAAGCCCGCCACCAGCGGAAGGACGCTCCAGGAAATCTTCCGGACGATGCCGACGAGGGCGCGGCCTTCGAACCGCGTCGCCGACAACACGGCGACGGAGGCGGCAATCAGAGTAGGCAGGCCAAGGGGGATTCCGAACCCGGAGGCGCAGAGAAGGACCAGCGCGGTTCCGCAAATTCCCCAGGTGGCCAGCCGCCCCTCTGGGGACAACGTGGCATTCCCGGCGGGGGAGTCTGCCGTTCCGGTCAGACTCTTCCGCGATATCCATCGCAGGGCGAGATACGTAGCGGCTATCGAGACGAGTGAGGGTACGAGGAAAGTTCGGAGCCAGGGAAACAGAGGTGGAATCTGGCTTCCATAAACGATCAGGTTTGCTGGATTTGAAATGGGGAGTACGAAACTAGCCGCGTTGGCAATGAAGGCGCAGATGAGGAGATAAGGGAGCGGCTTCGTGCGCGCTTTTTGAACAGCCGCGTAGACCGCGGGCGTAAGCACCACCGCTGTGGCGTCGTTTGAGAGAAAGACCGTTACAAGCACTCCGACCATGTAGATCAGAGTAAAAAGGCGCATGGCGGAACCTTTCGCTGCGCTTACCGCCAACGACGCCAGCCAGTCAAATACACCTTGCCGCCGGGCTAGCTCAGCCAGCAGCATCATCCCCGTCAGGAATAGATAGACATCGGTTCCTTTGGCGATGGCATAACCCGCTTGCGATAAGGGGATCAACCCGCAGACGACCATGAAAGAAGCGCCCAGGCAGGCCCATATCGCCTCCGGCCAGTCTTTAGGACGAAATAATACGCCCGCCACCGCGCCCGCGGCAATCAACCAAACGAGAATCGTCATTGCAAAGGTTACTCGAGCACTGCCCGGGCATCCCCTGGACCAGTTACAGCGGCGCGGCCTGTGACTGCGTATGCGCCTTGTCCGCCGCGTTGCTGCTGGAACGTGGCGCGCGGATTCATGGCGGAACGCTGTCCAGCGTAGTGCACCCCGAATCGCGTGCAGAGAGAACCCAGGCTCCCCAGGACTCCCGATATGCGCCGCACTCGCGCGCTGGAATTGGGTACCAGCGCGATCAGCAGACTCGCCGCCGTGAGTACCTTGGACGCCTTCCAGAGAAATCCGCTGAGCCCGTCTTCCAGGGGACGCGCCGCTTCGGGCACGGTGGCCACGCTGCGCTCCATCAAGTAGGCGAAGCTCAACTCCGCTAACTTGCCCGCCGTTCCGAAGAGCAGCACGGCGCGCTGTTCGCGAGGGTTACCGCCAAGTAAGTCAAACACAGACGCCGCGCCGCTCACGCCGGAGGAAAGGAACAGCGCCGGCATCAGGCGGTGAGGCCGCTGCCAGACCGGGACAGTCGTGTTTGAAACCAGCACTCCGGTGTATCCAGAGAGCCCGAGACCGAAGACGCCGGATATGACGGCGGATGCATCTCCGATCCGCCGAATCCACCTCGGGCCTAATTGGGAAATTGCAGCTACACCAGCGGACCCGGAGAAGAAGAATAAGATCCACGCGCCGACGCTCATGGGCGAAGTGGGACGAAACACCCGCATCATATTCAGAAAACGCTCGGGCCGCCCGAGGTCATGGACAAGGAAGTAAGCGCTCACCATGCTACCCGCTAAACCAACGACTCTCGATTGGAGAACGAGCCGCGAGAGTCGATCGCGATTGATCAGCGTTGCCGCCGCGCCTAATGCCATGGCGCTACCCGTGGCCCCACCGACATAGTAGTAAGCGGGAATGTCCCATGACCAAACCGATTTCTTGATCACCGGCCGATCGTAGTAAGTGCGATCCCCGGGCACTCCGTAGCCGGAAGTATCGAGCGCTTTCCATGGCACGACTTCCGTCGCGCCGCGCTGTTGCGAACCTTCGCCACTCAGCGTTCCCAAGCGGGAATCGATGTTCCGTCCGTCGCTCACCTCGCGCGTTCCCCGCGCGTAGCGATTACGGCAGCCATGGCCACGGCCGCCGCCCCCAGAGCGGTATAGAACATGGCGCGCCAGCTTTCGGCCGCTTTCTTTGTGGGCACTACCGGATCGGGTGGTAAGTTATAGACCTCCGGCTGGTCCAACAAAAGGAAGAAGGCGTTCAAGCCTTCGGTACCAGGCTGATTGTCTTTGTCCACTCCATAGAGGTACGCTTCCTTGACCCCCGCGGCCTGCAAACGTTCGACCCGGGCGTGCGCATCCCGGTGAAGATCTTCCAGTTCACCGAACTGAATGGAAGCGGTGGGGCAGGCTTTGGCGCAAGCGGGGGTCATTCCGTCCGTCAGGCGGTCATAACAGAGCGTGCATTTCCAGGCGCGCCCATCTTCTTCTCGCCTGTTGATGACGCCGAACGGACAACCAACCACGCAATAGCCGCAGCCGTTGCAGATATCGGGCTGCACATAGACGGTATCGAATTCCGTACGGATAATGGCGCCCGTGGGACAATTCTCCAGGCATCCCGCGCGCTGGCAATGCTTGCAAACGTCAGATGACATGAGCCAAGAGAAAGCTCCCGCGTCCTGCCCCGACAAAGCGACGGGCCGTTCAATGAAGCTGACGTGCCGCCATGTGGAGGCATCGAGCTGCATGGTGTTGTCATAAGACATGCCGCTGAAAAAGAAACCATCCTCGGGCAACTGGTTCCATTGCTTGCAGGCAACCTCGCACGCTTTGCAACCAATGCAGATGCTGGTATCCGTAAAGAAGCCTTTAGGCATCTAGGTTTGATCTCCCTGTTTATCGCGGCTGGTGATCACGTGATGCTTTCCTTCGGGACGATTCTGCCCCACCGACGGTAAGTCTCGCAGACCAACACCGGGCAAGCGGTTGCCGTTCGGCTTGGGACGCAGCCGCCAAGCCACTCTTCCCGGTTCGATGTTGGCCGTATGAGCCTTGGAGTTCATGATACTCACATTGGGGTCGGCTGCAAGGGCGCTGAGTTCATTGGCCGAGTCGCCGCGAACTAATCCGCTGCTGCCCCAGTGATAAGGCAGCCCGATCTGTTGAAAGGTTCGCTTACCGATCCTGAGAGGAACAATGCGTTCGGTAACCAGCACGCGCGCTTCAATGGCCGCGCGAGCAGTGACAATGGTGGCCCAATCTCCGTTTCGAAGGCCTTTTTCAGCAGCCAGATCCACGGAGACCTCACAGAACATTTCCGGCTGTAGTTCACTCAACCAGGAGAGCCATCGCGACATGCCGCCCGCGGTATGATGCTCGGTCAGCCGGTAAGTGGTGAGTAAGTAGGGAAACCGTTGATCGTCATAGGGACGATGCATCGGGTTTTGCGCACGGTCGTAATCGATCCGCACGGGGTTGCACTGCTGCCCGTAAAGAGCATTCCTCACCACCGATTCCAGGGCTTCATAGTGCACGGGGAGCGGGCCTTCCAGCATGCCTTTGGGAGAAAACAGCCAGGCCTTCCCGTCGGGTTGCATGATGAAAGGATCGATGCCGGAAATGGTTTCCTTGCCCTTGGCGCCGGGCGCGGGACGGTGGGAAGGCGGTAGCGTTTCAATGAAATCCGGAACGTCGAAGCCGGTCCATTTAAGCTTGTCCTCATCCCACCAGACAACCTTCTTGCGCTCCGACCATGGCTTCCCTTCCGGGTCAGCGGATGCGCGATTGTAAAGAATCCGGCGATTCGTCGGCCACGCCCAGCCCCATTCGGCAGCCACCCAGTCCTGCTGCGAAGCAGGCTTACGCCGCGCGGCCTGGTTCTCACTGTGCGCGTAGACGCCCGAGTAGATCCAGCAGCCGCAGGCAGTGGAACCATCTTCCTTCAGATCCGTAAAGCCCTTCACCGCTCTCCCGTCGGCGATGGTGAAGCCGTTGATCTCCTTCAGAACAGCTTCGGCACTGGGGTCTTCGTACCTGCCTTCGGTCGGATAATCCCAGGTCAGGTCGAGCAGGGCGCGGTCTTTCGGATCGGTGGAACCGGCATACAATTCTCGCAGCCGCTTCCCCAGGTGGAAGAAAAAGTGCAGTTCGCTGCGCGCGTCTCCCGGCGGTTCTATCGCCTTGTGTCTCCACTGCAACAGCCGCTGGGTATTGGTGAAGCTGCCTTCTTTCTCGGTATGCGCCGCCGCCGGGAAGAAGAATACCTCGGTTGCGATGTCGGCGGTCCTCACTTCGCCGCGGGCGTGCTCGGGCGAGACCTTCCAGAACTCGGCTGTCTCAATCATGGCCAAGTCGCGAACCACCAGCCATTCCAGATTCCGCAACCCTTCGCGCTGCATTGCGCCGTGCGGCGAACCCACCGTGGGATTCTCACCGACGACGAAGTAGCCTTTCACCGTTCGATCGATCATATTGACCACGGAAGTCATATGCGAATGATCGCCGGTGAGTCGCGGAATATAGTCAAAAGCCCAACCGTTCTCCGCCGTCGCCTTCTCGCCGTACCAGGCCTTGAGCATGGAAACGAGATACTTCTTCCCTTCCCCCCACCAACCGGTTTCGCCAATTTCGTTCTTACAATAAGCTTCGAAATCGGTATCTTGCTTCGCTCGCGGCATCGCCAGATAGCCGGGAAAAAGATTGAACAGCGTAGGGATATCGGTGGAACCCTGAATCGAGGCGTGGCCGCGCAGGGCGAGGATGCCTCCACCGGGACGCCCGATGTTCCCCAACAAGGTCTGCACAATAGAAGCCGCGCGAATGATCTGCGCTCCGGTAAGATGGTGTGTCCAGCCCACGGCGTAACAGAATGCGGAGGTTCGCTCGCGCCCGGAATTCGCACAGAGCGTCTCCGCGATCAACAAAAACTTCTCGGGAGGAATCCCGCAGACTTCGTACACCATCTCCGGCGTATAGCGCTGATAATGGCGCTTCAGAATCTGGAAGACGCACTTGGGATCTTGCAAGGTGAGGTCGCGGCCGCCGCTCGCGAGCTTCCACGCATCTAAGTTATACTCCGCTTTGTCCTTGTCCCAACCGCTGAACAAACCATCGAGATCTTCGGTGTCCTGAAAGCCATCGTTCACAATCATCGCGGCGTTGGTGTAATTGAGAACATACTCGGGGAAGTGCCGGCCGTTTTCCAGGATGAAACGGATCAGGCCACCGAGGAACGCAATGTCCGTTCCCGGACGAATGGCGGCGTGGATATCGGCCACGGCGCTCGTGCGCGTGAACCGCGGATCCACATGGATGATTTTCGCCCCGCGCTCTTTGGCCTTCATCACCCATTGAAAACCAACGGGGTGATTTTCGGCCATGTTGGAGCCTTCGATCACAATACAATCGGCGTTCTGCAGATCCTGCTGGAACGTGGTTGCGCCGCCTCTGCCAAAACTTGCCCCCAGACCGGGGACGGTTGAGGAGTGTCAAATACGGGCCTGGTTTTCGACCTGTACAATACCCAGCCCGCAGAACAACTTCTTGATGAGATAGTTTTCCTCGTTATCAAGAGTCGCTCCACCCAGGTGAGCCATGCTCAACGTACGATGCAGCGGATGCCCTTCTTCATGCTTGTCCTGCCAGTTGGCGTCGCGCGCGGCTTTCACGCGATCGGCCACCATGTCCATCGCGCGATCGAGTGGAATGGTCTCCCATTCGGTGGCGTGCGGACGCCGGTACAGCACTTTCTGAGCGCGCTGATTGCCGGTGACTAATTGAAAGCTGGCCGAACCTTTGGGGCAGAGGCGTCCCGCGGAGATTGGCGAATCCGGGTCACCTTCGATGTCGATGATCCGATCGTTCTTGACGTAGACGTTCTGCCCGCAACCTACAGCGCAGTAGGGACAGATCGACTTCACCACCCGGTCCGCCGTCTTTGTGCGTGGCTGCAACTGCTGGGTGCGGCCCGATTTCGCAGTGTGGCCCAGGGCCAGGAGATCGCGATTCCGGATCTGGTTCAAGAGTGGCCAGGTGGACAGGAACGGTTTGTCGATCATCTTCTCCTATGATGCCGCATGAGCTGGTGCGGCGCCATTACATCGTGCTGATGCGAATATACCGTTTGATGTCGGGGATCGCAGCCGCTACCACCACAACCGCCAGCGCAATCGCCAACCCACCTAAAACGTGTTTGAAGTTCATCGTTATGCCTCCTGCAATTCCTTCGCGACTAAAGACGCTACCATGTCGGCCGCCTGCTCGACCGCGGCAGTTACAGGCGGCGTCAAACCCATGCGGCCTTCTTCGCCGCCCAGATCGGCGGGCTCACAACCTACTAACAGGATGTGGCCTAATCGACCACCCATGCCGCGAACCGCTCGCAGCACCTGAACGGGGTCCATCGAGTGTGCGTCGATGGCCTGTTCCCCTTCGTCCTCCAATTCCGGCTCGATGACATAGAGCGTACCGGGCTCGCCGCCTCGCGAGACCGCGTCCACCAAAATCGTCAACTCGGGAGCATCCATCAGGGCATAAGTCAGGTCGAGCCCGCGGATTCCAAAATCGACCACACGAACATCCTCCAAGGGCGCGCGACGCATCAAGACCTTGGCGACCTCACAACCAAACGCGTCGTCACCCTGGAAGATGTTTCCGATGCATGCGACCAGGATGCTCACACCAACTCCACTTCTTCCACGCCAAAGAAAAAGCGATGGCCGATTTGGCGTGCGATGCCGAAGTCGCGGCCGGGATCGTCTTCCACGGTGACCGCCAGGTGAATATTATCCTCGAAATCGCGTTCCACGGATTCGATGATCGCGATCTTTCCATCGAGCGCTATGTCAAAGATATCGGCCTTCTTGCTTGGACGCAGCCGAACTCGATCGCCTTCGCGAAACTCCAGCTTCGAAGCCTTCCGCAGTCCGCGAATGGCGCCGTGCATTTTAGCGAATGCTTCGCGGGGCAGCGATTCCGTGCGGTCCAGAATTTCGCGCGCGCGGTGGTCACCCGCGCGAACCTCCTGTTTTTCCTCTTCGCTCAAGGTGAGTACGCGCAGCGTGAGTATCTCGTCAATCTCAGTACCATCGAACAAGTTGCCGGCGCTTTCCGGAGCAATCTGCGGATAGTCATAAAGAATGATTGGGGAGGAGAGCATCAGCTTTGTTTCGCCCTCGCGGCCCGCAAGCACCGGCCAGGTCGCGATGTTGCGGCAAGCGGCCGCGGCTTCCTTAAGCTCATCAGGCGGCTCAAGCAGGGACACAAACGCTCCGTTGTGGACGCCGAGCAGAGTATGTGTCGAGAGCATCTGGGCGCCGCCTTCCGTACTGAGATTCCGAATGCGGATGGTGAAGCGCGTCAGCCCCGCGCTTACCGGCAAGGACTCCAGTTCGAGAGAGCCTTCGATTGGTGGAAAAGCAAACGGCCCTGTCGAAGCAATTTCACGCTCCGTGTCTCCTTGCAGAAACCTCACCTTGAACTCGATTGACGGCGCAGCGCCTGTCACAAGGAATTCGGTCTGCATCATGTCGCGATCCGGGCCGCCTGTCGGACCAAGCGTTCCAAAGTGCCAGCGCTGTTGGTTTTTCACCGACGACTTGCGATAAGGGTAGAGCAGAAAACCCTCATACAGCACAGCGCGGGCGATTTGTTCGAGAGGTTCGAAGTTCACGATGCGGCCTCCTGCGGGAGCGGCAATAAGCTCTCGATCGCTTCTTCCCATGTGACCATGCCGTGATGTCTCTTGTACTCATAGAGGCGCTCAAAAGCATCGCGCCGCAGGCGCAGCCATGCGCTGTCGGGATAGTAATGATCCATCATCTCGCGCCACACCTGCGACGGCAGCCGGTATTTTGCTTCCCTGTTCCAATCGACTTGATCGATCTGCAGCGGGCCGCCCGCGGTGGCGTAGAAGATGGTTCCGCTGAACTGAAAGCAAAGCGGGACATCTTCAGACTGGATTGCGTGGAAATACTTTGCCGCGCCAACGTTGAAGTCGAACGTGCAGGCGACCGGGAGTTCGCAGGCGATCTCATGGGCGAATGCGGGCACCGTTACCGAGGCGTGCGTCCACAGCATGGAACGCAAAGTCCGGCTCCAGCGCTCCGGCTCGTCAAACAGGTCGCGCAGCCTCTCGCGTTCTAAAGGCTTGTATTGACGCCGCGACGCTTCAATCAATATCTGACAGCGCAGTGCGATGCTCTGGATTTCCCGAGTACCGTTCAAGTTAGCCACTCGTAAACGGAACGCAATGGTGGGCACGGCCGCGAACGGTACGGCCAGAGCCCCGTCCACCGCGAACGTCAGCCCGGACATTCATGTCCTTTCAAATGCTGGAAGAACTGAGAGACTTCACCCCACACCTTGGCGCCGCCCGAAAGACCGCGCCAGTGCAGCCGGATCAATCCGACCAGCCGATAGCATTCATCGATGGGAACAATGAAGTGTTCGCGAACGGCGCCTACCCGATTCACTAACAGGGCTTCCACGTCAGGTTGTAAGTGGCGGAGTGCCGGATTGGCGACTAACACATCCTCCCACGCATCGAGAGGCAGCAGGGATTCCGCCGCACCCGCCGGGCCCGGATAAAGAGCGACTACTCTTTTCGCCGGCGTGCTGTAGGAGAAGAACGCGAGCGAGATGGGTATCATCAGCTCTTCCCATTGCGCGTCGCTGATTTGAAAATCGGGGAGTGCCTGTACCCGGCGCGGGATCGGCTGATACACAGACGCATAAAGAATCACGCAAGACGCGCACGCGCAACGGATGCGCCGCGAAGGCGGATCGAAGTTATGAGCGTGCACCTCCGGGAGAGCCGCGCCACAGGTGTCGCAGCGCTCCTCCGCTTCCCGAGCTGGAACGAACTTACGCAGCGAATGAAGGGATGCCCGCGCCGTGTCAGGCAATTTGAACGGCCTTCCCGACTGACATGAGAGGCACGAAGTTATTGAAGGCAGGGCTTTCCTCGATCACGATTTCCGCCGCATCCGGCGCCGCTTCCAGTATCGCGGCTTCAACGGATTCCTTCAATCCGCACCCGCCCGCCGTCAGCCGAACCCGCACAACCCCCTCGAATACACCGACCAATTCAGCCTTGCCATTGGCTTTGGCGAGAGCCCTGTGGACCCGCGTCTCCAACTCATCGGGATGCAATCCGTGAAGCATCAGGATACTGGCGACTAAGTCGTCGGCGGCGAGACGCCGGATGGTGGCTTTTCCGGATTCGCCGGCATCGAATACGATTTCCATGATCCGCTCCAACCCGGCTCCATGGAGTGCGAGAATGCCCTCCATCAAGGAATGCGCGGTCTGACGGCTCTCCGGATCGGGTATTAGCTCCATCCGGCGCACCAGGTCTTCGATGCGCCGGATACGTTCCTTCTCGGCGTTTGCCATTAGTGGCCCTGCACCCCGAACATCGGCGAGTGCCGCACATCCAGCGTCTTGCCGTTGCCCAGATACATATGGACGCCACAAGGCAGGCAGGGATCGAAACTGCGCACGGCCCGCATGATATCGATGCCCTTGAAATTCTCCGGCCCGTTTTCCTCGAAGATCGGCGTATTCTGCACGGCGTCTTCGTAAGGCCCCGGCGTACCGTAGATATCGCGCGGGTTGGCGTTCCAGGGCGTGGGCGGGTAGGGATGATAGTTGGCGATTTTTCCGTCGCGAATCACGACGTGGTGCGAGAGAACTCCACGCACGGCTTCATGGAACCCGCAACCAATGGATTCTTCCGGGACCTTGAACTCCGAGAACGTCTTGGTATTGCCCTTGTGCAGCTCCTTCATCGCCCGCTCGGCGAAATACAGAGCGGCGGCCGCCGAGTAGGCCTGAAAATAAGTCCGCGCGCGATCGCGCTCAATCGCGTTACTCCATTTCGGGATCTTCCATTCGAATTCGACTTCCGGTTTGCCGGCGGTCTTCGGCAGGTAGATCTTCACGCTGTGACCGGTGGCCTTGATGTAGCCGATATCGACAATTCCGGCAAGCGCCGTGGACCAGAAACGCGCGATGGGTCCGCCTCCGGTATCGAGAGCCAGATGGTCGCCAGTCCGCTTGTCGTACCAACGAGGAGACATGACCCATGAGTAGTTCCCTTTGAAATCGCGTTTCTGTGGACGAGGAGTGGTGGTCTGGTTCCAGGGATGGTTGCGGTCGACCGGGTTGCCGAGAGGATCTTGCCGGACAAACACCTCGTCGTTTTCCCAGCCGTCGTAGTAAGAGCTGCCGAGCAGGATGCGTATCCCCAGATTGATGTCCACCAGATTGTTGGTCACCAGTTCGCCGTCTACGACAACTCCCGGCGTCACATACATGGCCTTGCCCCACTTATCCATGTTCCGGTAGTTGTAATCGCAGACTTCCGGATCTTGAAAAGATCCCCAGCATCCCAGCAGGATACGGCGCTGTCCAACTTTTTCGTATCCTGGCAGGGCCTCGTAGAAGAAGTCAAAAAGATCGTCATGAAGGGGAACGACCTTCTTCATGAACTCTACATACTTCATCAGGCGGACCATATAGTCGGTAAACAGCTGCACCGTGGGGACAGTTCCCACCCCGCCCGGATAAAGAGTGGAGGGATGAACGTGCCGGCCTTCCATCAGGCAGAACATCTCGCGGGTCATGCGGCTCATCTGGAGCGTTTCCAGATAGAACCCGCCCGTGAACGGATTCAGCGCGCGCATAATGTCGGCGATGGTCTTGTAACCATGGTCGGCGGCATGGGGCGATGGAGTTTTCTCGGCTTTCGCCAACACACCGGGATTGGTTTCCCGCACCATCTGTTCGCAGAAGTCAACCCCGACCAGGTTGTCCTGATAGAGATTGTGATCGAACATATATTCGGCGGCTTCCCCAAGATTAGTGATCCACTCGGCCATCGGCGGGGGACGAACCCCAAACGCCATGTTCTGGGCATAGCACGCGCAAGTGGCGTGGTTGTCGCCGCAAATGCCGCAGATGCGGCTGGTAATGAAGTGCGCATCGCGAGGGTCTTTGCCCTTCATAAAGATGCTGTAGCCGCGGAAAATGGATGAAGTGCTGTGGCACTCGGCGACCTCGCGATTCTCGAAATCGATCTTGGTGTAGATTCCGAGGCTGCCGACGATCCGCGTAATCGGATCCCAGTTCATCTCAACCAGGCGGCGCTGAGAACTACTCTTTGAAGCTGTAGGTTGTGTGGTAGTTGCCATGTCGATGAGCTCCTCTAAAACGCGCGCGGACGGTAGCCTGTGGTGAGACGAGGACCGGTGTGACGCCACCGGGGTTCCTTGTTCACCGTGTGATTCGTAATGCTGCGCAGCGAACGAACCGCGGCGCCGTAGACACCAATCAAGCCGGCCGAAATTCTGGCCCCGGGTGGTTCATCCATAAAAGGCATGAACTTATCCGGGAACCCGGGCATCGTACATCCAATGCAGATGCCGCCTACATTGGGACATCCGCCAATGCCGGCCATCCATCCCCGTTTCGGCACGTTGCAATTTACCACCGGCCCCCAGCAGCCGATTTTCACAAGACACTTCGGCGAGTTGTAATCTTCCGCGAAATCGCCCTGCTCATAGTAGGCCGCGCGATCGCAGCCATCGTGGACGGTCGCTCCGAAAAGCCACTTCGGACGCAGCTGCTCGTCGAGTGGAATCATGGGCGCGAGGCCCGCAAGCTGGTAAAGCAGATAAAGCAGGGTCTCCATGAAATTATCCGGCTGCACCGGGCATCCAGGGACGTTCACAATCGGCAAGCCCGCCTTTGACTTCCAGTTCCAGCCAAGATAGTCGGCGAGACCCATGCACCCGGTGGGGTTGCCCTCCATGGCATGGATGCCTCCGTACGCGGCGCAGGTGCCGGCCCCGATAATGGCCGTCGCCTTCGGAGCGAGCCGGTCAATCCACTCACACGTGGTGATGGGTTGATTGGTTTCCGGATCGTTTCCAAGAGCGGCCCAATAGCCTTCGGCCTTGATTTTCTCGTTGGGAATGGAACCTTCCACAACCAAAACAAACGGTTCCAGTTTTCCTTCCCAGGCCCGATACCAATACTTCATGAAATCGTCGCCGACTTCATACGCGAGAACGGGGTTATGTAAGTGGACTTTCGGAAGCCCGGGGATGGCTCCCATCAGGACATCTTCCACACTTGGCTGGGTTGCGGCTGTGATGGATATCGTATCTCCATCGCATCCGAGACCCGCCGTGATCCAGAGTACGTGAACTTCTTTTACGTCTGGCGGCCGCTGGGTGCTGCGACCGTAAGGAACTTCTGCCGGCATGGGCACTTTCCTCTCCGCTTGAATTCTCCGCCCGCTAAAAGCGGGAGTCAAGAGCAGGAAAGTGCCGGACGATACATTGTGTTTGGAAACGGCCTCAAATGTGAATCTTCTGTATTTCGCAGCACCGTTTCATTCGTGGATCATGTTGCCACGCTGATGAGTGTGAGCGTCGCGGGGGAATTCTCTGGTATTTACAAGACAGCTCGCTTAGACGCTCAACACCGGGCAAGGGGAATCGCGAACGATGGCGTAGGAATTCGAGCGCAGGCGGCCAAATGGATTGTGGTGTTTTCCTCGTCCTACGATCAGCAGGTCGGCATCATGGTGCAGCGCGGCTGCGCGGATCACCGATGAGACGGCGCCGGACTCCAGGCAAACATCAAGGCGCGTGCCGGCCTCGCTCTGGAACCGGGCGATTTCTTCGCGCGCCGCCTGAAGCAGGAATTCGCGGAAATCCGTGTCGAGGTATTTCTCCGGACGGCTCTCCGCGACGGGAATCGCATTTACCAGACGGAGTTTCGCGTTGTACCGGACCGCCAGATCGTTGGCATAGCGGATCAGCTTGGCGTTCTCGGGCTTGAGATCGATGGCGCAGAGCATGCTGTGGATGGCGACGCGTCCGGATTCATCCAGTTGCTCCGTATGAGCCGCTGTCCAGACGGCGCACTTCGCATCGTGAAGCACCTTGGCTGTGACGGAACCAACGAGGAGATTGCGAAACAGTCCGTAACCGTGGGTGGGCATCATGATGAGATCGACGCCCTGCTCCTCCGCCAGTTCCGTAATGCAATACGCGGGGTCGCCCTGTTCGACCTGCCTGCTGATGTGGAGCGGCGGATCGGGCGTTCCCAGGAATGTCTCCAGCCGCTCGCAGGCAGCTCCCATCATCACCGGCACGTCGACCGGAACGGGATAGAGGCCCTCCAACCCTCCATACCAATCCTCGGGAATCTGGACAACATGCAGGAGCGTGATTTTGGCGTTGAACTGTCGAGCGACCGACAGCACGTACGGCCTTGCGGCCATGCACCGTTTGGAAAAGTCAACGGGAAACAGAATGTGATTGAAAGTGGGCATCGTATGGACTCCGTCCGGCTTCACTGGATGCAATCGAAGAACCATGCGCAAGGCCGCGAAGAACGGGGTCTTTTGACCATTTTGGGCATCCTTTGCGCGAAATGGCGCGCGAAATGGCGCTAAGGAGCGCTGGATCGCGCGAGAGTGCTCGCGCGATATATAATTCGGTCCAATGCTTGCAGGAGGAACGGCATGGATATCAACAGGCTCACCGAGAAAACCCAGGAGGCGCTGCGCGCCGCGCAGAGCGATGCGGCGCGGCGCGGCAATCAGCAGATCGATGTGGAGCATCTGCTGGCGGCGCTGCTGGCGCAGGAAGGTGGCCTCGCGCGCTCCATTTTGACGCGAGCCGGGGTAAATGTAGAAGCTCTGGCGGCGCGGCTGAATCAGGATCTCGACCGGCTACCCAAGGTGACCGGAGCTTCGACGTCGCCGGACCAGATCTATGTCACGGCGCGGTTGAACAAGCTCTTCACAAAGGCGGAGGATGAGGCCAAGAGCCTGAAAGACGATTTCATCTCGGTGGAGCATTTCCTGCTGGCGGCGACCGACGATTCAAAAGCCTTGAAGGAACTGGGTGTTACGCGAGACCGCCTGATGCAGGCTCTGCGGGAAGTGCGGGGGAGCCAGCGCGTGACCACCAAGAATCCGGAAGCCACTTATGAGGCGCTCGAAAAGTACGGCCGCGACCTGACCAAGATGGCGGGCGAAGGAAAACTGGATCCGGTGATTGGGCGCGACGACGAGATCCGGCGCGTGATCACCGTACTTTCGCGGCGCACGAAGAACAACCCGGTGCTGATCGGGGAGCCTGGCGTGGGAAAGACGGCCATTGTGGAAGGCCTGGCGCAGCGCATCGTGCGCGGCGATGTGACAGAGGGATTGAAGGACAAGCACATCGTTTCGCTCGATATGGGCGCATTGATCGCCGGCGCCAAGTTCCGCGGCGAATTTGAAGAGCGGCTGAAGGCGGTGCTGAAAGAGGTGCAGACTTCGAACGGCGAGATCATTCTGTTCATCGACGAGCTGCACCTGGTGGTGGGCGCGGGGAAGGCGGAAGGCTCCATGGACGCGGGCAATCTGCTGAAGCCGATGCTGGCGCGCGGCGAACTGCANNCATTGCATCGGCGCGACCACGCTGGACGAGTTCCGCAAATATATCGAGAAAGACGCCGCGCTGGAACGGCGCTTCCAGCCGGTGATGGTGGATCAACCGACGGTGGAAGACACCATCTCCATTCTCCGCGGGTTGAAGGACCGCTATGAGCTGCATCACGGGGTGCGGATTAAAGATGCCGCCCTGGTGAGCGCCGCGGTGCTGTCGGACCGCTATATTTCCGATCGCTTCCTGCCCGACAAAGCGATCGATCTGGTGGATGAGGCGGCGGCCAAGCTGCGCGTGGAGATCGATTCCATGCCGGCGGAGCTGGATGAGATTCTGCGGCGGACGATGCAACTGGAAATTGAGCGGCAGGCGCTGAAGAAGGAGAAAGATTCGGCTTCGCGCGAGAGGCTGGGCAAGATCGAAACTGAAATCGGCAACCTGAGGGCGGAAGGCGATGCCCTGAAAGCACGCTGGCAGATCGAGAAGGAGTCGGTACAGGGACTGCGCACGCTGCGAGAGCAGATCGACCAGGTGAAGATCGAAATCGACCAGGCCGAGCGCGCCTATGATTTGAACCGGGCGGCGGAACTGAAATATGGCAAGCTGCGGGAACTGACGAGCAGGCTGGAACAATTGCAATCGGTGGCGGCCAGCCCTAACAAGATGCTGAAGGAAGAGGTGGGTGAAGAAGACATCGCGGCGGTGGTGAGCCGCTGGACGGGAGTACCGGTTTCGCGCCTGCTGGAAGGGGAGATGCAGAAGCTGATGCACCTCGAAGAGGAGCTGCATCGGCGAGTGATCGGCCAGGATGAAGCGGTGACGGCGGTTTCCGAAGCGGTGATCCGTGCCCGCGCGGGGTTGAAAGATCCGAACCGGCCCATCGGCAGCTTCATCTTCCTGGGGCCAACCGGAGTGGGAAAGACGGAACTGGCCCGCGCGCTGGCGGAATACCTGTTCGATGACGAACACAATATGGTGCGCATCGATATGTCGGAGTATCAGGAGAAACACACGGTAGCTCGCCTGCTGGGCGCGCCCCCGGGCTACGTGGGGTTTGAGGAAGGCGGGCAGTTGACCGAGGCCATTCGCCGCAAGCCTTATTCGGTGATCCTGTTCGATGAGATCGAGAAAGCGCATCCCGACGTGTTCAACGTGATGCTGCAGATTCTGGATGACGGGCGGTTGACGGACGGACAAGGCCGCACGGTGAACTTCAAGAACACCATTCTGATCATGACTTCGAACGTGGGAAGCCACCGCATTCTGGAGTACAAGGGTGCTTTCACCGGGCGTCCTTACGAGGACATGAAGAGCGCCGTGATGAACGAACTGAGGGCCGGGTTCCGTCCCGAGTTCCTGAATCGCATTGACGAGATTATTGTGTTCCACGCGCTCAATGAGGAGCAGTTGAAAGGGATCGTCGAGATCCAACTCGCGAACCTACGGCACAGGTTGGCGGAGCGCCACATCAAGCTCACGCTGACAGACGCGGCGCGCACGCATCTGGTGAAGACAGGCTACGACCCGGCCTATGGCGCGCGCCCGCTGAAGCGCGCCATTCAGAGACAGGTGGAGACAAGGCTGGGCCGGCTGATTATCTCCGGCGGCGTCCACGACGGCGAAGAAGTGGTGGTGGATCTGGACGCGGCCACGGAGGAACTGGTTTTCCAGCCAATGCCCGCGCTGGCCGCTCAGGCCGGTTAGTTGGTGGGCACGTTATAGAAGTCGGTCAAGCGCCACAGGCGGTAAGCTTGGGACTGAGCTGCTTCGCTATAATTCGCGATCCCGGCCGGGGTGACCTCCGCGCTCTGCTGATAGTAGGAGGGCGACGGCGCCTGGCTGGGGGCGCGTCCGACAATCTGGCCGCCCATGAACTCGTAATCGCCATTGGACAGGATCTGCGCGCTACCCTGCGCCACGGCGTAATAGCCTGTGTCAAACAGCAACTGCGGGGTGACTTGCAGGCCGCTCTCGTCGACGTTGAGGACGTAGCCGCGGCTGTCTCCACCATTGGCGGTCACTCGGGTATTGCCGTTATCGAACATGGTCATCAGCAGGTTGCTGTTGTTCTGATACTCCACATCATGCTGGTGTGAGAACCAGGGCCAGGGGTCGCCGGTCACGTTATTCATGGCGAAGGAACCGCCGTCACCCATGATCCACAGGATGTTGCCGGTTCCCGTTCCGTTGTTGTAGTCGATCTTCGCGACCCAGTCCTGATTGCGCATGGAGATGACGAGTGAGCCGTCGAGGGGTTGGTACTGCACCGCATTGGTATGCAGCCAGTCGTTGGCCGGGACACTCAGCAAGACAGCCGGACAGCCGTTGATCCCTTCAATGGCAACGGTACACTGCTCGTTGAGCGGCGCCGGCCGGTTGATATCCAACTGGCCATTGCCGCCGTCGTGATCGAACGAATCCCAGAACCAGTAGACCTGAAAATTCTGATCGAGCTCAATGAGGGTTGTTCCGAGGATATCGACGGGGACGGTACTGCCCTGGGTGCCCGCTGGAAACACCTTCTGGGCGTTCGCGATCACCATGTAATGTCCGTTGGGCAGCTTGCGCATATCGTGATTAAAGGTTGAGATGGGATCGGTACCAAGCGCCAGCAACTGCTCATTGACGCGATCGACGTTGGTCTCCTGTACAACGTGGCCCGTGAGATCGACGATCTGTGCCGACTGTCCTCCGCCCGTCTGATTGCCGTAGAGGCCGGTGCCCGTATAGTCGCCCGGATATCCGCAATTCATTAATTGCAGCCCGCCCACTACGAGACGGTCGAGTTGCGCGCTGGCGGCCTGCCCCGGCCGATACGCCCCGTCACCCGCGTAGTACCACACGACTTTACCGGCGGTGTTTCTGGCGTCCAGAGTCGCGGTGGAGCTAAAGCTAAGCAGCAAAATACGCTCCGGCTGGGACGCCAGAGGCCCGAAAGGGATGGGGAACGACATCCCGACGGCGAGCACGGACGAGGGGATTGCCCCTGTAGTCCAGGTGACTGAGGGGCTCTTCTGGAGGCCGGTTCCGGCCTGCCCCACCTCGTCGTACATGGAATAGGCCGTGGAGGCCAGCATTCCGGCGATCAGGAAGTTCATACTGGTCTTGCCGTTGCACGCCGTGAAGTTCGTCTTGAACGGAGCTGCCGCGGAACCCACCTGTTGAAAGACCACTTCCATCGAGCTTCCCGAAGGGCACGACGGCGCACTGAACAATGCGACCAGCGGGTGCGTGGTGGCGCTGACCACCGGCTGCGAGCCGGTGACGCGGCTGTTGATCCGGTATGTGACGACCGTCTGCGATGTGGCCGTGATGTAGTTGCTGTCGCGAGCGGTCACCCGAATCTGGTAGCTGCCTTCCATCAGGTTGCGCGCCCAGGCGAAGGTATTGGAGACTTCAAAATCGCGCACGGTGGTGAAGGTGGTGCTCTGCGGAAGCGCCACTTCCATTTTGAAATTTATGATGCCGGGGTTCGAATAAGAATCCGTCGCGCTGAATGTGAAAACCACCTCCGTGCCCACCAGTTGGGGCGCTGGAACAGATGGCGTTACCTGGACTTGAAGCTGTGCGCTGAGCGTGTTACTGAGCGCAAAGACACTGATGGCCGCTAACACGAATCTCAACAAAAAATCTCCCTTTTTTACGAGTGGTTTCTTTAGGAGACTAGCACGAAAAGGCCTAAATTTGTACAATTTTGCAGTACGTGTGTGGCGCGTATTTCGTAAGATTTGTAACTTGCTACCATCTCTTTTTGAACCAACAACTTCCCGGCCGTCAGTTTACCCGCAACCTTTGGGACCGCCGCGAACTTCTGCTCGGTCTTGTGAAGCGCGATTTCGAACTGCGGTACAAAGGTTCCGTCGCGGGCTGGATCTGGGGGGTGGTGCATCCGATTGTGCTGCTGGTCAGCTACACGTTTGTGTTCAGCGTGTGCCTGAAACAATCGCCCGGACCGGGTGAAGTGACGCAGAATTTTCCCCTGTTTCTTTTCGCTGGAATGCTGCCGTGGCTGCTGTTCAGCGAGACCTTGCAGCGCTCGTCAACTTCGCTGATCGAGCAATCGACGCTGATCACGAAGACGGTGTTTCCTTCCGAGATGGTGCCCATTGCGATCTTTCTTTCTTCGCTGGTGAGCCATCTGATTGCGGTGGGGCTGGCACTGGTGGGCGCGCTGGTTGTGCTGCACCGGCTGAGCCCCGCGCTGGCCGCGTTTCCGTTGATCGTGGCGCTGCTCGGCTTGTTCGCGGTGGGCCTGGCGTGGATCATCGCGAGCCTGCAGGTGTATTTGCGGGATACGGCGCAGATTCTGCTGGTGGTTCTGACGTTGTGGTTCTGGATCACGCCCATTTTCCTTTCCGAACAACGGTTTCCGCGCCGCCTGCGTTTTCTTCTGTTGCTGAATCCATTGACGCCGATGGTTCGCGCCTACCGGCAGATGCTGCTGGGAGGGACGTGGCCGCAAGGCGGAGAATTTCTCTCGGCGGCAATTTGGGGAGTGGCTACTTTTGTTGCGGGCGGCCTGTTTTTCCGGTATATGAAACGGGGCTTCGCGGATGTTCTGTAAACGATGAAGACAGCTCTGGTTGTAACGTCCATCTCGCCCGTGAATGAGGTGCTGCGCTCGCTGGCGAGTGGAGCGCAGTCGCGCGGGATTCCGTTTTTCGTGATTGGCGACGTCTCGAGCCCTGACGAATTCGAGCTCGAAGGATGCGATTATTACAGCGTTTCGCGACAGCCTTCGACCGGGTTCGCGACCGCGGCCCTGGTACCGACCCGCAGTTATGCACGGAAGAACATCGGGTACCTGCTGGCGGCGCGAGCGGGGGCGTCGGTGATTGTGGAAACGGACGACGACAATTTCCCTCGGGAGGGGTTTTGGGCGGAGCGGTCGCGCGGCCAGACTGTGCCTTTGCTGAAGCAAGGCGGCTGGGTGAACGTGTACCGCTATTTCACGGACGCGCTGGCTTGGCCGCGAGGCTTCCCGCTGGAACAGGTGCAGAAACCGGCGCCGCCCTTCGAGAGGATTCCGGCGGCTGACGCCGACTGCCCGATTCAGCAGGGGTTGGCGGATGAGAACCCGGATGTGGACGCCATTTACCGTCTGATTCTGCCGCTACCGCTTTCCTTCCGCACGGACCGCCGGATCGCGCTGGGCGCAGGATCGTGGTGTCCTTTCAATAGCCAGAATACGGCGACCTGGCGAGACGCGTTTCCCTTGCTCTACATGCCGGCGTATTGCAGCATTCGCATGACCGACATCTGGCGGAGTTTCGTGGCGCAGCGCATCGCGTGGGAGAACGGCTGGAGCATTCTGTTTCACGAGCCCACCGTCTGGCAGGTTCGCAACGATCACAACCTGCTGCGCGACTTTCGCGATGAGGTTCCGGGTTACCTGCATAACCAGACGATCTGCGACGTGCTGGCCGGACTGACCCTGAACCCGGGAGTGGAACACTGCGGCGGGAATCTTCTGCGATGTTACGAAGCGCTAGTGCGGCGGGAGTTTCTGGAGGCGAAGGAGATGGCGCTGGTGGAGGCGTGGCTGGCGGATCTGGCACAGGCTACGTAGGTACAAAGTCGCGGCAAACCGACCCTCGCTCTTCGGATGCTCCGGGAAGAGATAAGACTGCGCCGTTCCCCGAAAGAACGGCCTGCAGAGCCGCGACATTCAGTTGCGCGGGAGGCGTGCGGCTGAGACTGGCAATGGCCGCGGCAGTGCCGGCGGCTTCTCCCATGACCATGTACTGCGGTTCCAAACGGATGGCGCAAAACCCGACATGCGAGGCCGAGCAACAAACCGGCACCAGCAAATTGGAGATCTGGGACGGAACCGGCAGAATGGCGCGATAGGGGATCTGAAACAACTGGGTGGGCGGCTTGGGGTTGAATTCGCCTTCGATCTGGACCATCAGAGTTCCATTGTTCGCGCCGAGCACGCGCTGGCAGCTATGGGAATCGAAAGGGTAAGATCCCATGCCGATGGAGTCCGGTTTGGCAGGGTGCGCGGTCATGTCGGACTGCGTGAGGACGTAGGAACCGAGCATGCGGCGCGCCTCCCGGACATAGAGCAAGGGAGGCCAGTTGTCGCTGTCCGTGAATTCGTCGGCGGCGAGCCCGTAGGCATTGACGCCTTGCTGGACCGCCGCGGGAACCCTGGAATCGCTGGCGATGAAGTAGAGCAAACCGGCCTGATACTGATAGTGCGCCTGCCAGATTGAGGAACGCTGCAGCGAGGATGCGGTTGGGTAGGCCGCACTTCCGCCGACGTAATCGGTGGAGAAGAAGTAGCCGCCGTTGATGTCGAACTTTCCATCGGGGAGGGCGACAACGCCGGCGATGGCATTCTCGAACGTGGCGCCGGGAAGGGCTTGCAGGTAGCGCAGGGCCAGTTCATAGCGCCCGGCATCGTATCCAGGCGGTTGCGGAAACGGGACGAGATTGGCGGGGTCCATTGTGGCGCAGAGGCGGAAAGTATATGCCTGCACACGCTGATCCCATTGGCCGGGGATGCCGCGCGGGGCGCTCGATATCTCAGGCAGCAAGTTGCCTGATGCATCGTAGGGGTCGAGCGCGAAGCTGCCATTGACGCGTGTTCCGGCTTGCACGCCTCCGAGCCATTCACAGTACTGGCGGCTGCTTTCGCGCCCATAGGCGCAGGTGACGCCGCTTTGCGACATCAGGCCGCCTTCATAGGTGGCATCCACGAAAACGGCGGCGGGGAACACAGAGCCATCCGCCAGGGTGATGGAGGTGATGGTGGTTCCGTTGACTGCGACTCCGTTTGTTTCCGCGAGAGCTTGCCCGAGGAAAACGTTGACGCCCGCGGAAGCTACAAGGGTTTGGAAGGCCGCTTCCGCCACCGATGGAGGGAAGTTGTACTGGACGGGAGTTCCGTAGGCTTTGCCCACGGTTTGGAAGAACTCAAGGCAGAGGCCACCGATGACCGCCGGATTGCCTGTATCAGTGGCTCCGAGCCCGCTGGATACCATGCCTCCCAGATGGCTGCCGGGTTCGATGAGGGCAACGCGGGCCCCCTGGCGGGCGGCGGCCACGGCGGCCACGACGCCGGCGGCGGTGCCCCCGTACACGACCACATCAAAGACGGATTGGCTGAGGGCTTTTCGCGCGGAGAGACCGGCGAGGACGGCGGTTTGGGCAAGGAGACGGATGGAGGACCGGCGCGTCAAGCCGCTATGATGCCACAGGGCTTTGATGCCACGCGGGACTCCTCAGGTGTCCGAAATGTATACTCAGAATTCAATGATAACAACCGCGGTTCGATGAGCCGATGATCCTTTCCGAGCACCGCGATTTCAGGAATCGTAACCCCTTTTGGAAAAAGAAGCTGAAGTGGAGTGAGCTTCGCGTGTTTTTTATCGGGGGCTACTGCATTGGCGAGAACGATCATGTGCGGCTTTGGCTGCAGAGTCTGAAGGATCTGGGCGCGCAGGTTTACGAATTCTCCACCGAGGAGCATCCGGAGGTTCTGGATTGCAAGGGCCGGCCGCATGACTACGGGTTCCATGGTCCGGTTTTCCTGAGAGAGAGCCACCTGGGGCCGCTGCTTGAAAAGTTCGATCCGCACTGGGTGTTTGTGTGCGCGGGCGGGCTGTCGTTTACTCCTTATGTCTCGGCCGGGTTGCGGAAGAAGTTCTGCCTGACGGGGATGGCGCTGAGCGACCCGGACGCTTTCGAGCCTTCGACGCAGCACATTTGCGCCAACTTCGACCGCTATTTCACCAACAGCCGGGGCGCGCTGGAACTGTATGCCGAGATTGGAACGAAGGCGTACTGGTTTCCGTTTTCCTGCTACCCGCCGTACCACCGCCGTGTTCCCCCTGCGCCCGAGTTCGCCTGCGACGTGCTGTTTATCGGGCAGGCGCGGCCGGACCGGGTGGAACTGGTGAAGCGGGTCGCGGCCACGTTCGACACAAAGGTGTTCGGAGGCGCCTGCTTTGGCGCGGATTGGGCGCATTATGGAATTGCCTCCAAAGGCTTCCTTTCGGCGCAGGACTTTGTGACGGCCGCCAATTCCGCGAAGGTTTGCGTGGATTTCGCGCGGAACCGGGCGGGCGATCTGATGGTGAAGCACCGGATGTTTGAGTTTGCGGCATGCGGGGCGGTGACCTGTACGGAGCACTTTCCCGACCTGGCCGAGCATTTTATCTATGGCAAGGAGATCCTGGGCTACGATACGGACGACGAACTGATCTGCCAGATTCGAAAGTGCCTGGAAGACCCGGCGTACCGCGACCGCATCTCCGACAGCGCGTTCCGCAGGAGCCGAGCGGAACATACGTTTGCCCACCGCTGGACGCAGATAGCAGCCGATTGCGGAGTTCACGTCAGTTAAGCGGTGTTTTGGGCCCGTTGGGCCGCCATGTGCGCGTCGTGGGCGCGGTTGAACCTTTCGAAGTGTTCCAGGACCTCAGCCCTTTCCTCGGCGGTGATCGATTCGTCGTCGCCATCTTCGTCTTCGTCGGCATCCAACTCCAGCCGGGTTTGAGAACCGGGCATTGTGCAGGATTGTGCAACATCCGCGGCGGGTGCACAGTGCACATCCTGCGAGGGAATCTCTGTATTTTGTTGGGTTTGGGAGGGGAGGTCCTCTTTCCATTGTGCAGGAATGTGCATGATTTCGGAAATCATCCGGTCGGTTTCCGCATCGGCCTCGCGCGCGATGGATTTGCGGGAGCGGGCGGGTTCGGCGGGCGCGGTTTTGGAGATTTTATCGAGCACGGCGAGGGCGGCACGGAGGCGGACCGAAGGCGTGGTCCTTTCGTCGGTGAGGGTGGTACGGAGAGCGTCGATGGCGAGGTTGCCCAGGGATTGCATTTGATCGCGCCAGTAGGCCGCCTGTTCCCATTGCGCGGTTTGCCAGGCGTGCTTGAAAGCGGGCGACCCGGCGCGGCGCCAGTTGGCGATGGTATTGCGATGGACTCCGGCGGTTTCGGCGGCCGCTGAGACGGTGCTTCCTTGAGCAAGGAGCGTGAGCACGCGTTGTTGCTGCTGGGTAAATGCGAATTCAGACATAACTTTATGGGGCGGATCGTTTGCCCGATTTCAGTTTATGGAGGGGATGGGGTGGTGAGGCTTGGTTTTGGTGGCGCGGTGATGCAAAGAAAGGCGAT
>PLFE01000211.1:92742-93696 GCA_003136675.1 Bryobacterales bacterium
TCCGCGGGCGTTAACTCGTTGATTCAGGAGGCGTCTGCGTTGGGTTAATTTTCGTAGGACTCAACGTTATAGAAAGCCTCCACCTCTTCGGGCTCCGGCCTGCCGGCATCCGCAACCAGTTCCGCGCGAAACCTCTGCACCCGGAGTTGGCGTTCAACGAACTGTTGCAGTAGTGGGTCGTCAAGCTGGCTACGGCAGCCCGAATGCGTGCGAAGCCGCTCGGTTTCCTGTTCCAGTGCGGAAAGATCTATCGGACGCGGATCGCTCGTCGAAAGCTGCTCGATCAAGATTCGATCTGCGGCGGAAGCCTCCGACGCTAAACGCATTCGCCGTGCCCTTTCCCCTTCATCTGAAATTGTCCGCCAGAAGGGATCGCGGGAGATTCGCTCGGATTCTTCGCGTATGACTTGCTCGGGAACAATTTGTCCGTTTACCAGGTAAGGCATACCCCTATTTGGTTTCGTTGATCAACACCAGCACCCCGCCCGTGGTATCTGGTAATACCAAGTCCGGAAGACCGGCCGCAGATTTCTGCCCGTGCAGGTTTGCAGAGAAGATCGACCCCGGCGACGGACCCTGGCCTAAGAAAAACGGCGCAGCGAAGGTTCCATCCCCTTGCCCAAGAAATACGGCGATATCACCGACCAACAGTGCAACGTCCGGTATGCCGTCTCCGTTAACATCAGCCACCATTTCAGGAGGCGGATAATCCACCTCGAAGCCGGGGTTCAGCAGCTCCGACAACGTAAATTTCCCCTTGCCGTTCCCCAGATAAACGTCGCCATTCAGGACCAGGTCCAGGTTTCCGTCACCGTTCAGGTCGGCCAGTATCGCCTCAGTCCCGCCCGCCCCAAAATTGGCTGGGACCTGTGTGAATCCGCCCTTGTGATTGTTGAGTAGCACGTACAAATTGGTGGTGGGTTCATCGCTGTTCGTCAAAATGATATCCGGCCA
>PLFE01000211.1:93735-123843 GCA_003136675.1 Bryobacterales bacterium
ACCATGTAGGGCGGCCCCGATGCCGTCGCCGTCGTACTCTTCTCCGTGAACGTTCCATCGCCGTTACCCAGGAAGCTGATTACCCCGGTTGAGGAGGTGATCGCCAAGTCCAGGATCCCGTCGCCGTTTAGGTCGCCGGCGTGCTTCATGCATCCTGCGTCCGCCACGCCCGTCAGGCTTTGCCCCACTTTCAACGGCACGGTCGCTATTCCTGTTCCCAGTAGAATCTGGATCCCGGAACTCGTGTTCACTGCGACATCCGGTTTGCCGTCCCGGTTGAAGTCGCCGGTAACGCCGCAGCCCGCGCCGACGCTTAAAGACGTGAAGATTCCATCTTCATACTTGCCTTTGCCCGTGTTCAAGAGCACAGATATGGCGAAAGCCGTATCCACTACGATGTCCGTCAATCCGTTGTTCCGAAGATCGCCGAGAGCGAGGTTGAACGTTCCCCCGCCCGCGACGGTGTATGAGACCGGCTGCGCAAACGTATTTGCCGCTGTGCCGAGTGCGATGGAGGCGGCGGAATCGACTGCGACGATGTCACCAATGCCGTCGCCGTTTACGTCGGCGATGCCGAGGGCGAAATTCATCGCGCTAAGTGCAATGTATTCAGGCTTGGAAAAGCCGCCCTTACCGTCGCCAAAGAGAACTGCGACGCCAGATGTACCAAATAACCCTAAAGCAATTCCGGGTTGATGGCTTGCCCCGAGGCTACCGGCAGCGACCTCTCCGAACTGGATCGGGGCTAGAAAGCCCTGCGGGGTCTGAAAAGTGCCGTTTCCATTGCCCAAAATCAGGAAGAACCCATCCCCGAGGTGCCCGTTGGACAGGATCGTTTCCGGCATTGTCACAACCAAATCCTGTTTCCCGTCTCCGTTAAAGTCGGCTGCCGCAATCCCAAATCCACCCGGGCCAAGCGGAACAGCCACAACGCCCGCATTAAACGTCCCGTCGCCTCTACCAGTAAAGAGCCAAACTCCGCTTGCGCCAACTGCGGCGACGTCAAGTATCCCATCGCCCGTGAAATCTGCCACTGCAATCAAGCCTTCCTTACGGAAACTATCCGATCCCTGGGGATAAAAAACTGCGTTCTGAAAGGTCCCGTCACCGTTGCCGAGGCAGACTAGAAGCCCCCCCACCTGTGAAGCTGGCGGACCGCCGGCCATGATTAAATCCGCCTTTCCGTCGCCGTTGATGTCGCCGACGACGGCGTCGTAGCCGCCGCCGGCCTGCGTAGATTGAATCGGGCCCACGCGGAAGGTACCGTCGCCGTTGCCGAAGTAAACGTGTGTGATGCCCTCTTCAATACCTATAAGGTCGGGAATTCCATCCCCGTTGACATCACCAATGGAAACCCAGTTAGAGGACAGTGGATAGTCTTCTCGTGCGAAGAAGCTCGGTATCAACGGGTTTGAAGCTGCCCGCAGGAGCGGAAGGCAGCCGCAGACTAGGCAAACAAGCGAAAGCGACGTGTTCCTAGCCCGCACAACTCGTCCCCCCGTTGTTGTTTGTTAGGGTTCCGTTGCCGGACAGGAACGAAATGTAGTTGTTGTAGGCTTGCTGGATCGCCTTCTGAACCTGCTGTGAAACGGGCCCACTGGTGGCCGAGTACCCATACTGGTTATAAAGCTCGGTCTGCACCTGGGAGCTGTTGAAGGAGGTAGTAAAGGCGGAAACCTGGGATGCGCCAGAGGTATTGAAATACTGATTCCCAATTTCCTGAAGATTCGGCAGCAACGAACTCCCGCTCACCTGGTGGATCGAATAGTTATAGAACTCGTACTGGTTGTTGTTAGACGGGTAAATCGGAGGGGCGGTGCTATTGCACGTATCCCAGTAACTGTACTTGACGAGCTTGCCACCACCCGCTGCATTCTGACCGTAGAACGGAGCGGTAGTGTTGTTCTGGTCAGTTACGTCTGATGTACGAAACGCAATGATGTGGCTCGGTTGGTAGTTGCCGGCCGAAACTGGCGCGTACTCGTAGTCGTCCGCGGTCGACAGTATGTATGGCTGATTGCCGTTGAATCCCGTTTGGGGCTGGTATTGAGGGATAGATGAGATTCTTCGCTGGTTGAAAACCTGTTGAATGTTGTTGTTGAAGGTGTAAATTGCGTCCGCCAGGTCCTCGCGATTCGCCAAGTGATAGATCATGTCGTTGTTGTTACCTCGCCATTGCGCGTTACCCAGTGCGAGAGTGTAAAGATACGGAAGTAAGTCGACGCTGGAGCAGACGTACGGAACAACGTACGGCCCGCTTACCGCATGGTTGCGCATCGATGGGTAACTGATATAGAGAGGAACGTTCAGGGCCTCCTCATAGGCAGCGCACCCCTTTGAGCGCATGCTGTGCGAGCCTGCATATTCCCCGTGGTCCGACGTGAAAATAACAACGGTGTTGTTGGCGAAGATAGACTGCGCGAGGCCGTTTAAGGAGCCCGCATTAGTCCCAAGCACCCGGCCAACCTGGAAATCCACGCAAGCTTCCAGCCAGAGATAGTAGTTGAGGAATGTCTCCCAGCCGGTTGCCGACGTCCAAGTGTTTGTCGTCGCGTTGTAAGCGGCCGGAAGGACTTCGCCGAGGCTTTGGTTTCGACCCTGGACAAACCAGCTTTGCAGGCCGGGCTTCCCGTTGTTTGCATAGGAAAGGCCGGGCGCGGTAACGTTTTCAAAATTCCATCTCGTGCTGGCCGACGATCCTCCGGGCGGCAGGCTCGTGTAGGGGTTCGGGGCCGCGACGATTTGCATGAAGTCATCGTTCGTGGTGCAGTCCGACCCAGGACAATTATTGCCGCTGATATTGGCCGCGGTCATGCCGTTGGGGATCTGAAACCCTGAGCCTGAATAGTTATTATTCCCCGGCGGGTTCTGTTTTGGCGGAAAGTCAGTCGGATCCGTATACTGGACGCCGAAGGCCAGCGGAAAGTCGGAGATGTCATGCGGGTTGATGAAGCTTACCGCGCAAAACCAGGGCTTCGCCAGTTGACTGGTTACGACAGTCTGATTGAAACTCGTGCTGGCGAACGGCAACCAAATGTCTTGGAAGGCGCCGGCGATCGCCGCATCGTTGAGCTGCACCGAGGCCGGAAGCGCCCAGCTGTTGTTCGCGGACCCATTTCCCAGCGTAGGAGTATAGCCAACCACATCGCGGCCTGCTCCGCTGCTGTCGATGAAATCGCCGCCCCATCCCTCGTTGCTCAGGCCGTTTGGGGAGGGGTAGCCGTGCGAAGAACCTTCCGGGTAAGGGGATCCCGTGGTGGGCGTTGACGGCAGATTGTAATTGCTATCGAACCCGTAATCGCTTGGCCCGTTGGCGCCGACCGAACTGTCAGAGGCGCTCCCCGTTGAACACGACAGATGCCATTTACCGATCCAGGTGCAGTTGTAGGCACGGGTGTCCGACGAGTTGCCAACGGGCAAGACCTGACTCAAAACGTTCCCAATCGTCGGAAATCCAAACGTGGTTGGGGTCAAGGAATTGTTGTAAGGAAGCAGCGAAGGGTAAGTGCTGTCGGCTTTCGTCTTAAACATGCCGTGCTGCTGCGAGTACAGGCCTGTAAGGAGGCAAGCCCGGGACGGGCCGCAGATGGTTGCGGATACCCAGTAGTTGGGGAAACTGAAGGACTGCTTTGCGAGCCCCCAGATATTCTGAATCGCGTTATTGACCAGAGTCTGGCCGCTGCCTCCGCTGGTTGCAGGAGGCACCCAAAATGACGGGCTGCGCATTTGGTCGACAATAATCAGGAGGATGTTGTTCACCGGGTATCCGCAAGTATAGAAGGAGGTGTTCGCAAGCCCGGTATAGCCGCAACTGCCCGGCGGGGGATCGTCGGCCGGGCGCAGATGGCCGCCATGGCGCAGGGATGGTTCGGAATCATCCTGCTCGCTGAAGTCCAGCACCGGGGGAGGATAGACTCCCAGTTCTATGGATGCGTTCCCAGCCGGCACGATATTGCCGAAAGAGTCCTGATAGTAGTAGGTCTGGGATTGCGCGTTGGCATGCTCGCCCTGCTGTAGAAGCGTACCGGCGGCGGCGGCCGCGCCCAATGCGCTGAGGAATGTACGGCGGTTTAACCCGGGAGGTGGGTTACTGCCACTGTTATCACTCATTCGAATCCACCTCCTGTCCGCGTGGTTGATTAGATCATGTTTGTGTGTCGAGAGTCAATCATTTTGGGTTGCTGTTTGGTTAGCTTATTGAATCCGTCTCGTTGACGTTCCGAAGCGCGGTAATTTTTCGCTTGTCAGCCCGAGGATGTCCTGTTATCCTCTCGCTCATGCGAGAAACAGCAAGTGGTAACTCGGTCTCTCATATGCTGGTTGAACCGGATGAAGCCGGCTCCCCGAGCGCGCCGTGGTCCAAGCCGGTCAGGAAGACAATATATACGCTTAATATCAATGATTACGCCCCGGAGATTTGCGCGCTTACTTACCCGTTAATGAGATCTTATGCTCAAAAGATTGGTGCGGACTTTCATATCATCCGCGAGCGCAACTGCTGGGGAGTTCTCCGATGCCAGCGTCGATATGGTGTTTGTCGACGGCGAGAGCCAGTACGAATCTGTGCTCCAGGATATTCAGATTTGGTCCCCCAAAGCCGCGCGCATGATCGCGATTCATCGTTGTTCTCAGCCTTCAGTTAAGCGGGCCCTTGAAGAAGCCTTTGGCCGCGAACCCGATCTCGTCGTTGGCGACATCGCGGTGTTTCGGAAATAGACTTCGGCTGCTTTGGCGCGGTTAGGCGCATTGTGGAATTGCATCCAGGGGCTTCGAGGAAAGGCGCTAGCTCAACGCTGCCCGGCCAGCGGGTAGCCCGGCTCATCCCGTGCTTTCACGATCAGATGCTCGTGGTGCTGAACGGGTTTATTAAGAAAACGCGGAAAACAGCCGCGGACGATCTGGACCTGGCGAAACGGAGAATGAGGGAGGTGACGAAATGAGAAAGCGCAACAAGCATATCGGCTCTTCGCTGGAGGACTTCCTGAAAGAGGAAGGCGCCCTGGAGGAGACCCGCGCGGTCGCGCTGAAAGAGACGCTGGCCTGGCAAGTTCAGCAAGCGATGGAGAAGGACAAAATCGGCAAGGTAGAGATGGCGCGGCGCATGAACACAAGCCGCGCGGCGCTTGATCGTCTTCTCGATCCTTGCAATGCCTCGGTGACGCTGCAAACCCTGACGCGCGCGGCACGCGCTATCGGCCGTGATCTGCGCATCGAGCTGGTTTGAAAAGGTAGTCCGCAGCGGGCGCGGCGGCCGTGATCCAGTTGCGCGGTGTACGCTAATGGGAGCCCACTTCCACGCGTGCTGAAGGAGAACACGATGTCCGATTACCGATTTTCCCGCGTCTTTTTTTCCCGCTTTTGGTTTTCCCGATGGATCGCCTGCGCCGCGCCCTCTCTCGCGCTAATCGCGCCGGCTCCGGCTCCGGCGGCAGCGTCCGGGTACGTGCGCGTGAGCCAGGTCGGCTACGAAGCTGCCAATCCACCTTTCCAGGCTTATCTGATGTCGACCGCCGCCGAATCCGGGGCGACGTTCAGCGTGATCAATTCCAAGGGCGCCACGGTTTATGCGAGCGCCATCGGCGGCTTGCTGGGCACGTGGAGCAACAAGAACGTCACCTACGACGTGTACGCGCTCAGCTTCGCGGTCCCCGGCGGAGACATTTACACGATCTCTGTGAATGGCCCGGTACCGGCTACGTCGCCGCAGTTCGCGGTGAACACCCCGGAGGTGCTCTACCCTGGTCTGCTTCTGAATACCCTGTGGTTTTATGAGACCGAACGGGATGGCCCGAACTACATTCCCAACGCTTTGCGGAGCGCCGCGGGACATCTCAATGACGAGCATGCGGCGGTTTATGACACGCCTCCCCTGAACACGAACGACCTGATCAGCACCACGGGAACCCCGCTCGCATCCACCGGCGCGGTGGTGAATGGGGCCGGAGGCTGGTGGGATGCGGGCGACTACATGAAGTATGTGGAGACGGTGAGCTACACGGTGGCGCTGATGGAGATTGGAATTCGCGATTTTCCGAATCAGATGGGCCCGGCCGCTCCTCTGAAGCCTCCGGCTCCTCCGGGTTCGATCTCTTACGCCGGAAACGCGAGCGGCGCGCCCGCGTCGTCCGACTTCTCGGCGGAAGCGCAGTTCGGGTTACAGTGGCTCACCCGCATGTGGAACAACAGCACGAAGACACTCTACTACCAGGTGGATAACAGCCAGGATTGGCAAAACTTTCCGAATTTCGAATCGGAGTACGACATCTGGACGCTTCCTCAGGCGGCGGATGACTACCAGGGCTGCACGATCGACTTCTCTTATATCTGCTACCGCCCGGAGTTTATTGCCGCGCCGGCCGGATCTAAGATCAGCCCGAATCTTGCGGGGCGGATGGCGGCGGCGTTCGCCGAGTATTACCAGCTTTACCGGACCACGGACCCGGCCGCCGCGAACGAGGCGCTGCTGGATGCGGAGAACATATTCGCACTCGCCGATACCTCTTTTGCGGACCCGGCTCAAGGGGTTGGGGACGGCACCTGCACCTCGGGATGCCTGCTGACTATTATTCCGTTTGACGGCTATCCGGAAACGGTATGGGACGACGATATGGAACTGGGCGCCACCGAGCTTTATATTGCGCTGCAATCGGCGGGCGGCAAGCTGCCCGCGGGGCTGCCGGTGACCACCCCCCGGACGTATCTCATGGATGCCGCCCAATATGCGAACAACTACATCACCAGGATCTACGACAACGGGCACGAGGACACGCTGAACCTTTACGACGTGAGCGGCCTGGCGCACTTCGAACTGTACCGGGCGCTGGGCCTCGCGGGGAATCCCGGGGGGTTGGCGGTGAATCAGGCGACCATGCTGACGGCGCTGAAGAACCAGCTTGCCGGGGCCATCGCGCAATCGCAAAACGACGTTTGGGGCTTCGGGGTTCCCTGGCAAGATGGCGACACGACCTCGCATGGCGCGGGCCTGTCGGTGATGGCCAGCGAACTCTATTTTCTGACCGGTTCGGCGAGCTATAACACGTATTCGCAGCGGTGGCTGGGCAACATTTTGGGGGCGAATTCCTGGGGCTCGTCGTTCATTGTGGGGGATGGCAGCACCTTTCCGAACTGCATACAGCATCAGGTGGCGAATCTGGCGGGAGCTTTGAATGGAACGTCGGGCGGCACGCCGCTGCTGTGGGGCGCGGCTTCGGAGGGTCCGGATGGGGCGGCCACTTACGGGACTCTCTCCGGCATGATTCTGTGCCCGGCGAACGGCGTGGATACCTTTGCGATCTTCAACGGGAATGATGGCAGTTATAACAGTTCGGAAGCGGCTGTGTATAAGGATAATGTTCAGTCTTACAGCACCACGGAGCCGGCTATCGATTTGACTTCGACATCGTTTCTGATGTGGTCGTGGCGAATGGCCGGTGCGCCGGGGGCTTTGCCTTGAGAGAGGATAGACGAATTGACCCGGCTCCGCGTCATTCCGCGTAATGGTCTTCTCTTGTGATCGCATTCCTCTGCACGTCGATTGGATGTATGCAGAGGCGGGAGTTTCCGCGGTCGTTTGACAGCGCTGCTAAACTGGCCGGCGTCAGGCCCGGCGTGGTGCGCTACTGGATGCGGATCGTATCCGGGCTCGCAGTCGGTTGCATATCTCGAAAAGATGACAATTCGGCGGTCGGTAGATCGCGGTACGTCGAACTTCGATTCTTTCGGCGGCCACCATACGGATTCCGCTTTGCCCTTGAAAGCGATGCCGCCAGTCACCGAACGCTCGAAGTATTGGCTGCTCAGCCGGCGAAACCTTTTCAGAAACTCGTAAGTGTTGGCGGTCCGTGGTTCTATTTCGAAGGAGAGTGAAGGCGAAAGGCGAGGATATTCAGCCTCTTCTTCCGTCTCACTCATTGCTACTGGCGGGCTAATGGTGTTCTGGTCCCACAGCCTTGCTGTCCAGAAGTTTTTCCCAGACTTCGCTGTTGAGAATCCGCTGTTCGATTCCCAGAACTTGAACATGCGTAGTAAATTGGAACGGCGATCGAGCCGCTTCGCTGCTAAAGGCGTCGCCATATGGTATCTGAACTTCAGTCGGAAATTCCGGACAACCTCTCCAGCTATCTTCAAGGCGGGAAGACGCTTCAAGATTTTGAAGACTGGTTTATGCCCGTGCTTTGGGACGTGGCTGAGGGTCATGACGAAAGCTCCGTCAGGCTGGCGGGGGCAATCGGTCGTCTGATGGCCGAGTGTTCACGAGGGGACCGAACTGAAGCCTCTCTTCGGGAAGAGTTGGCGAAACAGTGATCAATCCGCTTCATTTGCACCATCTGAATCGCTTCATTTGCACCACCTGAATTTTATTTTCTCGGGGACTCATTCAGCAAAGAAACCACTTAGCTGATTTCCTCTCGCCTGAGATTACTTCCCATTCATTTCCACTACTCTTCGCGGATAAAAGTGTTTATTCCACTTAGCCCGAAAAAGATATGAAACATTTGCTGTGGCATTTGGGGATTGCATCCGCTTTGATGGCGATTCCCGCGTGGAGCCAGTCTTCACCCGCTCCGATGTCCGACCGAGCCGCCGCGCGATTGCTGGATCAGGCGACCTGGGGGCCGACGCCGGCCTCGATCCAACAACTCCAGAGCGTTGGGATCAATGCCTGGCTGCAAGCGCAGTTTGCCGCGCCGGTTTCCGACCTTCCCGATCAGCCTTCGATGAACGCGGCGGGAAAGACGAATACGGCGCTGGGGCCCGTGCAGAGCGCGTTTTTCCAGAACACGCTGAGCGGGCAAGACCAGTTACGCCAGCGGGTGGCTTTCGCGCTGAGCGAAATCTGGGTGGAATCCGCGGTGACGGTTCATCCCGCCTATGCGCAGCCGGTCTACTGGCGCGTATTACGGGATAACGCGTTTGGGAACTATCGCGACATTATGAAGGCCGTCACGCTGAGTCCGGCGATGGGCGAATTCCTGAATCTGGCGAATAACAACAAAGCCAATGCCAAGAAAGGAACGGCCGCGAATGAGAATTATGCGCGGGAGTTTCAGCAGCTCTTTACGATTGGCCTGGTGCAATTGAATCCCGACGGTACCGTGATGCTGGATGCTAATGGCAATCCGGTTCCGACTTACAATCAGGCGGAGATTACCGACACGGCGCGCGTGCTGACCGGCTGGACTTATCCCGTCGCGCCCGGCGCCACACAGAAGAATAACAATCCCGCGTATTTCATTGGTCAGATGATTCCGGTGGAAGCCGAGCACGATACGACGGCCAAGACGGTGATCGGCGGAGTACAGATTCCGGCCGGACAAACCACTTCGCAGGATCTGGATTCGCTGCTGGACGCGCTGATGCAGCAGAGCACGATGGCGCCGTTTGTTTCCGCGCAGTTGATTCAGCATCTGGTGACGAGCAACCCGAGTCCCCAATATATTCAACGCGTTTCGAGCGTGTTCACGAACGACGGCACGGGCGCAAGCGGGAATATGCAGGCGGTGATCATCGCGATCCTGACCGACCCGGAAGCGCGGGCGGCGGACGACCCGAATGCGACGCCCAACGCCAACTTCGGACACATGCGGGAGCCGGTGCTGTTCATGGCGAATGTGCTGCGCGGGTTGAACGGCACGCTGGGAGCGAGCAGCGCCATTCAGAACCAGACCAACCAGATGGGCCAGAACCTGTTCTCCGCGCCCAGCGTGTTCAGTTACTTCTCGCCGCAGTACCGGACGGAGAAAGGGCTGCCGGGTCCGGAGTTCCAGCTTTACTCGACAGCCACGGCGGCGGCGCGCGCCGATATCGTCAACAGCATTCTTTACGGGACGCTGGACAAGAGCACGCAGTTCGATCTCTCGCCGTTCACCTCTGTGGGCGCGAGCATCAGCGCACTGGTCGACACCATCAGCTACACGTTCTTTTATCACGGGATGTCGAATAGTCTGCAGCAGGCGGTGACGAGCGCCGCGGCGGCGGCGAGTTCTCCGCAGAAAGCGGCGCAGGCGGCGCTGTATGTGGCCCTCACTTCGGGCGAATACCAGATCGTTCACTAAAGGAAATCCGGAAATGTTCTCACGACGTGGATTTGTTCGCCTGGGCGCAGCGACCGTTGGCTCGCTGGCACTGAGGCCGTTTGGCCTGTTGCCCGCGCTCGCGCAGGGCAGCGGCCCGGATTACCGCGCCCTGGTCTGTATCTTCCTCTACGGTGGAAACGATTCGAATAACACGGTGCTGCCGATGGATGACGCGAGTTTCAGCGCGTATACCAGCATCCGGGGGCAGCTTGCGCTGACCTCGGCCGATCTGACGGCGACATTGACGACGGCGTCTGGAAATCCGGTGGCTTTTCATGCCAAGCTGGCGGAATTGGCGAGTTTGTTTTCGAGCAAGGAGCTGGCGGTGGTGGCGAATGTGGGGTCGCTGGTGCAGCCGCTGACGCGAGCGCTTTACCAGGCCCAGCAGGCGCCGGTTCCGGTGAATCTGTTTTCCCATTCGGACCAGCAGTTGCAGTGGCAGACTTCGATCGCTCAAGGTTCGAGCGCCACGGGTTGGGCGGGACGCGCGGCGGATTACATTGCGACGCAGGGGTATAACTCGCCGGCTTTTCCGTCATTCTTATCGGTGGCCGGGAACTCGCTGATGGGCGCGGGCGCGCAGACGCAGCCGGTGGAGATGACTCCGGGCCAGTCTTTGCAGTTGAAGGGCTTTAACAGCTCCGCGCAATCGCAGGCGCGGTGGGATGCGCTGAACAATCTGCTGACGCTGGACAGCGGGATCGCGCTGGCGCAGGCGGCTAACGATACGGTGGCTTCCACCATCAGCGATGCCACGGCGCTGGGCGGCGCGCTCTCAAAAGCGGCCGCGCTGAAGACCGTATTCCCCAAGACCAGTATTGGCGAACAGTTGCAGCAGGTGGCGCAGATTATTCAAGTGCAGGCCACGCTGGGGATGCGCCGCCAGATTTTCTTCTGCTCGCTGGGCGGGTTTGATACGCATACCAACGAGCTGAATACGCACAATAGCCTTTACCCGCAACTGAGCCCGGCGATAGCGGCTTTCTATGACGCCACCGAGGAGCTGGGCATGGCGCAGAACGTGACCACGTTTACGGAATCGGATTTCAGCCGCACGCTGCAACCGACTTCCGGCGACGGCAGCGACCACGCGTGGGGCAGCCACCATCTGGTGCTGGGCGGAGCGGTTCAGGGCGGGCAGGTGTACGGGAAATTTCCGACGTTCGCGCTGGGCGGGTCGGATGATGCGGATACCCGGGGGCGATGGATTCCGACTACCTCTATCGATCAATATGGGGCTACGCTGTGCTCCTGGTTTGGGATCCCGCAATCGGCGCTGGCGACGGTGTTTCCGAACTTAGCGAACTTCAGTGCGGGTCAGTTGGGATTTCTGGGGTAGTGGGTCAGCAAATCAGCTAAACTTCTTAGCGGATCTCGTCGATATGACCTATATGAGGTCGTTGATGATGTTCCGACGTGATTCGCTTATCCCCGAAGCGTTTGGTAATAAGGTATTTCCGCTAGTCGCAGGCATTGTTTTGCTGGCATCACTCAGCCCGGGCCAAGTGCCGTCTGCCTACCAGGCTCTCTACACGCAGATCCAGAATGATCTGAATACTTTCGACCAAACCTTGAACACAAGCTGGAATGGCGTGATCTTTCCGGTGAATTACTCGGCTCAGTTACTCTCCGCGTCTTCCGAGAATGAGACGAACGTTCTCAATGTGGGATACATCGAGGGGGTGTGGGCGGAGATGACGCAGCTTCAGGCGCTGGGGATCAAAGCGGTCACGGTGAAGATCAATTTTCCGGCGCTCTACGCGCCTTACTACTCGAATGCGACGGAGTATCAATCGATGCTGAGCTTCTATGAACAGGTGGCACAGGAGGCGCACGCGCGCGGGTTGAAGGTGATCGTGGAAACGCAGGTGGATCAGCCGAACCCGGCGACCGGGTCGGGCCTGAACCCCTACGTGCAGTCGTTGTCGTGGACGGCGTACCAGGCGGGGCGGGCGGCCAACGCGGGGGTGATCGCACAGTATGTGAAACCCGATTACATGAGCGTGCTGACTGAGCCCGACACGGAAGCGACGATGAGCGGGAAGTCTGAAGTGGATACGGTGAGCGGGAGCGTACAGATGCTGACCGAGATCCTGGCCGCGGTGCAGTCCGTAAATACCACCGGGGTAAAGGTGGGGGCGGGCACAGGAACCTGGCAGAACTCGTTTCCCTCTTACATCAGCGCGTTCGCCGCACTGCCCATGCAATATATCGATCTGCATGTGTATCCGATCAATGGGGCGTTCTTTCAGAACGCGATTGCGGCGGCGACAACGGCACATGCGGCGGGAAAAAGCATTGCGATGAGCGAGGCCTGGGTGGAGAAGATTCTGGATAGCGAGCTCCCGACGCTGAGTGAGAGCGCCACGGAAAGCCGGAATAACTGGAGCTTCTGGGCGCCCCTGGATGCGCAGTTCCTGACGACGCTGACGACACTGGGCAATTACGAGCAGTTTGACTTTATCTCGCCGTTCTGGGTGAGCTATTTCTTCGCGTATCTGAATTACAGCGCGTCGAACTCTTCCAGCATTCCGGCGGCGGTGGAGGCTTCCATCACGGCGATGGACGCAGGGTTGTTTACATCGCCGGCCGTGGCATGGGAAAAGAGTATTCTGGTGGCCCCGGATACATCCGCCCCCAAGGTGCCCGCGATCCCCTCGGCGTCGTCCGGGTTGCTGGGCGTGACGATCTCGTGGCTCCCGACGACCGATAACGTGGGCGTGGGGGGATACACGGTCTATCGAAATGGCAAGGCGCTGGGGACCACGGCGGCGACCACTTTCACCGATTTCACGACGAAGTTCGGAGTGCCTTACGCTTACACGGTGGGGGCTTACGACGCGGCCGGGAACATGTCGCCTAAGTCGGCGGCGGTACAGGCGTCGAGGAGGTAGGGATAGCCCGTGGTAAGCAGCGCGTTGCCCGCGGCGGGAAAACGGCAACGCGCGGCGTTCTGATCCAAGAAAGCTGCCTCCGCTCCAGGGCAGCACCATAACAGCATATGACGCGCCTCCAGGGCTTCGCATCTACTAAAGCCCGTTGCGCCTTTGGCGGCGCACTTGGAGGCCCACGATTCCGCTGCTTGTGAACGGTGAGGTGGTGGCCGATGATCTCATTCGCGACGAGACCACCAAGCTGCGGAACCTTCCCGGCTGGGCCGACGAAGAGGCGCAGGGCGACGGAAAGCTGCGGATGAGAGCCGCCGCCGAGGACGGCGCGATCGCCCGCGTGCTCCTGAGGCAGGCCGTCGAGCAGGACAGGCAAGCGCTGAACCCAACGAAGATTGAGGGGGAGCTTCTGAAGGACATCCAGTCCTCCGGGCGCCGGCCCGGCGTGGCGCAGGACACCCTCCGCAAGCAGATCGAGTTCTCTCTCCGAACCGAGCAAACCGTGATGGCCTTGGTCGGTCGCAGGGCCCGGCCCCGCGAAAAGGATCTTATCGCGTTTTACCGGAAGCACCGTCCGCGTTTCACGGGACAAGAGTTGATCTCCGCATCCCATATCCTGAAGCGCGTAAACAAAGAATGCCCGGACGAGCAGGCTCGTCGAGTCATGGAGTCGGCAATAGCGGAGCTTGAGCGCGGGTAGCCGTTCGCCTCCGTCGTCGGGCGCTACTCGGACTGCAAGGACCAAGCCGGCCACCTGGGCTCCTTTTCCCCGCGGTCCACGTGTCATGGAACGACGCGAACGCGTATTGCGAATGGTCCGGCCATCGGCTTCCGACAGAGACCGAATGGGAATACGGCGCGCGCGGCGGCCTTGAACAGAAGCGCTATCCATGGGGCGACGACGTGCTCCCCCAGGGTAACCATATGTGCAACATTTGGCAGGGCGTGTTCCCTGATATTAATCTCGCTGAGGATGGCTACGCCGCAACGGCGCCCGCGAGTGCCTTTTCGGCGAACGGTTTCGGCCTGTTCACCATGGTCGGAAATGTCTGGGAGTGGTGCAGTGATAACTTCAGCTCCGATCCGAGGCGAACGGAGTGGACTCCAACCCCGCTGGCCCTGACTTGGGCCCTGGCCGCGTGATTCGTGGCGGGTCGTACCTTTGTCACGAGAGCTACTGCTTTCGGTACCGCGATTCGGCAAGAACTTTCAACACCTCAGGCACCACCACCTGCCACATGGGCTTCCGCGTGGCGATGGATTGCCAATGAAACCATCGAGTCCGTGGTGGACGGCCTCGCGACAGAGTGAACGTCAAAAGGAGACCTCCGGCAATGAGCGATGAGAAAACGGAGCAATCCAACCTGAACAGGCGCGTGTTTCTAGGCGCCCTGAGTGGAGCGGCAATTTAGCGGGGGCGGCGGCAACGGCCTTGGGTGAAGAGGCCGGACCGCCGCCCACCAACACCGTCTGTGGCATCGATTCCTGGGGTAATGTGCTTCCGGCGGCCGACGACGCAATCGCAGTCGGCGTGTACCCGCTGCAGACCGTGCCCGCGCCCGGCAGCCCTGAGCAAAGGGACGATGGGGGCGATTCGACCCCAACGACCTACAACATCTTGCCGATCATGGTCGACCAGTTGCGCCAGCCCGTCTGGCTACCCAGCGGAACCGGCGGAGGCCAGACCGCGCTGGACTCGATATGCCCGAACATCGCGCTGCCCCGCAACCACTCGTTGGCCTTCAGCGAGTACTACTGCCCAGCGACCTCCTGTGGCCCTTCCCGCGCGGCGATGCTGACAGGCCTGTATCCGCAGCAGACGGCGTTCTTCTGCTCGCCAGGGCACTATGGCCAGCGAGACTTAAACCCAGGCTACGATACTTATGGCACGGCACTTAGCGGGCTGGGCTACGATTGCACGTGGATCGGTAAGTGGCACGTTGGAGGTGCTAGTTCGCTACCCGAGAACTACGGCTTGTCCAGCGCGCCGTTGCACAACTACAACCTTCCAAACTCCGGCCTATCGTCCCCCCTGGACCCGATTGGCCACGAGAACGAGGGGAACAACGCGCAAGCGTCAACCTTTGGCTTCACGACAGGGGGCACGGCGGTTGGCATGACCGCGCCGCCCGGCACCCAGGTAAGCGACCCGGGCATTACGCAAGCATTTAAATCGTATTGGACGAACTACCTGGGCGGCTCGAGCGCGCCAGCGCTGAACCTGCCGGATTCCGGGCCTGTCGCTTCGAACGTGATAGAAAGTTTGCTCAGGGCGTTGCATTATGCAGGACCAGCACGGTGCCCGATCCCTCGCGTCGACCGGCATCCGTTTGGCGTTGCCATCTACAATCGTTCAAGAGAATGCCGTCCTTCCTTGAACTTGTAGATTCCGCCGACCCCGCCCTCTTCCCGATGCAATCGAAAGCGCCCGGGCCGCAGGGGCAGCTTCCGATCACGGCGGAGATGCTTCTGAACAGCCCGTCCGGCAACATGTTCGCGTGGAGCCAGAACGCGGGCATGGGGTGGGACCCGGCCAAGATGGGCGGGAAGGAAATCCTGATCCTGAGCACGCATGGAGGCATCCGGCGTCCCGATGGAACGGCGGTGGCGCTGGGGTATCACACGGGGCATTGGGAAGTGGGGTTGCTGATGGAAGCGGCCGCGCAGGAACTGGCGGCGCAAAACGCCATTCCGTTCGCCGCTTATTGCACCGACCCCTGCGACGGGCGCACACAGGGCACCACGGGGATGTTCGACAGCCTGCCTTACCGTAATGACGCGGCGCAGGTGTTTCGCCGGCTGGTCCGTTCCCTGCCCACGCGCCATGGATTGATCGGAGTGGCGACGTGCGACAAGGGCTTGCCGGCCATGATGATGGCGCTGGCGGGATGCGGAGACTTACCGTCGGTTCTGGTGCCAGGCGGGGTTACTTTGCTCCCCGAAAAGGGCGAGGATGCGGGCCGCGTGCAGGCGGTGGGCGCGCGTTTCGCGCATGGGGAAATCACTCTTGAAGAGGCTTCAGACGCTTTGTGCCACGCTTGCGCCAGCCCGGGCGGCGGGTGCCAGTTTCTGGGAACCGCGGCCACGTCGCAAGTGGTGGCCGAAGCGCTGGGGATGACGCTGCCGCACGCGGCTCTGGCGCCTTCCGGCCACCCGATTTGGCTGGACTGCGCGCGGCGTTCCGCGAAAGCGGTCTTGAACCTCGAAGCGCGCGGCCTCAGAATGCGCGATGTGCTGAGCCAGGCTTCGCTCGATAACGCCATGGTGGTACACGCGGCATTCGGCGGCTCGACAAACCTGATCATGCATCTTCCGGCGGTAGCTCATGCGGCGGGGCTGAGGCGTCCGGACGCGAGCGATTGGATCCGTTTCAACCGTCAGGTGCCGCGCTTAGTCGACGCGCTGCCGAATGGCCCGGTGGGGCATCCCACGGTGCAGGTATTCCAGGCCGGCGCGGTACCGGAGGTGATGCTGCACCTGTGCAAGCTGGGCCTGCTGAATCTGGACGCGCTGACGGTGACGGGCGAAACGCTTGGGACGGTGCTCGATTGGTGGGAGCAGTCTGAACGACGCCGCGAGCTGCGGAGCAATTTAACGAAGCGCGATGGGATCGATCCGGATCACGTGATCATGACCTCCGGCGCGGCGCGCGAACGCGGCCTCACTTCCACCGTCACTTTTCCGCATGGCAATCTGGCGCCCGGGGGCAGCGTGATCAAGAGCACCGCCATCGACGCGAGCGTGGTGGGGGCGGATGGGGTTTACCGCAAGCGGGGTCCGGCGCGCGTTTTCCTGACGGAGGCAGCGGTTACGGCGGCGATTCGCGGGCACGGCGAAGGCGCAATTCGGGAGGGCGACATTATCGTGCTCATGTGCCGGGGACCCATGGGTTCCGGAATGGAGGAGATCTATCAGATCACTTCCGCGCTGAAGCATTTGAGCTTCGGGAAGCACGTTGCGGTTCTGACGGACGCCCGTTTTAGCGGCGTGTCAACCGGCGCGTGCATCGGGCACATCACGCCCGAAGCGCTGGCGGGGGGACCACTCGGCAAGGTGCTGGAGGGCGATCTGATCGAAATCATCATCGACCGCGAGAAGCTGGAAGGTTCCGTGAATCTGGTGGGGGAACGCGGCGTCTATCAAGGGGCTGAGGAAGGTACGCAAATTCTGGAATCGCGGGCACTGCGTCCCGATCTTGCGGCGGATCCGCGACTGCCCGCCGATACGAAGCTGTGGGCCGCGCTGCAGCAGGCGAGCGGCGGTACGTGGGGCGGCTGCGTTTTTGACGCGGACGCGATTCGCGCGCGGCTGGGACAATGACTGGGGCAGTGACCGGGGCAATGACCGAGCCGAGGAAGATCCGCATCACAACCTTTAAAGAGAGGAAGAAGCGCGGCGAGAAAATAGCCATGCTGACGGCCTACGACGCGACCATGGCGGGCATTCTGGACCGTGCCGGAGTGGATGCGCTGCTGGTGGGCGATTCGCTGGGGATGGTGATTATGGGTGAGGAGAGCACGCTGCCAGTGACCATGGACATCATGGTGCATCACACGCGCGCCGTGGTGCGTGGAACGAAGCGCGCGCTGGTGGTTGCCGATATGCCGTTCCTCAGCTATCAGATCAACCCCGAGGAAACGTTGCGCAACGCCGGCCGGCTGATGCAGGAGGGCGGCGCGGAAGCGGTGAAACTGGAAGGCGGCCAATCGCCGGAGGTGATCCGCCGGCTGGTGGATGCGGGGATTCCAGTGATGGGACATGTGGGACTTTTGCCGCAGTCGGTCCATCAGTTAGGCGGATACCTGATGCAGGGCCGCAGTGAGGCGGACGCGGAGCGGCTGGTGGCCGAAGCGGCGGCGATTGCGGAAGCGGGCGCGTTCGCGATTGTGCTCGAATCGATTCCGGCGGTTCTTGCGGCGCGTATCACACGCGAGATCGATGCCCCGACCATTGGCATCGGCGCGGGGGCTAACTGCTCCGGGCAGGTGCTCGTGAGCTACGACGCGTTTGGACTGTTCGATGGGTTCGTTCCGCCATTTGTGAAGCAGTACGCGCAATTGGGCGAGACGATGACGCGGGCGGCCGGCGCTTATATAGAAGATGTGCGGACCGGCCGCTTCCCTGCTCCATGATTCGCGTGGAAAGCACGATTGCCGGTATTCGTCAGGCGCTCGGCCCACATCGCGGGCGTGGAGCGGTTGGCTTTGTTCCGACGATGGGCGCGCTGCACGCGGGGCACGCCCGGTTGGTGGAGGTGGCGCGAGAGCAATCCTCGGTGGTGGTGGTCAGCATCTTCGTGAACCCGCTGCAGTTCGACGATCCGCAAGACTACGAACGCTACCAGCGTAATCTGGATGCCGATGTCGCGCTTGCCGGGAAACACGGCGCGGATCTGGTTTTCGCGCCCTCCGCGCGGGAGATGTATGCGGAGGAAGCCCAGACTTTCGTTGAAGTTCAAGGCTTGAGCGAGCATTTCTGCGGGGCAGCCAGACCGGGGCATTTTCGCGGTGTGACAACGGTGGTATCGAAGCTGTTCCACATTATCCAGCCGGATCTGGCTTTGTTTGGCGAAAAAGACGGGCAGCAGCTCGCCGTGATCGAGCGCATGGTGATGGATCTGAATTTTCCGGTGAAGATTGTGCCCGTCGCGACGGTGCGGGAGGCGGATGGGCTGGCAATGAGCTCACGCAACGCCCGGTTGAACGCGGAGGAGCGTGTGACGGCTGCGTGCCTCTACCAGGCGCTGTTGCGCGCGAGAGAGCTTGTCGCGGCCGGCCAAAAGGATCCCCGGCAGATTCGGGCGCAAGCCGGGGCACTGCTCGAGGTCCCCGGCGTCCAGGTGGAATACTTCGAACTCGCCGATCCCAAAACGATACAGCCGGTGGCCGTTGCAATACCGCCGGTGCGAGCGATGGGCGCCATACGGATCGGCGCAACCCGGCTGATCGATAACCTCATTTGCACTTAAGGTTTGCCCTTAAGGTTTCGGGCGTTCAAGCCGATGAATGCATAGGGGGTTGTCGAATCTACTGAATGTTCGTAATCATCGGGATGGTACTCGTCATCGGGGCCGTGGTCGGCGGCTACCTGATGGAAAAAGGCAACCTGCTGGTGCTGCTGCAGCCTGCCGAACTGGTGATCATCGCCGGCGCGGCTATCGGCACATTACTCATTGCGAACCCTTTGCCCGTCGTCATCAAAGTGATCAAGGGGATCATCGGCCTGTTGAGCGGCAGCAAGTACTCGGATAAGTTCTATCTGGAGAACCTGAAAATGCTCAATGAGCTTTTCCAGCACGCCCGCAAGAATGGAATGGCCAAGCTGGAAGAAGATGTTGAGAAGCCCAAGGAGAGTGCGGTGTTCAAGAAATACCCCAACCTTCTGAAAGATCACCATATGTTGGATTTTCTCTGCGATACATTGCGCACCTCGCTTTCTGGGGTGGTGCCTCCGTTCGAGCTTGACCAGGTGATGGAATTGGATCTTGAGGTCCACCATCACGAGGCGTCTGTTCCCGTGGCCGCGCTCACTACGGTTGCCGACGCACTGCCCGGCTTAGGCATTGTGGCGGCGGTTCTGGGCGTGGTGATCACGATGGGAGCGTTGGGGGGGCCTCCGGAAGAGATTGGGCACAAGGTGGCGGCGGCTCTGGTGGGGACATTCCTCGGTATTTTGTTGTGCTACGGGTTCCTGGCCCCTCTGGCCGGTGCGATGACCAAGGCTAACGACGCCGAAGCTCAGTTTTATGGATGCCTGCGAGTGGCGCTGGTGGCTTTCGCGAAGGGACTGCCCCCGATCCTGGCGGTAGAGTTCGCGCGCCGCTCCATTCCCGCGGATCTGCGGCCCTCGTTCTCAAAGATGGAAGCGGCGTGCAAGGGCGGCTCGGCCTCCGAGGCTGGAGGGAACGATGGCAAGTGACGCCGAAGAAAAACCTCCAGCTCCCATCATCTACGTCATCAAGAAGAACAAGGGCCACGGGGGCCATCACGGCGGCGCGTGGAAGGTGGCCTATGCCGATTTCGTAACAGCCATGATGGCGCTTTTCATCGTGCTGTGGCTGCTGAATACCAGCTCGGCTGTGAAGAAGGCGGTCGGCGGCTACTTTCAGGACCCGACAGGGAAAAGCAAACAGGCCGGCACGGGCATGTCGGGCTCGGGCGATTCCATCGAAATCAAGAAATCTGAAATGAGCCAGCTCAAGGACAGAATTCAAGAGGCAGCCAGGCAGATGGTCCAGTTCAAGAAGAGCATGAATCAACTCCAGATGTCGGTTACCGGCGAAGGGCTCCGCATTGAGATGATCGAGACCGACAAGGGCATGTTCTTCGATAGCGGAAAAGCGAGCCCGAGCGAAATGGGGAAGGATATGCTGGCCATGCTTGCGGGCGAAGTCGGCAAGCTGCCGAACCGGGTGTTGATCGAAGGCCACACCGACGCCAAACCATTTTCGGCGGCGGATGGATACGGCAACTGGGAGTTATCGGCAGATCGCGCCAATAGCGCCCGGCGAATCATGCAGGAGAACGGGCTGCGGCCCGGCCAGGTGGAGCAGGTTCGCGGGTTCGCCGACCAGGATCTGCGGAACCCGAAAGATCCGACGGCGGCTTCCAACCGCCGCATTTCGATTATCGTGAAATACGATCTTCCGACCGTGAAAGATCCGGACGAAAAAGACCCGAAGGCCAAGGGTGAGGAGAAGGGTGAGGGGAAGGGCACGGCAAAGCCCGAACCGGGTAAAGCAGCCTCAAAGTAGCCAGCCGCGCTTTTCCTGCCAGCGGCCGCGGGTGAAATCCGGGAACTTCTGGGGTGAGCTGCCGCTCGTTACCGACGCCTGGCTTAAGGGCGCCGGGGAGCTCCATGCCGCCGCATCGTAAACGTCGATATCCGGCGGAATGCCCTGACGGAAACACTCCACCAGGCGGTACAGCATCAGAAAATCCATGCCGCCGTGGCCGCCCAGCTTCCGCGCGAGATCGCCCGAGGTCTGCCAGAGCGGATGCTCGTATTTCGCCTTCAACGAATCGATGGAAGTGAACGCCTCGCCGCCGGCCTGGCCATCGAGGTAAATACGCGGAGGATAATCGCGAAAGATTCCTTTCGTGCCGGAAATCAGATTGATGCGGTCATACGGGCGCGCGTTCACCACGTCGTGTTGCAGAACGATGGTGCGGCCGAGCGCGGTTTTGATGACCGAGGTATTCATGTCGCCCTCAACGTACTTCTCCTGCCTCTTGGGATCGTCCGGGGGGAAATGGGCGTCGCGATACTGCTCCAGGCCCGCCTGCAGGGAACTCACGGAGACCAGGAAGTCAAACCGGTCGCCGCGATTCACTCCCATGTAGTTCGCCACCGGGCCCAGTCCATGCGTGGGATACAGATTGCCGTTCTGCCGGGTGTGCGGGAACCGGCGCCACAATCCTTCGCCGTGGCTGCTCAACAATTCCTCGCGCAGGTCATGTATATACGCCGCTTCGCCGTGCACAAGTTCGCCCAGCAACCCCGCACGCACGAGGTTCAGGACCAGTAGTTCATTTTCGCCATAGCAGCAGTTCTCCATGATGAGGCAGTGGCGGCGCGCTTTCTCCGACGCGTTCACGAGCGCCCAGCAATTCTCCAGGGTGGTGGCGGCGGGGACCTCAACGCCCACGTGCTTCTGCGCCTTCAGCGCGGCGAGCGCCATGGGGACATGCCAGTCCCACGGGGTAGCGACATAGATGAAATCCAGGTCATCGCGGCTTACAAGACTCTCGAAATCGTGGTCGCCCTTGGTGTAGGCTTCCGGAGCTTTCTTGCCGGCTTTCTCGATCTTGCCCACCGCCGTGAGAGCCGCATCGCGATTCACATCGCAAACAGCGCGGATCTCGGCATTGTCAAGCGCGATCATCTCTTCGATCATGCTGGTGCCGCGGCCACCGGTTCCGATGACGCCAAACCGCACGGTGCGGGTGGGCGCGAACGGGACGCCGATCATGGAAGCGGCCCCCGCCGCCGCACGCAGTCCCGCGCTTCCGCCGAGCAAACCGAGCGCAGCCGCGCCGCGGAGCAATTCCCTTCTGTTTAAGCCCTCATGCATTCTGCCAGTATAATTAAAAGTTAACCCTCCTCCATGGAATCCTTAACAGTAGACCTGAAGCAGACACTAAATCTGCCGCATACGGATTTCAGCATGAAGGCCAACCTGCCTGTCGCTGAACCGAAGATGCTCGCGCGCTGGGCTGAAGAGGATCTGTACGGGAAAATTCGGGAAGCCCGGCGCGGCAAGCCCACTTACATCCTGCACGACGGTCCGCCTTACGCCAACGGCGAGATCCATCTCGGTCATGCGCTGAATAAGCTGATCAAAGATCTGATTCTGAAGTCCAAGACAATGGCCGGCTTCGACACGCCTTATGTGCCGGGCTACGATTGCCACGGCCTTCCCATCGAATTCAAAGTGGATCAGAATCTTGGCTCGAAGAAAGCCAAGATGTCGGTCGCCGAGATTCGAGCGGAGTGCCGTAAATACGCGGCCAAGTGGGTGGCCGTGCAGAACGCGCAGTTTCAGCGCCTGGGCATCTTCGGAACATGGGATCACCCCTACATGACCATGAGCCCGCAGTATCAATCGGTAATCGCGGGCGCATTTGTCGATTTCCTGGATAAGGGCTACGTTTACAAAGGGCTGAAGCCGGTGAACTGGTGCATTCATGACCGCACCGCGCTGGCGGAAGCCGAGATCGAATACGCCAATCATACGAGCCCTTCGGTTTGGGTTCGCTTCGCATTGAAGTCGGACCCGTCGGGCATCGACCCTTCACTCGCCGGCAAGCGCGTTTTTGGACTCATCTGGACCACCACGCCCTGGACGCTGCCGGCCAATCTGGCTATCGCCTTCAATCCGAAATACGTCTACGCGGCGGCGGAGACGGCGGAGGGAGACGTCTACATCGTCGCGGAAGATCTTCTGAGCGCTACGGCCGAGCGCTGCGGTTGGGTTGCGCCGCGGGTGATCGCAACCTTCGCCGGGGCGCATCTGGAACGCGCCGTTTTCGAGCATCCGTTTCTCGATCGCGAATCCCTGGGGATTCTGGGCGATCACGTGACGCTGGAACAAGGGACGGGCGCGGTTCACACAGCGCCTGGACATGGCCAGGAAGATTTCGCCGTTTCGCAGCGCTACGGTCTGCCGACTTACTGCCCGGTAGATGGCGCGGGCAAATTCTTCGAGCCCCATGGCGAGTCTGGAACACTGCCGCCGGAGATTATCGGCAAGACCGTGTGGCAGGCGAACCCGATCATCATCGGGATTCTCGAAGCGCGCGGCGCGCTACTCGCGCAGCAGAAGATCGAACACAGCTATCCGCATTGCTGGCGGTGCCACCACGCCACGATCTTCCGTGCGACGGAGCAATGGTTCATCGGCATGGAGCGCAATCACCTGCGGGAGCGCGCGCTGGACGCCATCAAGGCCATCAAATACCTGCCGGAGTGGGGTCAGGAGCGCATCTCGAATATGATCGCCACGCGGCCCGATTGGTGTATCTCGCGTCAGCGCGTGTGGGGCGTGCCCATCGTGGTCTTCTACTGCGGCCAGTGCCGCGAACCGCTGACCGATCGCAAATTTCTCGATCCGGTGGTCGCTTTATTCGCCAGGGAAGGCGCGGATGTCTGGTATACCAAAGCCGCCGCGGACCTGATACCGGCGGGCACGAAATGCGAGCGCTGCGGCGCATCGGAGTTCACCAAGGAGACCGACATTCTCGACGTGTGGTTTGATTCCGGCTCCAGCCACCTGGCCGTTCTTACCGAGGAATACGGATTGCCGTGGCCGTCCGATCTCTATATTGAAGGCGGCGACCAATACCGCGGCTGGTTCCATAGCTCGCTGCTGATCGGCGTCGGATTACGCAATGGCTCGCCATACCGAGAGTGCGCCACCATCGGATGGACGCTTGACAGCGAAGGCCGCGCCATGTCCAAGTCGCTCGGCAACGGAGTTGATCCGGCGGACGTGATCAAGAAGTATGGCGCAGAGAGCCTGCGCCTGCTGTTCGCTTCGGTTGATTTCGTGGAAGACATGCGCACTTCGGATACCACGCTGGTGCGCATCTCGGAGGCATACCGCAAGCTGCGGAACACTTTCAAATACGTGTTGGGCAACACACACGATTTTGAACCCACACTCGATTCCGTGGATGGACACGAGCTGCTGGAATTCGATCAGTGGATTTTGATTCGCGCGGAAGACCTGATCGCGCGCTGCCTCATCTGGTACAACGACTTCGCGTTCCACAAAGTGTACCGGGCCATCTACGACTTCGCCACAGTGGATCTCAGCGCCGTTTACTTCGATGTTCTGAAAGACCGTCTCTATACCAGCGCACCGAAATGGAAGGAGCGGCGGAGCGCTCAGACGGCGCTTTACCGGATCAATCATGCGCTGGTCCGCCTGCTGGCGCCGATCCTGGCTTTTACCACCGAAGAAGTCTGGGGCTTTCTCGGGGAGCCGGGCAGCGTCCATACCGCCTTGTTTCCCAAACCGGACGAATTGACGAAGGGCATTACCGGGCCGCAGCGCGCGCATGCCGAACACTGGAACACGTTGATCGAAGTGCGGGACACGGTGCTGAAGGAACTGGAGCGCGCGCGGCAAGAGAAAGTAATCGGCGCGCCTCTTGAAGCGCAGGTGACACTTGCGGCGGGAAAGGAACTGATGCCGCTGCTGGAGGAATACCGGGATGAACTGCCGGGACTGTTCATTGTCTCGCAGGTTCTGCTGGAGGCGTCTTCGGATACGGAACTCGCCGTGCGGGTGGAGCGGGCTTCGGGAAACAAGTGCGAGCGCTGCTGGAAGTATCTGCCGAGCTACGGCGCGGACCCACGCTGGCCCACCGTTTGTGAGCAGTGCGTAGCGGCGCTTGAAGCGATCACCGGACAAAACACAAAGCAATGAACATGCGCTCCGGCCTGATCGCGGTTTTGGTGTTCGCGCTGGACCGCTGGTCCAAGCATCTGGTGGAAACGCGCCTCGCTCCTTATGAAAGCCATGTGGTGATCCCGGGCTTTTTCGATATCGTGCGTTCGCAGAATACGGGCGTGGCGTTCGGCCTTTTCACCAATGCGGAATCGCAGTATAAAGTAGCGTTGTTGATTATTTTTTCCATTGGCGCGCTCGTCATGCTGGCGTGGCTTCTCTGGCGCAATCGAAGCGGCGAGGCGTACTCGGACGTGGCCATTGCCTTGATCTTCGGCGGCGCACTGGGCAACGTTTTCGACCGCATCCGCTTCGGCTCGGTGACGGATTTCCTCGATTTCTACGCCGGCTCGTATCATTGGTACACCTTCAACGTGGCGGATACGTCGATCAGTATAGGAGCCGGACTGTTGCTTCTGGGCATGTTGCGCAAGAGCGCCATGGAACGAAAGGCCCACGCCTGAAATGTTTCCTCATCTGATTACGATTGGCAGTTTCTCGATCCCCACTTACGGCATTCTGGTCGCGTTGGGGTTCCTGGCGGGCATTTGGCTGACCACGAGACTTGCCAGGCGCGTGAATATTACCTCCGAGACGGTTCTGAATCTGGGCGTATTCTGCGCGCTGGCTGGAATCGTGGGCGCCAAGGCGCTGATGATCGCCATGGGGCCGGAGTACCGCGAACACCCCATGGAGATTTTCACCATGGCAACGCTGCAATCCGCCGGCATCTTCTATGGCGGGCTGATCGCCGCGCTGCTGGCGGCAATCTGGTACATGCGCCGCAATCATCTTCCCTACCTGTTGACGGCGGACCAGTTCGCTCCGGGGGTGGCATTGGGGCATGGCATTGGACGCCTGGGCTGCTTCGCCGCGGGCTGTTGCTGGGGCCGTCCCGCGAATGTGCCGTGGGCCGTCACCTTCACGAATCCGGACGCGGTGATTGCGGCCGATCGCCTGGGCATTCCCCTTCATCCGACGCAGCTCTATGAGGCTTTGGCGGAGTGGATCATCTGCTGTATCCTGATCCTGTTCTTACTGCGGCCACATAAAAACGGACAGATTCTGGGGCTTTATCTGGCGCTTTACGGGGTGGCGCGTTTGACGGTGGAGTTCTACCGGGAGCATGATTCCTCGAATCCATTGGGGCTGGGGCTCTCGCTGGAGCAATGGATCGCGGTTGCGCTGGCGATCGTTGGGATTGGGTTGTATGTGGGCGCGCGTGCACCAAAGCTGGAGCACGCACGGGCCACTTAGCGTGAGACGGCGGGAATCTACTTCGGGACGCTGTTGATGGTCTTCAGGATGCGCGAGACAATCTGGTAGGGATCGCCTTCGGAATTGGGGCGCCGATCTTCCAGATATCCCTTGTAACCGTTCTTGATGAAGTTCACCGGCATGCGGATCGATGCGCCGCGATCGGAGAGGCCATAGCTGAACTTATCAATGGCTTGGGTCTCGTGGTGACCGGTCAAGCGCAGATGGTTATCCGGGCCATAGACCGCGATGTGCTCGGCGACGTGCGCGCCAAACGCCTTCATGAGGGACTCAAAGTAATCCTTACCGCCGACTTCGCGGAGGTACTTAGTTGAGAAGTTGCAGTGCATTCCCGACCCGTTCCAGTCGCCCTTGATGGGCTTGCAATGGAGCTGGACATCCACCTCGTACTTCTCACAGAGGCGCATCATCAAATAGCGGGCGGTCCAGACATCATCGGCGGCTTTGGCGGAGCCTTTCGCGAAGATCTGGAATTCCCACTGCCCTTTGGCCACTTCCGCGTTGATGCCTTCGTGGTTGATGCCGGCGTGAAGACAGAGTTCGAGATGCTCTTCAACGATCTTACGGGCCAGGCTGCCCATGTACTTGTAGCCGACCCCGCAATAATAGGGGCCTTGTGGGGTGCTGGGGTAGCCGTCTTTCGGGAAGCCGAGCGGCCGGCCTTCCTGGTAGAGGAAATATTCCTGTTCCAGGCCGACCCAGAGGTCCGGGTCGTTCTCAATGGTCGCCCGCATGTTGGTGGAATGCGGGGTGCCATCCGGGTGCATGACTTCGCTGAGAACGATAAAAGCGTGATTGCGGCTTCCATCGGGATAGATGGCGACAGGCTTGAGCACGCAGTCTGAAGACTTGCCCTCGGCCTGCATTGTGGAACTGCCGTCAAAGCCCCAATTGGGCAGATCGGCCAGGGTCGGCGGTTGCTCAAACGCCTTGATGAGAGTCTTGCCGCGCAGGTCGGGGACGGGATGCTTGCCGTCGAGCCAGATGTATTCGAGTTTGTATTTTGTCATAAGTGTTGGAGGTTCCTGAAACTTACGGATCGGACCGGACACGGTGGGGCAAAAGTGCTGACAGCAGACGATTTCAGCCCAATGAATTTTCGATTATGGACGATGCGGTACCGCATGGGCAAGACGTTTCGGCAGAAGCCGCTATCACTTATTTTTATGGACGCTATCGAGAGCGTTTCTTATTCGCCCAGCTTCTCAACTCTGTCCTGAAGAGCGCGAATTTCCCGCATCACGCTTTCAAACGCTGTATTGAGGCGGGATTGCACACGGTCGAGACTGCGAGCGATCCGGGTCACCTCGGAGGGGGAAGGCTTATCCGGAAACAAGGGATGGAAGCCGGCCTTATCGAGGCGGTCCAGCACCTCGGAACGCGTCTTTGAGCCGAGCTGGCGAAGCGACGATTTGAAGTCCAGACGGGACACGTCATCGACGGTTTCGCAGCCGAGGCGGTGCAGCGCGTTGCGGGCGCGGACGGAGAGCTGTAAAGTCTCCAGCACGCGATCGGGGGTGATGGCGGGTGTGATTGAGCGCGGTTCGATGAGCGCTTCCACTCGGGCGAGAGAATCCCGCAGCCTTGCCGGCGGCATTCCCAAACTGCGGGATAAATCCGTCAGGGCGCGCTTTTCATGAACGCATGCGGTGAATATGCCCCAATCCGATTCAGCCACGAAGGCGGGGCGTTGGTGAGGAGCGATGGCAAACTTCGCTCGAAGACGTTTAATCTGAACTTCATTCCCGTTGGCAGACGTAGGCACGGTTATGCCGCCTGCCACGCGCGCGGAAGCCGCGTGTCGACCCATTTGGACTCCGTTTATTTAGTAGAGATCTTGGTGAGACTCTTCTGTGTTCTGCAAAGAACGCGGGGCAAACGAAGCCCTTCGTTATTCTACCTGTAGGACAAATCAGGCTCCAATCGCGCGCTGATTAAAATGTATTAAGATTCACACTCCGGCTTCCCAAACGGTGATGACGATTCCGCCGAGAACGATGAGACTTCCGCCCGCCAGGATCGGCAGGGTGGGTTTCTGGTGGAAGGCGAAATAGTTCACCAACTGGGCCACGACAAAGAACAGGGCGATATAGATGCCGAGTAGTTTGCCGAAATCCCAGGACGTCGTGTTGACGACAACGCCATAAGCGAACAGAACGAGCGCGCCAGCCAGAAAGAGCGAGGCGCGGCGGACGAGTGGCGCGTGCAGTCCGGAGCGGACCAGGGCATCGCCGCCCACTTCGAGAACGGCGGCAAGAGCAAGGATCGCGAGTGCCGCGGAAGCGCTGAGTTTATTTGTATTCATCGGTTATGTTGATCTGGAGAATTTATCGGGAAAAGAGGTCGTCATGATGGGTGACGAAGTCGGGGTAAGCGCCTGCGCCAAGTTCATGCAAATCCATCCCAGTGCGTTCACCTTCGGGAGCGACACGTAAGCGGTGGAAGCGGGCCAGCAACCAGTTCGCGCCATAGGCGAGCGGGAAAACGAAACCGAGCAGCGTGGCGACACCGGCGATCTGCGCGAGCCAACTTCCGGCAGAGAAGAAGCTGACGGCGAGTAAGCCCCAGATTCCGGCCAGGGCATGCACAGAGATGGCCCCGCCGGGGTCGTCAAGCGACAGCCGGAGGTCGAGAGTTTCCACCGAAAGAGCCACCAGCGCACCGGCGATGAGGCCAATCAAAGCCGCCGCCAATGGACTCGCGAAGGCTGCGACGGCGCTGCCTGCAACCAGGCCACCGGTCCATCCGTTGGCGCACAACGAAGCATCGGGGCGGTTGTAACGCGTGCGCGTGACGAGCGCTGCGGCGAGGGCGGCCGCGCTTGCCGCGAGCAGCGTATTTAGCGCGACAAGAACCACCGCGCCGACGGCGAGCCGGTTATAGAGGATGGCTCCGGCACAGTTGAGTCCCAGCCAGCCGACGAGGGCCAGAACGCAACCCAAAATAACCAGAACCGCGTCGTGCCCGGGGAGCGCGGCGGGCACGCCATCGACATATTTTCCGCGACGGGGTCCCAGCAACCACGCGATGGAGAGCGCGGCGAGGCCGCCGGAAACATGTATGGTGGATGCGCCGCCGGTATCGAGGAACCCGGCCTCCGCCAGCCAGCCACCGTTCCACACCCAGTGTGAGAAAACGGGGAAAATCAGCCCGGCGAAGACGGCTGCGGAATAGCAGCACGCGGAGAGCCTCCAACGGTCCGACCCCGCCCCCAGCGGAATCATCGCGCCGATTCCAGCGCTTAGCATGCTCAGCAGAATGCCGAGAGATTCGGGCGATGCGTTGAGCTTCACGGCCACCAGGAATAAGCCCGGGAAAGCCGTTCCGCCCGAGTAGTTTTGCAGTGCATAGCCGCAGACCAGGTACGCTAACGCCGCGGTGGCCAGCATCGAGAGAGACGCCAGCATGGTGTGGGCGGCGCTGCGTGCACGGCCGAGGCCCGTATTCATCAGGGCGATTCCGGCGGCGGCGAGGGGTACGAGCAGGATCAATGCGAAGCAGAGTACCTGTTGCGCCTCAGACATCATGTTTTCTTCCGCCGTGTGAACCCGTGCGAACGAACGACCAAAGCAAAGCCCAGCAGTTCCACGGCAAACCCAGCCAAAACGAAACCAGCCCGAGCCCCTGGCGCGCGCAGCAATCGAAACGAAGCCGGCACAATCGCCCAGCCGGAGACCAGCAGGAAGAAGCCGGCTGCGCGCAACAGGACGGGGAAGGTCATAAAGAGTTCAGAATACACGTTTGGTTCTTGGCGAGCGTAGCATCCAAAGATTTGAATGGGGTAGATAACAAATATCTATTCGCGAAGGCCCCTTGGGGAGGTTTAAACTCTGTTAACACCCAAATTCTACAGGCGTCGCCGAATGAGCGGACGTTTGCGCTCGCGAGCCCTTAAGGAGACTTGATCACAGTG